>WTFZ01000155.1 GCA_011523835.1 Synechococcus sp. CO36386bin_29 | reverse complement strand
ACACATCTGCTCACGTGTCGAGTCCTCGTTATGCGCTTTGCCTCTCGCGTCTGTGCATCACACTGAACCAGACTTAACTGGCAGTGCTGTGCCGGCGCTGCACGAGAGAAGACGGGGGGAGTCAAGAAAGCGGCCCCCCGTTTTTTTGTACCCGCGTCGCTGCCTTGAGGCAGGTGATTCACCCCTGGCAGCTGTGTATCGATTTGAACCATCCTGAAGGGGAGCGGCGCAGAAAGTCCGGACAGCGCTGCGTCGAGCGGGGAGGTCCTGGGAAAGCCTCCCCTTTTTGATCTCAGTGTTGGCGCTTAAAGGTGTAGCAGCCCCCGTGGTAGCCGGTGAAGGGCTGGGCGTAGGTCACCAGCTCCCACCCCTGGGAACCAAGTTCATTCATCAGCTGCACCAGGCTCACCTGCTGTGGGTGGCTCCTGGAGATCAGTTGCTTGTCGTCCAGCCAAAGCTCTTCAATTTCGCCAGTCCAGCTTTTGCCGCGGGGAACAAAACGAAGCTGTGTGTATTCCCAAGCCATCAGCGGTTTTCTAGACGGGGAACTTTAAGCCCAGAAACGAGTCGCTTCGATGCCTGCACTTCTCAGCACTGCACAACTCAAGCCATTGCGTCTAGAACCGATGTACTACTGCGGCATTGGCTGATGGAGGAGTGGAGCTTTGTCGATGAGCAAGAGCTGCTCCGATGGAAAGGCAACAAGGCGTGTATGACTTTTCAGCACTTTGCTTATGGAGTGGACGGACACTGCCGAAGGCTTGTTGCCTGCAACTTGAGACAGCAACAACTGCAGCAGGGTGAGCACCTGACCAAGTGCTGTCAGCACTGGTCGCCAACGTGGGAAAAGCCGCTGGCATTGAGCTGAATCGAGTAACTAACGAAGTAACTACAGCACTTGGGTTTCATCCTTCTAACAACAACCTAATCCTTGAGATCCATTGCCATGACTGACTGTGGCTGTGAGAATCATTCTCGTCTAAAATTGAAATGGCGTTATATGTGAGCGCTGATGGAACGCTGGGCCCTGGTGAGTGGTCTCCAAGGAGATCTAGATCTCTACGAACAGATTCAGAAGGAATTGAAGCAACAGCGGGGTGTTGCCAATCTCTTCGTTCTCGGCGATCTGATCGGATCACAACGCAAGTGCAATGCACTGCTCGAGCGTCTGAGGCAGCCGAAGCGCGCTGATCTTCAGCCCGACTGCATCTACGGCTGGTGGGAAGAGCAGCTTCTGGCGGAGTGTGGTTATCGCGGCGAACGCAAGGCTGAAAGCCTTAGAGCAGAACAAGGCGAGGCGGCGGTCGAAGAACTTCTCGCTGCTGTGGAAGACGGCCATCTCAACTGGCTGGCATCGCTGCAGTTCGGGTTCATCGAACTCGACTGCGCATTGATTCATGGCAGCTCCGCTGACGTCGGCGACCGGCTGACGGAAGACACTTCAGCCTTGGTACTTCTGGATCGGCTGACGCGGCTGGATGTGAACCGGCTGTTTACGGCGCGGTGTCGGCGTCAGTTCCGACTGGAGCTTTCCGGTGGATCCATCCAATCCCACGTCAAAGACCATGCCGGTGAACAGCAAAACGAACAGGCCGTACCCAAGCGAAGCGTGATTGGCATCGGCGGGGGGAGGCATTACACCCTCTACGACCCCGCCACCGATCACATCGAGTTTCGAATTGCGGGAGAAGCTTCCAACGCTTCAGGGCGGGGCTTTGGCTGACTCCCACGTGTCGAGATGTTGTATCGCAACAACTGCTACGCGAGCGTCTCGCCTGTTCACTCGCAGATCGTTTCACAACCTTTGAGCCCAGAAATCACATCTGTTTTGTTCTGACCCAATGACCACTGCACCAGCCACCGCCAACATCCCCGTCACCATTCTCAGCGGCTTCCTCGGAGCGGGGAAAACCACACTGCTGAATCACATTCTGAGCAATCAGCAGGGGGTGAAGACCGCAGTGCTGGTGAACGAGTTCGGTGAAATCGGCATCGACAACGATCTGATCGTCACCACCGATGAAGACATGGTGGAGCTGAGCAACGGTTGCATCTGCTGCTCGATCAACGATGAGCTGATGGAGGCGGTGGAACGGGTGATTGAACGCCCAGAGCCACTCGATTACATCGTCGTTGAAACCACAGGTCTGGCCGATCCACTGCCAGTGGCCATGACATTCCTTGGCAGTGAGCTGCGGGATCAAACCCGCCTGGATTCGATCATCACGTTGATCGATGCAGAAAACTTCGATGACGTCGTGCTTAACACGGAAGTAGGCCGGGCCCAAGTGATTTATGGCGACATCCTGTTGCTGAACAAGTGCGACCTCGTCTCCGAGGAGCGGCTTGCGGCCGTTGAGCAGAAACTCAGGGACGTCAAGAACGATGCGCGGATCCTGCGGTCGGTGAAAGGAGACGTGCCCTTGGCCCTGCTGCTCAGCGTCGGACTGTTCGAATCCGACAAGGTGAGTTCCTCCGTCGAAGGTCCCATTAATGGGCATGAACACGGTCATGACCACAACGATGAACACAATCACGGTCATGATCACAGCCATGACCACGGACACCATCACCACGGCCACAGCCATAGCCACAACGACCATCAGGACATCGAGGGATTCACCTCAATGTCCTTCCAAAGTGATGGCCCTTTCGCCCTGCGCAAGTTCCAGAACTTCCTGGACAACCAAATGCCCCAGGAGGTGTTCCGGGCCAAGGGCATCCTCTGGTTCAACGAAAGCGAACGCCGCCACGTGTTCCATCTGGCAGGCAAGCGCTTTTCCATCGACGACACCGACTGGACCGGGGATCGCAAAAATCAGCTGGTGCTGATCGGCCGCGACATCGACCACATCACGCTGCGGGAACAACTACAAGCCTGTGTGGCGGATTAAGTCAAAGGAGCCAGTAAATCCTCTCTATGTCGCGTGGTGATGGTTCCTTACTGCGGAATCCCTTCTGCTGAACACCGAGAGTGATTCTTCGACTCAACGCAGTAGGTGGCCTTAGACCCTCTCCTGTAGAGCAGGATTTAAGCAAGATCAGCTCCCTGAGAGTTGCACACCATGTGTCCCAGTTGCACAAAGTTCCAGGGACAACTCATGGATCAGGCCAGGGTGAACAGAGGACAAGGGGGTTTTCCAGACATTAAAATGGTATTCGTAAAAAATGACAATCAGGAAAGCTGGCTGGTCACACGATCCGTGTCATCGGAGCTGTAACGAAAGACCCATTGGCGCAGCTAAGATTCTTCTTCATCTGCGCGCGTGCAGGCAAACCATACCGCGCGAAAACCCGCTCAGAAGCAGCACGAAGCGCTTCAACTCTGCGAGCCCCAAGTTCAGAAACTGAGAATGAATCGCCAGGGAGAAAGCATTTTTAACTGCTGATCATGATCTTCCCTAAAGGACTCTTTACGCTGACTATTTTCCCTGTAAAAGCTAAAATGATCGCCTCAGGCGGGAAAGGCAGGGGAGAAGCGGGCGAGGGAACCCGCTGCCTTTCATCTCCCAAGGCGTTGCAGTGGTGCTGACGCCAAGACAATCATTAATTAACGCTTAATCGAGCTCAATGAGTCTTAATGCCTAATCGGTGTACTGGGGGTTACATATTGGTGCCTCGTCCACCACTGTTGAGGGGAAGGCAGTGGTGCCTTCAATGCGTCAAGCATCAGGGGGATAGCTGAGGGGCTTCCTCCTTTTTTCTCTGCCTGCTTGCGGTGCTGCGGTTGTGCTCTAACCAGCGGGGAACACTCAATGCAGTCAACCCTGAAGGTGACATGACCCCCTTGATTGGTCCAGGCGCTTGATCAGGCGGGGCACTGGAAAACCTTGAGACGCTTGCCCTCATCCGTTTGAACCTCCCCCGTCTGGAAGCACTTCGCTTCAATTGGAGGCATCCGAGAACCGATATGGATCGTGAACCGTTCAGAACTCTTGGACCCAGTCGCCAACACGGTGACGCAAGCAACGAGAGAAAACAGAACAGTGAGCAGCACTCGCATCAACGAAAGCAATCAAGGATTTCAAGTCTGCACAGATGAAGCCTCAGGTGGTGGAACCGGAGGTGGCATCTCAGATCAACGCGCAAGGCATCCAGACAGAGAGATGATGAAACCTCTTGTCACGTTCACCGTCTAGTTCCAGCCCATGGACAAAACCACAGGAGCAGCCAGTGATCTCACCGCGATCGTCGCCATCGGTCTCCTCTTGATCGGCCTTGTCGTGGTTGGAGTCACAGGGGTGAACGCATGGAGCCACCAAGCTGAACTGACCAGAAGCTTTGAACAATGTATGGAGAAAGCGCCTTTTAAAACGTCACTAGATATCTCAGGGCCAGCATCCATTCTTTCAGCGAAAGAACTGCAAAAACACTTTGATGAGTTCGATCAAATCGTTATCGAAACTGGATTACCACCGATCTGGAACGGCGAGGCATTGGTTCCGTGGAAAGTCTTCCACAAAGACTCCATTGAATTGGCGAGGCGATGCCATGCGCAACTGGGAATCGATCATCCTCAACAGCAACTGAAAGGGACCTATGCGAAGCCGGTGTGGGATCCAAACTCAGACATCTGGGCACCCAGATGATCAATAGTGCATTGCAACCTAACGAACCATCAATGTGAAGCTATGAACAGGTCAAACCTGAACGGCGTTCATAAACAAAGCACGCGGCCTGATCAACGCCCATCTCTATCCAGAGCTGGAAACAAAAAGAACTTTTATCTTAGAGATCGGAATGGTAAACACCATTCCGATCAATCAAAAGTTGAGTGCGATTGAAAAAGAAGCAAAACACTTCAACCATTACATGAGAACTCACATT
>WTFZ01000173.1:1221-4858 GCA_011523835.1 Synechococcus sp. CO36386bin_29 | reverse complement strand
TGCACTGCAGACAAGGACTCTGCGGCATTGCAGCCATGTCCAGTGCAGTCAAGAGTGAATTCGGTATGAACTCAACCAAGAGTCACCCCTCAGCAGAGTCAGGTGATGCTCAGCGGTTCGGAGAAACCCCGGAAAGCGTGAGGGAAACGGATCACTACCAGCAGGAGTACATCGAGCAGTTCGCTGATCGCTGGGATCGTCTGATCGACTGGCAGGCCCGCGAAGAAGCGGAAGGCGATTTCTTCGTGAAGCTGCTCCGGGAGCACGGGGCCAAATCGGTCCTGGATGTGGCCACAGGAACCGGATTTCATTCGGTTCGTTTGCTGCGCGAAGGCTTTGACGTGGTGAGCGTGGATGGCAGTCCCAACATGCTCGCCCGGGCCTTCAAGAACGCCCGGAGTCGTGACCTTCTGATGCGAACGGTTCACGCTGACTGGCGTTTCCTCAATCGCGACATCCACGGCGAATACGACGCTGTGATCTGCCTGGGCAACTCATTCACCCATCTGTTCCGGGAACGGGATCGGCGCAAAGCCCTGGCTGAGTATTACGCCGTTTTGAAGCACAACGGCATCCTGATCCTTGACCATCGGAACTACGACAGGCTGCTGGAGGGAACCTCGACCAGCGGCAAAAGCAACGTGTACTGCGGCAAGGATGTTGAGGTGGGCCCTGAGCATGTGGATGACGGACTCGCCCGCTTCCGCTACGCCTTCAGCGATGGGAGTACCTATCACCTCAACATGTTCCCTCTGCGTCATGGCTACGTGAGAAGGCTGATGCGCGAGGTGGGCTTCCAACGCATCACCTCCTACGGCGACTACCAACGGGGCCACGACGATCCTGATTTCTACGTGCACGTTGCTGAAAAGGAGTACCTCTTCGACACCGATGTGACGGCCATCTGAATCCCATGACGCAGAACGTTTACTCCGACGCTGCCACCACGGCTGCCAGTTACTACGACAGTGCCGACGCCGATCACTTCTATGCCGACATCTGGGGTGGTGAAGACATCCATATCGGCTTGTACGCCGAACCCAACGAAGCGATCGCTGCGGCCAGCAGGCGCACGGTCGACACACTGATCGGCCTGATCGGCCCCGATGGTCTGAGCGATGGGCCGACAAAACGCCTTGTGGTGGATTTCGGCTCTGGCTATGGAGGCGCTGCTCGACGTCTCTGCCAACACCCCAACCTGCGCGTTGAGGCGATCAATATTTCTACTGTCGAGAATGTCCGGCATCGGCTGCTCAATCAAGAGGCCGGTGTTGACCAGAGAATCACTGTTCACGACGCCTCCTTTGAATCAGTCCCCTTGGCCGATGGCTGTGCCGATGTGATCTGGAGCCAGGACGCCATCCTGCACTCGGGCGATCGTCAGACCGTGATGCGTGAGGCATCACGCTTGCTGAAGCCTGGCGGCGTGATGGTGATGACTGACCCCATGGCTGCCGATGGTGTTCCCTCGGAATCGCTCTCAGCGATCCTGCAGCGCATCCACCTACAGGACCTCGGCTCTCCGGAGCGGTACAAAACTTGGGCGAACGCAGCAGGGCTTGAGCGAACCGACTGGGACGATCAGACCCCAATGCTGATCAGGCACTACAGCCGCGTGCGCGAAGAGCTCAAACAACGCCGTGAGCATCTGATACGCACCATCAGTGCTGACTACCTCGAACGCATGGATGCTGGCTTGGGTCACTGGGTGGACGGAGGCCAGGCCGGCCGGCTCTGCTGGGGCCTGATGCGCTTCCGCAAACCCATACCGTGAGGGAAATTCCAAGCAGTCAGGTGCAATCCTCCGACCACAGTCCCCGTGAAGTGGTGGATCAGCTCATTCAAGACTGGGAGCTGAAACCCCATCCGGAAGGTGGGTGGTACCGGGAAATGCACCGCAGCCCTGACCTGGTCACTCGCAGTGACGGTGCTCAACGCAACAGCATCACGGCCATCCTCTTTCTCCTGGATGCCGAATCCAAAAGCTGTTGGCATGCCGTACACGGTGCCGATGAAATCTGGATCCATCTGCAGGGCTCACCCCTGAGTCTCTGGACACTTGAACCGAATGGCAGCCAGGCCAGCCAGAAGGTTCTTTCCCTTCACGATCCGCTGCATGCCGTTCCGGCAGGGCACTGGCAGGCCGCCCGTTCGGAAGGTCAGTACAGCCTTGTGAGTTGCTGCGTTGGCCCGGGGTTTCAGTTCGAAGATTTTGAGATGCTGCGATCGCGACCACCAGAACGTCATCCATCGGGAGCGCTGCCTGACCTGCTCTGAGATCTACGCTTTGGCGATCGATGGCATCCCATGGGCAGCAGTTTCGGCACCCTGTTTCGTATCAGTACCTTCGGCGAGTCCCATGGCGGAGGCGTTGGTGTGATCCTGGAAGGGTGTCCTCCAAGACTGGAACTGGACCTCTTGGCGATTCAGGCTGAACTGGATCGCAGACGCCCTGGGCAAAGCAAGATCACCACCCCACGCAAAGAAGCCGATCAGGTGGAGATTCTCAGCGGTGTCATGGATGGAATCACCCTAGGCACGCCGATCGCCATGGTGGTGCGCAATAAAGATCAGCGTCCTCAGGATTACAAGGAAGTGGAAGTCGCTTTCCGCCCTTCCCATGCCGATGCCACTTATCAAGCGAAATACGGAATTCAAGCCCGCAGCGGTGGTGGGAGAGCCTCGGCCCGGGAAACCATCGGACGAGTTGCCGCTGGAGCCATTGCACGGCAACTGCTGCAGCGGTCCCATGGCACTGAAGTGATGGCCTGGGTGCGCCGGATCCACGATCTGGACGCTCAGGTGGATGCCAGCACCGTGACCCGTGAAGCCGTGGAGGCCAACATCGTGCGCTGCCCCGATGCGACGATGGCCAAACGGATGATCGAACGGATCGAGGCGATCGGACAGGAAGGGGACTCCTGTGGTGGTCTGATCGAGTGCGTGGTAAAAAGGCCGCCCGTCGGCCTCGGGATGCCCGTGTTCGACAAGCTCGAAGCGGATCTGGCCAAAGCCGTGATGTCTTTGCCCGCGACCAAGGGCTTCGAGATCGGCTCAGGCTTCGCCGGAACCCTACTCAAAGGAAGCGAGCACAATGACGCTTTCCTTCCCAGTGACGACGGACGGTTGCGAACGGCCTCCAACAATTCGGGGGGAATTCAAGGAGGGATCAGCAACGGTGAACCGATCGTGATCCGCGTGGCCTTCAAACCGACCGCGACGATTCGCAAGGAACAGATGACCATCAACGATCGGGGCGAGGCCACAACCCTTGCCGCCAAAGGGAGACACGACCCATGCGTACTGCCAAGGGCCGTTCCGATGGTGGAAGCGATGGTGAACCTTGTGCTGGCCGATCATCTGCTCAGGCAGCAAGGCCAGTGCAGTCTGTGGTGAATCAGTTCAGCGGAAGCTAGCTGCGAGCGGGCGAATTGATGCCATTGGTGCTGACCAGCTGCGCTGCGGCTTTGGCCATCCGCCCTGCCACGGTGCCGGAAGCAACCGTTGCCTGCGTGCGCTTCCGCGACCTCCTCGCAGGCCGAGGGTTTGCAGGAGTCGGTGAAGACGTTTTCGAAACTGCCTTTGATGAAGTCGACTTCTTGGCAGCAGTCGACTTGGAAGCGGTTGTCTTGGAAGC
>WTFZ01000173.1:0-1121 GCA_011523835.1 Synechococcus sp. CO36386bin_29 | reverse complement strand
CTTGGAAGCGGTTGTCTTGGAAGCCGATTTGGACGCTGGCTTGGCGGACCTGGTGGACGTGACTTTCTTGGATGTGGTCGCGGATGTCTTGCGGGCGGGCTTGACTGATGCGGTTCGGTTGCGATGGCTCAGCACCATCACCCACTCCTCATCTGTTAACGACGCAGGTTTGCTGCCATGGGCGTTGGCAAGCTTCGCCGCTTTTTCGATGTCCTTGATCAGATTCACCCAAGAGGTCGCGAATCGTTTGTCGGATTGCGACCGGGCACCGCTTTCAACCAGCGTTTCAACAACCCCTGCGGCCGTAACTTTCTTACGACGACGGTTGAAGATCTCTTTCTGAAGCTGGGCGACGAGAGCATCAGCTTTGTCGCTCAGCTTGATGGATAACTGAGACATCAGCGCAGAAACACCTCTCTCATCTGTAGCAGACGAGTCTCACCTCATCCAGTGAGCCATGGTTTCATCTCCGGATCCAAGGCATCGTCAACGAACACGGTGCGGCCAAGCGCAACGGCGTTGAAGCCTGCAGACAACCAGGGGACCAGATCCGTGCATCGCAGACCACCGGCGGCAACCATGAACGGCAGATCACCCATCGGAGCCGAGATCTGACGCCGATAGTCGATGCCGAGCACCGAAGCCGGGAAGAGTTTCACCGCACGACAGCCAAGCGCTTGCGCGGATCGGATCTCAGAGGGTGTCATCACCCCAGGGACAAGAACACAGCACAGATGTCTTGCCTTGGATTGCAACTCAGGATCCAGAAGTGGAGACATCGCATAACCAAGACCCAGGTTGGCAACCTGCTGGAGGGCCGGAAGGGTGGACACGGACGCTGCACCCAGCCGCAACTGGGGGTGTCGCTCCCTGATCGCTTCAACGAGCAACGACCAGCAGGGATGGGGTGACCAGGCGAGTTCGACATGCAGAACACCCGCCTCAACCAGCTGATCAAGCTGCCGGCAGAGGCGGGTGTTCTCAAAGGTGATTTGATAATCGTTCTGTTCCGGCCGCAAGACGACCAGAAGCGGCTGATCGGTCAAAGACCTGATCAGCCTCTCTGAAGGATCAGACGTATTCAGCAACCCGAACGTCACTGCGAATCAGAAGCTCCTGTA
>WTFZ01000072.1 GCA_011523835.1 Synechococcus sp. CO36386bin_29 | reverse complement strand
CAGCTTCGATCAGCTGGATGAGGCCTCCATTCGCCGACAGTTCGAGGTCAACGCTCTGGCCCCCCTGCGGCTGGTGCGTGCGCTGGTGGGGCAGATCCCGAACGGCGGCAAGCTGGCGTTGATGACCAGCCGTATGGCCTCGATCGATGACAACAGCTCCGGTGGCTCCTACGGCTACCGCATGTCGAAGACAGCCCTCAACAGCGCCGGCAAATCGCTGGCGCATGACCTCAGGCCGCGAGGCATCGCCGTCGCGATCCTGCATCCGGGACTGGTGAGCACCCGCATGATCGGCTTCAACCCCAGGGGCATCAGCGCCGAGCAGGCCGTGAAGGGTCTTCTGTGCCGAATCGACGCCCTCAGCCTCGCCACCAGTGGCACCTTCTGGCATGCCAACGGCGAGGTGCTCCCTTGGTGAACTGAGATCGCACGTCATGGGTTTTGATCCGCGCCAGAGGACCCCGCATCGGGTGACCAGCAATGTGGAGGCCCTTCTCCGCGAAAACGATGCCTTGCGGCGGGAGATCCAGCATCTGCAACGGGAGCTTGAGCGGGCGCGTCGATCTCAGTGGCAGCAGCCCTCAGCCCAGGCTCCAGCGCGGATCAGTGCAGCGCAGGTTCAGGCCTGGGGTGATGCCATGGCATTGCAGCCGGGATGGAGTCAGCTACGTCAGAGTGCTCTTGAACTCCTGATCGATCAGCTCAACCGCAACAGCTTTCCTTCCCGATTGAGCCTTCAGCAGCGGCTGGATCGCCTGGTGAGCGGATTGGGAACGGATCTGCTCGCTGCTGTCGGGCCCAGGATCACCAAGAAAACGGCGGCGGTACTTGCTGCTTTCGCCCTCTACGGGGTTCGCGCCAGCGAATGGCTTGAGGAAGATCCGGCGCGGGTTGTGAGTGAGCTTCGTCAGCGCCAGTCACAGGCCAGTCGTCGCCAGAGCCGCCGCACCAGCAGTGATCGGCGTACCCGCAGTGATCGGCGCAGGACGGATCGTGATCCTTCAGCTGCAGCGATGAGCGAGGAGGCGGAGGCTCTGGCGGTGTTGGATCTGGAGGTGGGTGCAACCCAGGAGCAGATCAAGCAGGCCTTCCGCCGCCTGGTGAAGCGTCATCATCCGGATGTGGGGGGATCGGCGAGTGCGTTTCGCCGCGTGAATGAGGCCTATCAGCGCCTGGTCGCCTGAAGCCGGTCTGCTGTCGAGGCGTTCAGGCGCTAGCCAGGGCGCTGCTCCTGCTGGCGCAGGGTTTCGTAGGCCTGCCAGAGACCGTTCACCTCGGAACAATGCATGTCCCGGTTGCAGACGCGGTAGCGACCATTGCCGACGGCATCAATCGTGGATCCGCGGGAGGTGGCGCAGATGCGGCTGACAAACGCCATGAACTTGAAGCGAATGGAAAAGGTTTACGTGTCGGCCTGTTCGTTTTCTCGAGGAAAATTCATTTCGACATCACTTCCGGAAACGAAAAATCTCCTGTAGGCGTGGATCGCTCGCCGATGACACGGGTCACAATGCAGCCACACACACTGCAGCCAACACTTTTCTAAGAAATGTCCAAAGCCCGCGACATGATCAACGCCCACCTCTTTCCGGTGCTGGGCCTCATCGCCACCGCCAGTTCGGTGTCGATCGCGTTGTCGTTGCGGCCGATTGCCGAACAATCCTCCCGTTGGAACACCTGTTACAACGACAGCCTGGCCTGGTATCAGGCCAATAAGCCTGATTGGACGATTCAGGACCAGGAGGTGTTCGCGTCCAATTTCTGCAACGGTGGTGTGCCTGTGAAACCCGGCGCTGGCTTTCAACTGGCCCGTTGAGCGTTCAGCGCTTGCGGCCGAGAACCGTTCTTTTCACGATGCCGTCTTCTTTCAGGTACAGCACCAGATCCTTGTCTTCCACGGTGTAAAGGCGCCGGGTTCCATCTCTGCGGTATTCACGGTTGAAAGGCACCACCCAGGAGGTGCCCTTCGCCAACACGTAGATCAGTTCTGACTGATCGTCGCTGATGCAGAACCTCACCTTTTCGTCCTTGTAGATCCCCACATCGCTGACAAAAGGTGCCTCGAAGTAGTCGCAGGCGTGGGCCCGCTGGTATTCGTCGCGGATGTTCGCCAGACCCTGTCCAGGCAAAGCTGCGCTGAGCAGCAGAACGCCAAGCAGGGATGGGAAGACAGGGGAATGCCCCATGGCATTGTCACTGCAAGGGATCTGAGCCTTTTTAGCGGCTTATGCCCCTCCCTGCAGGGAGTCAGGGTCGGGTTCTAGTGTTCGATTCGCTACAGAACCGGACGTACCGGTCAGCTCTTGTGATGTTGCATCCCCTGGCCCCCTCCAAAGCTCTCGACTTTCTCGGACGCTTGTGTCTGGCAGCTGTGTTCGTGAATGCCCTTCCCGGCAAGTTCAGTGGCTTCCAGGCCACGGCTGCCGCGATCGCCTCCAAGGGGATTCCCGAGCCGCTGGCAGGCGTGCTGCTGGTGGCCGCGATCGTGATCCTGATCGCTGGCTCGCTCTTGCTCGTGTTCGGTTCGAACACGCGTCTGGGTGCCTCGTTGCTGCTGGTGTTTCTGGTGCCCACCACGTTGATCTTTCACACCGTGCCAATCGATCCCGCCTTTTTCATGAACCTGGCTTTGATTGGAGCTCTGATCCTGGCGATTACGCGTTCCACCAGCGCAGCGGTTCCCAATTTCCGCGATGTGCGGGCCCGGGACGGCATGAAAGCCCTGCGTTGACCGTGTCCTGATCAGCGGCTGGTGCTTGCCGAGCCTTCGGGGTCAGAACGTCAGCTGCCACAGCGGGTGGATCCCTCCAGCCCGGCCAGCATGAGTTGGTTCTTGGGGTTGCTACGGCATGGGTCGCCGGGTTCCGTTCACGCTGTCTGCGCTTGCTGTTGTGCTGGTGGGGTGCGGCTGGGGGGAGAGCCGCACTTCTGGAAATGGTTCGGATCGCGCGGAATCGCTGTCTGGTCCGATCCGGATTGCCGTTGATCTCAAGGATCCAGCCAGGAGCGGAGGCACGTTCAACATTGGCGGGCAAGCGACCGATTTTCAGGTGGGCTACGGCCGCTACGGCGTCACCTGCGCCGGCACCCGCTTTGAGGAGGGGTACACACCACTGGGGCGTTTCAAGGTGAACGCCATCCTGAGTGAGGACCAGTTCGTGATGGCTTCGACTTTGATTGAGCAATCGGGGAAGACCGAGGCTGAGTTGAAGGCGACCCTGTTTTCGAACATGAATGCGATCGACTTCAGCGGGGATGGTGAGGTGGGTGAATACGGCATCGGCTACATCAGTCTGGAGCCGATCGACAGCGTGAAACAGCCGTTTCGCTTCAACGAGTACGACGGCCGCTTCCGTTGGTACAGCTTCGCGATTCATGGCAGCAACAACCCGTCCCGCATTGGCGAAAAGATCACTGGCGGCTGCCTGAATGTGAAGGAGCCGATCCTCAAGACGCTGCTCAAGACCGTGAAGCTCGGGGATGAGGTGGTGGTGACGGCGAATGGTCCCTGCACGCCCTGAGTGCGGCGCTCAGCAGGATCGCCAATCGGATCTGGCTAGCCTCGACACTGCGGAGGTTGCGATGACCATCCCTTTCGGTGAGCCTGAGCCGAGTGATCGGCTGCTCAACCAATCCGTGTCGTCCACGCGGCTGCGAGCCTGGTTGAACACGCGCCTGCGCCAGTTGGCTTCCGCGCAGCGCATTCAGGATGCTCGCGCCCTGCGCAGTGAGTTCTCGTTGGAGTGATGGACATGACGGCGACATCGAAGGCTTCCCATGTGGTGGTGATCGGCGCGGGGTGGGCCGGCTGGGGTGCTGCCAAGGCCCTCGGTGAAGCCGGTGTGCGCGTGACGCTGTTGGATGGCATGGCAGATCCCACGGGCCGCCAGCCCCTGACAACCAGCAGCGGCAAACCCTTTGAAGCCGGGACCCGCGGTTTCTGGAAGGACTACCCCAACATCAATGCCCTCACCGCTGAGCTCGGGCTCAGCAAGGTGTTCACGCCCTTCACCACCAGCGCCTTCTGGTCCCCCGATGGACTGGAGGCCACCGCCCCGGTGTTCGGCGACGCGCTGCGCTTGCCAAGTCCCATCGGCCAGGTGCTGGCCACCACGACCAATTTCAAACGCCTTCCCGTGGCCGATCGCCTCAGCATTGCCGGGCTCCTGTACGCGATGCTCGATCTCAACCGCAGCGAGGCGGTGTTTGAGCGCTACGACAACCTCGATGCGCTGACGTTGTTCCGAAGCCTCGGAATCAGCGAGCGGATGATCAACGACTTCCTGCGCCCCACGCTGTTGGTGGGCTTGTTCAAGCCCCCGGAGGAACTCTCGGCGGCCGTGACGATGGAACTTCTTTATTACTACTCCTTTGCGCATCAGGATTCCTTCGATGTGCGTTGGATCCGCTCCAGGAGCATCGCGGAACAGTTGATTGCACCGTTGGCAGAGCGGCTGATCGATCGCCGGGGTCTGCAGGTGATCGGCGGCACGCTGGCCACACGGTTGAATCTTGACCCGGAAACCAAGACGGTCGTGTCAGTTGAGACCCGTGCTCTGGCCACCGGGAAGGAGGCGGTGATCGAGGAGGTGGATGCGGTGGTGCTCACGGTGGGGGCCAAGGGGATGGGGGCATTGATGGCGAATTCGCCAGCCTGTGCAGCAGCAGCTCCGGAACTGGCGGATGCCGGTCGCCTCGGGGCCATCGATGTGGTGTCAGTGCGCTTGTGGCTGGACACCTACGTGGAGGTTGCCGATCCCGCCAATGTGTTCTCCCGGTTCGAGGCTTTGCAGGGAGCTGGAGGCACCTTCTTCATGCTCGATCAGCTGCAGAAGGAGACCGAATCAGCTCTGTGGGGAGGTGATCAACCC
>WTFZ01000129.1 GCA_011523835.1 Synechococcus sp. CO36386bin_29 | reverse complement strand
TCGGCGATGCCGTGAACACAGCAAGCCGATTGGAAGCGATTGCCAAGCAATGTGGCCAGACAATCGTGATCAGTTCTGCGGTAGCAGAACAATTACCCGATGACTGGCCCTTGATGGAACTCGGAACATTTCAGATCCGTGGCCAGCACGATCAAAGAGTGTTCGCACTCATAACTGACACTCTGAAGGACACTCCACCAGGCAGAGCTCGGTAACAACAATCAGAAGTAGATGATTGATGCACGTGTTCAGAAAGCTGTTGGCCACTGCATGCGCGGCAACTCTTTTGCCAGCTGCAGCCTCAGCAGCTTCATTCAACAGTGCCACCATTCGTCGCATCATCGATGGTCGAGAAGTCTTCATTGACCGGCGAGAAGCAACGGTTGATGACACAGCAAACCGTGGTCAGGAGCTCAGCACTGGCAGCAGCAGGGCGGAGGTGATGTTTGATCGCCGCGCGCTCGGCTTCTTAGGGAACAACAGCTTGATCCGCCTCGGAGACGACTGTTTTCGTCTGAATCGAGGACAAGTTCTGGTCAATGGCCCCAAAAACACCTGTCTGGGAACAAAGGTGCTTGGAATTCGAGGCACCACCTACGTGCTGAGCGTGCAGGACGATGGCAGTTATCAGCTGGCGGTGCTGAGCGGCGAAGCCACCGTGGGGGATGCTGTTGAAACTCCCGCCAACAAAAACACGCCGGACATCCTCTCGATGTATCCCTCGTTGAATCCGGTGATCGGCTTCGGGTCGAGTGCCTGGGGAAGCAACAGCTCAGGAGACTCCTTGGGTGAAGCCGCAGGGCTGATCCTCGGTGACGCCTCAGTGTTCGTGCCTCTCAGCCAGAGCATGGGTAGCAATCTCCTTTACAGCTACTCAACTGCCAGCAGCAACTTTGATGGGACTTGGGGTGCAAGCACCGAACTGGGATACAAATGGTTCAACCCCGACAACCGAAGCATCAGCTCATTGTTAGTCGGTTACGACGGCTGGGATGGTTCTGGCTGCTTCCAATCTCAAGTGGCCTTAGGAGGCCTGTGGCAAAAAGGACGCTGGCAGTTCGGCGTCACAGGCGGCATCCCACTGGATCAATGCGCCAACAATCTGGGATTTGCCATCGGCCAAGTAGGCATCCCTGTTGCTGATGTGGGTGACCAATCCATCACATTGTCACTGTCTCCCTATGTGCTTCGAGGTATCGGCGATTCCTTTGGAGGTGGTCGCGTTGGCCTCAATGTGCCCATTGGTGATCAGGTCACACTCTCCACCTATGGCCAGTACGACGCACTCCTTGACACCGTTGTAGGTGGCCAAATCAGCTATCGCTTCGCGACGAACGGCGGATTTGTGAGCGATCCGAATCGTCGGCCTCAGAGGCCATCATCACCACTGCCATGGCAGGCGAGCGAATTCAACACAGGCAGACCAGTGCAACTTGCACTCAACAGAAGCCGTGTCACTACACCCACACAACCGAGCACGAACACAACGACGATTTCCGACACAGGCTTCAACAAGCTAGACATCAGCAAAGCAGGCGCGATTGTTGTCCTGAAAGCTGGCGAAGAGGCCATATTCAGCCCGGATGGAGTCCTGCTGAGTCAGCAAATGATGAGCAAGGAAAGATTCTCAAAACTGATCATCGAGACCATGAGTGGACAAAACCTTTTGCCAGAAAGCAACGTGATCAATCTCATTTACCAGCAGCTTTATGGCCTGCCGAACCGCACGTTGCTATCGATTCTTGGTTCTGACTGGCTGATTGCAGCAAGAACACCCTATCCACGCCTACGCGGTGCAAACAATCTTGTCGTACCCAACAACAAACTTCCCAATGAAGAAGAAGAAGAAGAAGAAGACAGAGCCGAGGAACCAAAGGAAGACATCGCGGACGCAGAAGAACCAGAACCTGAATCCATTGCTCTGACGTATGTCTGCCGAGCCACAGGGGGCAATCCTGATTTCCCATACTTCACAGGCGGGACGACAGGTGGGACGCTCTCTGACGCTATTCGCTTCCAAACGACCTCTCGGTCTGAGGCATCCTGCAGCGGCAGAGGAGCTGGATCAGACGGCGTTGAACCCACAAGTCCGCAGTTCTTGTCGTAAAGAAAAGTCGAAAGCGGAAGAAAGCTTCTGCTTAAAATTTAACAAAAGAGCATAAAATAACTGCGACGTCGTAGCAGCCGACCATTGAAATACGGGGGTCAATCATCATTGAACTTATCCTTTGCTACTCACACAGAATGAGATGACGAGCTGAACACCTTGACGTCTGATCATTTACCGAGATTTCTGAAAAGCAGATTCCAGCTCTTCATGAGCTGCGGCCAATGCCGCATCCAAGGAAGCCCCATCGCGCCCGCCAGCTTGCGCCAGATTCGGGCGACCACCGCCACCACCACCGCAGCGTTTGGCGATACCACCGATGAACTTGCCGGCCTGAAGCTTGGCAGCAATCACCGCCTTGCCGAAGGCCGCCACCAGGGTCACCTTGCCTTGATCGGCAGGGTCCGGCAGACCACCCAGCACCACTGCAGCACCATCACCAAGCTGATCAGTCAGGCTCTGCGCAGCCCCCTGCAGCCCAGTGCCATCCACACCATCCAGCCGCTCCACCAGCAATTGGAAGTTGCCAACAGCCACCGCCTTCGAGGCCAAAGCTGCTGACTTGGCCACCGCCAGCTCAGCCTGCGCCGCGGCCAGCGCCTTGCCGGTGGCCTTGAGCTCGTCCTGCAAGACCGTCACCCGTTCGATGATCTCGCCGGGTTGAGCCTTGAAGCGCTCACCCAGCTGCTTCACCACCGCATCCCGCTCATTGAGATAAGGCAGCACCGCAGCACCGGCCACGGCCTCGATGCGGCGAATACCCGCGGCGACACCGCTCTCACTCACGATCTTGAACAGACCGATCTCCGCCGTGTTGCCCACATGGGTGCCACCACAGAGCTCCATCGACACGCCCGGTACATCCACCACACGCACCACATCGGCATATTTCTCACCAAACATCGCCACCGCGCCGGCGGCCCTGGCCTGCTCGATCGCCATCTCCTGCACCTCCAGCGCATGGGCATCGGCGATCCAGCCGTTGATCAGGCTCTCAATACGTCCCAGCTCGTCGGGGCTGACCGCCCGGGGGCAATGGAAATCGAAACGCAGGCGATCAAAATTCACTAAAGAGCCGGCCTGACCGATGCCGGAATCCACCACCTGTTTGAGGGCTGCCTGCAACAGGTGAGTGGCGGTGTGATTGGCCTGCGCACGACGACGGCAGGCACGATCCACCCGACCGTGAACCACATCGCCCACCGACAGCTCACCCCGCTGCACACGACCGCTGTGCACGAACACACTGCGATTACGGCTGACGGACTCGACCATCACGATCAGGCCATCGCCGGCCTGGCCATCCGCCACGAGGGTGCCGCGATCACCGATCTGGCCACCACCTTCGCCATAGAACGGCGTGACATCGAGCACGACCTGCACGGCATCACCAGCGACAGCCGTCTGCGCCGGCTCACCGTTCACCACCAGGGCTTGAATGCTGCTGCTCTGTTCCAGCTGCTCGTAACCCCGGAATTCGGTGTCTTGGAGACCTGCAGCCACCTGATCAATGGCGTCTTGGAGGGTGAGATCAATGCTCACTGCGGCCGCTTTCGCACGCTGGCGCTGTTGCTCCATCGCCGTCTCAAAGCCGGCAAGATCCACCGCCAGGCCATGCTCTTCGGCGATTTCCTGGGTGAGCTCCAGGGGGAAGCCATAGGTGTCGTAAAGCTCAAAGGCCTGCTCACCACTGATCTGCTTCGGCTTGGCAGCCAGCACATCCGCGAGCAACTTTTCGCCGCGTTCCAGCGTTTCCAGGAAACGGGCTTCTTCCCGTTGCAGTTCAGCCAGGATCACCTCACGACGCTCGCTCAGCTGCGGGTGGGCGGATTGCATCAGGGCGATGGAGGCCTCACCCATCGCCTGGAGAAAGGGCTTGTCGATGCCCAGGAGGCGGCCATGGCGCACCACCCGGCGCAGCAGGCGCCGCAGGATGTAGCCGCGGCCCAGGTTGCTGGCGGTGACGCCATCGCTGATCAGCTGGGTGACCGCTCGGCTGTGATCACCGATCACCTTGAGAGAGGTTTTGCCCTTCTCGTCGAGCTGGTGATAGTCCACGCCGGCCCGATCAGCCGCCGCCTGAATCAGCGGGAAGATCAGATCGGTTTCGTAATTGTTGGGAACCTTCTGCAGGATCTGCGCCATGCGCTCCAGACCCATGCCGGTGTCGATGTTGCGGTTCGCCAGCGGCGTGAGCGTGCCCTCCGCATCGCGGTTCGACTGCATGAACACCAGGTTGTAGAACTCGATGAAGCGGTCGTCGTCTTCCAGATCGATGCCGTCATCGCCCAGTTCCGGCTTGAAGTCGTAGTAGATCTCCGAACAGGGCCCACACGGTCCGGTGGGACCGGAGGCCCAGAAGTTATCTTCCTCATCCATGCGGATGATCCGCCTGGGGTTCACCCCCACCACCTCACGCCAGATCTGCTCCGCTTCGTCGTCGTCGCGGAAGACACTCACCACGAGATTCTTGGGATCGAGACCGAACACCTCGGTGCTCAGCTCCCAGGCCCACTCGATCGCCTGTCGCTTGAAATAATCGCCAAACGAGAAGTTGCCAAGCATCTCGAAGAAGGTGTGGTGCCTGGCCGTGCGCCCCACGTTCTCGATGTCGTTGGTGCGAATGCACTTCTGGGAGCTGGTGGCACATGGGGCTGGACGTTCCTGCTGGCCGAGGAAGATCGGTTTGAACGGCAGCATCCCCGCGATCGTGAGCAACACCGTGGGGTCCTCAGGCACCAACGACGCGCTGGGCATGCGCTTATGGCCGCGCTCCTCAAAAAAGGCCAGAAAGGCTTCTCGGATCTCCGCACCCGTGCGGGGACGCGCTGCATCGG
>WTFZ01000092.1 GCA_011523835.1 Synechococcus sp. CO36386bin_29 | reverse complement strand
GCTTCGGGGCGGACTGCTCGACAAGAGAATTCCAGCTGCCGCAGCTGCTGCAGCGTCCGAAGAACTGCCGCGTCTGCGCTCCGCAGCTCTGACAGACGTAAAGAGTGGACGGACGGGGCACGTCGAATAATGAAGAAAGTTGGCGTTGCGTGAACAGAAAGGTGTTCTGCTCGCCTATTTGTGACCCATAACTTGAAGCATTGCCGGCAACATGACGGCCTCAGCCCCTACCAAGGAAACCATTCTCGTAGTGGACGACGAGGCCAGTATCCGCAGGATTCTGGAAACCCGCCTGTCGATGATTGGCTACAACGTCGTCACAGCCTGCGACGGCACTGAAGCCTTGACGTGTTTCCAGGAATGCGAGCCGGATCTGGTCGTGCTCGACGTGATGATGCCGAAGCTTGATGGCTACGGGGTCTGTCAAGAGCTGCGCAAGGAATCGGATGTGCCGATCGTGATGCTCACCGCGTTGGGTGACGTGGCTGACCGCATCACCGGGCTGGAGCTTGGAGCGGACGATTACGTGATCAAGCCCTTCAGCCCCAAAGAATTGGAGGCCCGGATCCGCTGCGTTCTGCGCAGGGTGGAAAAAGAACACGCCGCCGGTATTCCCAACACCGGCTTGATCAAGGTGTCGGATCTGAAGATCGACACCAACAAGCGCCAGGTGTTTCGTGCCGACGAACGCATCCGCCTCACCGGCATGGAATTTAGTCTGCTCGAACTGCTTGTCAGTCGCTCGGGCGAACCCTTCAGTCGTGGTGAGATTCTGAAGGAGGTCTGGGGCTACACCCCGGAACGACACGTTGATACCCGCGTGGTGGATGTTCATATTTCCCGTCTTCGTTCCAAACTGGAAGACGATCCGGCCAATCCCGAGCTGATTCTTACGGCTCGTGGAACCGGTTATTTGTTCCAGCGCATCGTCGATTCCGTTGCCTCCGAAGGACCCTGAGCTGACCCCGGTCTCCACGCCGCGGACAAAGCCCCGCCGCTCCAAAGCGGTGCGACGTCTTGTGATCTGGTACAGGCGCAACGCGGCTGTGACGAGCATCGTCGACACGGCGACGACCTCAGCCAGTGCTGCCGGCACCATGGCCGGGTCAGTCACCTCCATGGCTGGATCCATGCTGCAACCGGTGATGGATCCGCTCCGTCGCCTCCAGGGCGGTGTTCCCGGCGAGGAGATCCAGATCAATGATCAAGACAGGATCTGGGTCGCTGTGGATGGAATGGGCGGCGACGATGCTCCAGCGCCAATCCTGGAAGGTTGCCTTCAGGCCATCGAGCGGCTTGCCGTGCGCATCCGATTCGTTGGTGAAACCGATCGCATCCAGGAAGCCGCGGCAGCCGCAGGCCTGACAGAAGCGTTGAACGCTGCGATGGATGCCGGCCATCTCGAAGTGATCAGGAGTGGTCCATCCGTCGAAATGCATGAAGAAGCCACTGTTGTGCGCCGGAAACGCGACGCCAGCATCAATGTGGCGATGGATCTCGTGAAACGCGGCGAAGCCCAGGCGGTGTACTCCGCTGGAAATTCAGGCGCCGTGATGGCCTCCGCCATCTTCCGGCTGGGGCGCCTCTCTGGAATCGACCGGCCAGCCATCGGTGCCCTCTTCCCAACCAAAGACCCGGGACAGCCTGTCCTGGTTCTCGACGTAGGCGCCAACATGGACTGCAAGCCCTCTTACCTCCATCAGTTCGCGCTGCTTGGCAACATCTACAGCCGCGATGTCCTGCAGGTCGCGCGACCGAGGATCGGACTGCTCAACATCGGCGAGGAAGAGTGCAAAGGCAATGACCTTGCGCTCAGCACGCATGCGCTCCTGAAAGAGGAGTCACGTCTGCACTTTGCTGGGAATTGCGAAGGACGGGACGTGCTCTCCGGGGAGTTCGATGTGGTGGTCTGCGACGGCTTCACCGGCAATGTGCTGCTCAAGTTCCTTGAATCCGTAGGCAGCGTGCTTCTTGGTGTTCTGAAAGCCGAATTGCCGAGGGGCCGTCGCGGCAAGGTTGGCTCAGCGTTTCTTCGCAGCAACCTCAAACGGATCAAGAAGCGACTGGATCACGCCGAACATGGTGGTGCTCTGCTTCTCGGCGTGAATGGCATCTGTGTGATCGGCCATGGCAGCAGCAAGGCTCTGTCCGTCGTCAGTGCCCTGCGTCTGGCCCATTCAGCCGCAAGCCATGGGGTGATGGATGATCTCGCTGCGCTGAGCCAGCAAACGGCGGTGCAGGCCTGAGCTGCCTCCTGCCGGACTGTGGTTGACTGACGCCACCTGCTTGGATCTTCTCTTGGCTGGACAATCACCGCCGATCCTCGGCGTGGGCCTGATCGGTAGCGGCAGCGCCCAGGCAGCACAGGTGATCAGCAACGATCAGCTCAGCCAACGGGTCGACACCAACGATGAATGGATCCGGACACGCACCGGCATCGGTCGTCGCCGGGTCAGTACGCCCGGTCAAAGCCTGGTCGACCTCGCTGCGGAGGCAGGGCGAAGCGCCCTGACCATGGCCGGCCGATCACCCCAGGATCTCGACCTCATCCTCCTGGCCACCTCCACACCCGATGACCTGTTTGGTTCGGCTCCAAGAGTGCAGGCCGAACTGGGCGCGACCAACGCCGTCGCCTTTGATCTCACGGCCGCCTGCAGTGGTTTTCTTTTTGCCGTCGTGACAGCAGCCCAGTACCTGCGAACGGGTGCGATGCGCCGTGCGCTGGTGATCGGTGCGGACCAGCTCAGCCGCTTCGTTGACTGGGACGACCGCCGCAGTTGCGTGCTGTTTGGAGATGGCGCCGGAGCCGTCCTCCTCGAAACCACACATCAAGACGGCCTGCTCGGTTTTCAGCTGCAGAGCGACGGGTCGCGTGGTGCCGTGCTCAATCTGCCGGCCGTCGACATCTCCGCTCCCCTCGTCGATGGGGCCGAGCACCGAGCAGGCGGGTATCGGCCGATCGAGATGAATGGGCAGGAGGTGTACAAGTTCGCAGTCCGCGAGGTTCCTGCCGTCCTCCAGTCACTCCTGAAGCGCTGCGATGTCTCACCTGATCAGCTGGACTGGCTCCTGCTCCATCAAGCCAACCAACGCATCCTCGATGCCGTCGCCGATCGACTCTCGCTTCCCCGCACAAAGGTTCTGAGCAACCTCTCGTCCTACGGGAACACTTCGGCAGCCACCATCCCGTTGATGCTTGACGAAGCTGTGCGCGACGGCCGAATCCGCTCCGGCGATCTTCTCGCCTCCAGCGGATTTGGTGCCGGACTGAGTTGGGGAGCAGCCCTGCTTCGCTGGCAGGGGCCCGCGTAGGCTCCAGCAACGATTGCGCCGTCAAGAATGTCGATCGCCTGGGTGTTTCCTGGTCAGGGGTCTCAGAAAGTCGGAATGGCCGATCCAGTGATCAGCCTTCCCGGCGCAGAGGAGCGCTTTGCATTGGCCTCCAACCTGCTGGGTCGCGATCTCCTCGCGATCTGCCGTGGAGAGTCAGGGAATGGGCAGGATCCTGCCGATCTGAACGACACGAGAAACACTCAGCCAGCGCTCTTCGTGGTGGAGTCGCTGATCGTTGATGAACTGCGTCGACAGGGTCGCGAGCCTGCGTTGGTCGCTGGACACAGCCTCGGTGAGCTCGTCGCCCTGTATGCCGCAGGTGTGTTTGATGCAGCGACCGGGCTTGAACTGATGCAACGCCGGTCTGAACTGATGGCCGCAGCTGGCGGAGGGGCCATGGCCGCCATCATCGGTTTCGATCGCAGTCAGCTCGACAACCTCGTGAACACTACGGAAGGGGTGGTGATTGCCAATGACAACAGTGAGGCCCAGGTGGTGTTGTCGGGCACGGCAGAGGCCGTGGCCAAGGTGGGTGAAGCCCTGACCTGCAAACGGGTCATCCCCCTGGCTGTGTCGGGAGCTTTTCATTCGCCTTACATGCAGGACGCGGCGGATGCCTTCTCACAGCACTTGAACGATCTGTCCTTCGAGGATCCACGTTGTCCTGTGTTGAGCAACACGGACCCCAGCCCCTGCCGGGATGCGGCTGAACTCAAGCGACGCCTGCATCGCCAGATGATCACGGGCGTCCGCTGGCGGGAAACCATGCTGGCGTTGACCGATGCCGGGGTGGAGACCCTGGTGGAAATCGGCCCAGGGGCTGTTCTCAGCGGGCTTGCCAAACGCGCCATGCCTGGGGTCACGCTGTCCCAGCTCGCTGGAGCCGGCGATCTCGGTCTTTGAACGTGAGCAGTCTTGAACCACAGGATCAACCGTCGGGGCCACTGGTCGTGACGCCACGGCCGAGCCTGACCTACCGGCTCGTGAGTGCAGTGCTGGTGTTTCCTCTGTTCCGCCTGCTGTTCCGGGGAAGAACCCTGGGGAACGAAAGAGTCCCCATGCAGGGGCCTGTCGTGGTGGTGGCCAACCATGGGTCCCATCTCGATCCACCCTTGTTGGGGCATGCCCTGGGGCGTCCTGTCGCCTTCATGGCAAAAGCCGAACTCTTCGGGATTCCCCTGCTGGGCCCTTTGATCAGAGCCTGCGGAGCGTATCCAGTGAAACGGGGAGCCAGTGATCGAGAGGCCATCCGCACCGCCACAGCGCGGCTTGAGGATGGTTGGGCGATCGGTGTCTTTCTGGATGGAACGCGCCAGCAAGATGGCCGCGTCAATCACCCCATGCCGGGTGCGGCCCTGCTCTCCGCTCGCTCAGGGGCACCGCTGCTGCCTGTGGCCATCATCAACAGCCATCGAGCACTCGGAACGGGACAAAGCTGGCCAAGGCTGGTTCCGATCCAACTGCGCATCGGCGAGCCGATTCCGGCACCCGCTAGTCGGCGCAAACCCGACCTGGAATCCACCAGCATCGAACTGCAACGCAGGATCAACGCCCTGCTGGATCAAGGCTGAGCGAACAGTTCGGGCCATCGGCTGCGCGCCCAGTGCTTCAGATCACGTCCAGTGACCACCCAGGCCAGGGCACGGAGGCCATCACCCCAACGCTTTCCCATGCTTTCTGCTCGGCACCGCGCGGCACAACTCACCGGCACACCGGTCAACCGGATCCCGCGGCTACCGGCGACGATTCCACCAACAACGAGGGCGCGGGGCAGATGATCTTCACTGGTCACCAGCAGCAAGTGCTCGATGCCCTCCCCCTGAAGCTCATCAACCAGCGAGGTGAAATTGCCGAGCGTGTCCTGAGCCCGGTAATCCAGTCGAACCTCGTTGCGCCCCAGTCCTTCATGCTCCATCAACCACCGGGCATATTCAGGATTGGTTCCACCACTGACCACCAACGGCAACTTCAGTTGTCGGGCCAGCTTTAAGCCGATGCGTTCTCGATCGGCATCACCACCGAGCACAAGAATCCTCTGCGGATCCTGACGGGTCAGCGCTGCTTTGGCGAAAGGCCGCAGTGGCCGGGCAACCGCGACTCCGGCTATGAGGGCGGACACCAACAGGAGGGAGCGGATGCCGAACCCCATCACACGGATCCCACCGGTGAGGTGGGGTAAATCGGCAACACGGTGTCCCAGGGAGCGGAGGCATGACGAGCATGGCGGTCCTGGCAGAAACGAAGCAGTTGGAGCACATCGCCTGTCACATCAGTGGCCATGGTCACCGCAGGTTCCGGCTGATCAGCGTCATCAAGGAGCACAGGACTCTGCAGTTCTCTGAGATCCATCTCAGCGCAGGTTGCAGTCTCTTGATTCCAACCGTCTCGCACCGCATAACGGCCTGCAACCCGACCTCGCCGAGGCAGCACCTGCACAATGGAGAAGGGTTCACCGCGCTGCGCAGCTGGAAGCTCGAGCTGCAGGCGCGGAGCCATCAGAGCAAAGCTGCTCACCCCATCAAGGGGGCATTGCAGCTGCTGCGCCAGCGTGCGAGCCAGAACAACTGTCAGTCGGGTTCCTGTGAACCCCCCAGGGCCAATGGCCACAGCAAGGCGGCGGATTCCAGACCACTCCGACGCCGGCAGGGCCTCCTCGAGAACAGAGGGGAGGGCATTTGTCAGTGCACGCCCCAGGGGGCGGCAGAGAATCCTTGCCGCACTCAGGGGCTCCTGCGGTGACACCAATGCGATGCCGAGTGTTTCTGTCGAACTGTGGAGAGCCAGCAGCCAATCGCTCATTGAGGCACCTCTTCACCTGGGCGCAGTCGAGCCCATCGTCCTGGATCGAGGGTGAAACTGCCGCAGGAACGCACATCCCATTCAACGCCGACCTGACCCTGAGGGAGGTCATGCACACTGATGTGAATCCTGGGTTCGGAAGGCTTCAGCTCCGGGGCTTCGCAGAGATGCGCTGCACCGTGCTGACGCTCCACCGCGTGATAGGCCTGACAACGATCGACCCAGCGGCAGTCCACACAGATGCACATGCCCAAAGGTTCCAGTGCGGACTCCATTCTGACGGTGGATCCAGGCCAACTGCCTGGTCTGCTTCTACGCCGCCTCAACCCTGACCGATGGCCTCTCAAACCCGCACAACTGCCTGATGGGGCGGTTCTGGTAGGCGGAGCAGTTCGCGACGGGTTGCTGAACCGACTGCCACCATGCCCCGACCTCGACCTGGTGATTCCTGATGCGGTGCTGACCACCGTCCAACGCCTGGCCAAGGAGCACGGTGGCGCCTGTGTGGTGCTGGACGAGCAGCGAGACATGGCTCGGCTGGTACTGAAGGGCTGGACGATCGACTTCGCCAGGCTCGAGGGAGACGACTTAACGGAGGATCTCTTCCGCCGTGATTTCAAGCTCAACGCCATTGCGCTGAGCCTGTCGGAACCCCAGCAACTGTTCGATCCGACCCAAGGCCTTCAGGATCTTCAGAACGGCGTGATCTCTGCGATCCGTGAGAGCAATCTCCGCGATGACCCCTTACGCCTGCTGAGGGCACTGCGGTTGATGGCCGAACTCGAGATGCGCATTGATGCAGACACCCTGGCCATGGTGAAAGCCAACAGTCCACTGCTGACGCATTCGGCCCCGGAACGGATTCAGGCTGAATTGCTGCGGCTCGTCGCCGCTCCCGCCGCCGACCAGGCGATCGAGCTTCTTCAGACGCTGGAACTTCTCAGCCCATGGCGTTCACAGGACGCGGAACCTGCGCCCATGCCCCTGGGCCAATCGCGACCGACGGAGCCTGGAATGACGCAGGAAGAGCAGACCCTGGCCCTGCCACTGGCTCGGCTGACCAGACTCCTGAGCGACCAGGGACTGAAGTCTCTGCGCTTCAGCCGCCGACAGATCCAACGCTGTTCAAGGCTGCGGTACTGGCAGGCACTCACCGGCGCAGAAGGGAACGGCACCCTGAACGAAACAGAGCGGCTGCGCTTGCATCAGGACCTTGAGGCGGATCTTCCAGCCCTGGTTCTGTGCTGGCCGAATGAGCGTCGAGACTTATGGATGCGGCGCTGGAGAAACCCCAAAGACCCTTTGTTTCATCCCTGTGCGCCAGTGGATGGCGACACCCTGCAGACAAAGCTCTCAATCAAGCCCGGTCCAAAACTTGGGGCCCTGATCCAGCACTTGACGACCGCACACGCCTATGGTCGTGTTTCATCCCTCGAACAGTCCCTGATCGAAGCTCGCCGATGGCTCATCCGGCCATCTTCGAAAGGTGAATCGAAAGGGCAATGTGATTAACTGCCATTGCAGTGACGACAACGATCGGCCCTGACCCGCAGTTTTCCGTTTTTCTCCCCCGTTTCATGAGCGTGCGTCTTTACATCGGCAATCTGCCGCAAAATTTTGAAAGCAAGGAGCTTGAGGCTCAGCTCACCAGCGTGGGGGAGGGAATCCGCTTCAAGGCTGTTCTTGATCGGGAAACGGGAGCATGTCGCGGGTTTGGCTTCGCGAACATCGACGACGAGAAAGTCGCTGACGCCGTGATCGAACAGTTCAACGGAAAAGATTTCAACGGAAACACCCTTCGTGTTGAACGCTCCGAGCGACGCGACAACAACAATGCTGGCGGTGGACGCCGCTCTGGCCAACAGGGCGGAGGTCATGCTCCTGGCTCTGCTCGCAAAGCGGTCAACAAGGTCGTTCACAGTGATGCCAAGAGCGAAGGTGCTCCTGATCCCCGCTGGGCAGGAGAGCTTGCCAAATTGAAAGATCTGCTCGGAAATCAGAAAACAGCCGTCTGATCTGAGGCGCCATCGACGAGTCGAACAGAATCAGATTCCAAACCGACCTCAAAGAGGTCGGTTTTTTTATGATTACCGGGATTGAGCAAGAACCAATGACCGAGGCAAATCAAGAAACTTGTTGAGCTTCCCGACATAAGCTCGTGAGTTGAAGACGTCATACTCCTGGCGTTCAATCACATCCAGAATGCCCCGGTACAAACGAAGAGACGTCCAGACCGGCCAACGTGCATCCCTTGACAGCCAACGCACTCCTGCCTCGGAGCGATCAAACCAATCACGAGCTCTCTGAAGCTGGAAGGCCATCAGACACTTCCAGGAGTCATTGATCTTCCCAGCCAAAAGATCGTCTTCGCTGTAACCGAAAGACTCGAGATCTTCTTGAGGTAGATAGATACGACCACGCCCTCGATCTTCGCCGATATCTCGAAGAATATTCGTGAGTTGATTCGCGATACCGAGCGCAATCGCCGCATCAGATGTATCCGGTCGGTCACTCCACGGGGCTGAAGTGTAGGCATCATCAACACCCATCACACCCTGCGTCATCAACCCGACGGTGCCGGCGACTCTGTAACAGTACAACTTGAGATCTTCAAAACGAGGGTATCGAGTCCACGTCAAATCCATCCTTTGCCCCTCGATCATGTCGAGATAAGGCTGCAGTCCTTGGGGGAATCGCTCCAGCGTGTCCACCATGACAGCATCGAGATCATCGCGAACCTCACCACGAAACAACCCACGGGTTTTGTCTTCCCACTGATCTAAGCGCTCAGAAAGTTCTTGGACTGAACGGGATTGGGCTTCCTCGCTGTCCATCAACTCATCAGTACGTCGACACCAGACGTAAATCGCCCAGATGGCTCGGCGCTTCTCAGCGGGAAGAAGAAGGGTTCCCAGGTAGAAGGTTTTAGCCCACTCAGCGGTCTCTCGACGACAGGCCTCAAAGGCTGCGTCGAGATCCGGTGTGGAGTGGTGCATGACTCAGGCCGACACCGGCTCGCTAGTAGGTGTCGATGATGACAGCTGATCCGTCTTTCGATCAACCGCACCGGCACAGAGTTTGCCGCTGAGCACCGCTCCCTCCATCGAGGCGAGATAACGCTGCATGGTGTAATCACCAGCCAGGAAGAAATTCTTGATCGGCGTGGTTTGATCCGGTCTCAGCTTCTGGCAGCCAGGGGTGGTCTTGTATACCGAAAGAGGAGTCTTGACGACCTTGTACTTTCGCAATTGGGCAGGATTATCCCCACTGAAATGCATTGGGAACAGCTTGCGCAACTCACCCATCGTGGCCTCGATGATGTCTTCATCGCTACGACCGATCCAATCCTTGGCGGGAGCAAAAACCAGCTCAAGCATGGAACGGTCAGGGTCTTCATATTCCTTGCAAGTGATGCTCATATCGGCATACACACTCAGGAGGGGTGAACGGCTGAACAGGAGATGATCGATATCTGTGAGTTTGCGGTCGAACCAGAGGTGCAGATTGATCACGGGAACGCCCCGCAGACCTTCTAGTTTCTGGAAAACATCCATCTGCTTCCAGGGTTCCGGTAACAGCAACTTGAAAGGGTCGACCGGCAAAGCACTTACATAGGCGTCGGCCTTGAGATCAAAACTCTCCTTCCCTTTCACACCGCCGATGTGAAAAGCAGCCACAGAGCCATCATCATTCAATTTGATTTCCCGGAGTGGGCTGTCAAGATGAACCTCCCCACCCAAAGAGCGGATGTGATCAACCATTGGATCACAGAGGCGCTCCGGTGGCGCACCATCTAGGAAAGCCATCTGCGAACCGTTTTTCTCTTGCAGGAAACGATTCAAGGCTGTCAGCACAACCGTGGATGAAATCTCATCGGGATCGATGAAGTTCAAGGCCTTGCTCATGGCGATGAACACCTCGTCATTCACACGTTCGGGAATGTTGTGGATTTTCAGCCATTCGGTCCATGAATACTGATCACATTCCTCTACGTAACCCTGTCCTCTCAGCATCGCGGGCACCAAGCCAAGACCGAAACTGATCTTTTCTGGCCAGGTCAACATGTCGTTGTTGCCGAGAATGGCCGCTACACCATTGATCGGAGCTGGAAGGTCAGGAAAATCAAACCGGCTGTAGGTACCCGGCTCTTCCGGCTGGTTGAAGATCATCGAGTGGCTTTTCCACTGCAACCTGTCCTCGATCCCAAGCTCCTTGAACAGCTGAAGCATGTTCGGGTAAGCCCCGAAAAAGATGTGCAGGCCGGTCTCGTACCAATCGCCATCTTCGTCCTTCCAAGCTGCAACCTTTCCACCCAGAACGTCGCGGGCTTCAACCACAACAGGTGTGTGCCCTGCATCAGCGAGGTATTTGGCGCAGGACAGACCTGCCAGGCCGGCTCCTGCGATAGCGACGCGCATGCTTGAGACCACAAGTTGAAACCAACCTTAAAAGGAGAGCTTCCTGGTCCGCTTCCTAGAGTCCATGGCAATTCGCCATTGCGGGACCAAACCCGCATCAACTGCTCCATGGCCGAGACCCTGCTCAAGAGCACAACGCGCCACGTCCGACTGTTCACAGCCCGGGTTGAGAACGGTGATCTGGTCCCTGATCCAGGCCAGCTCACGCTGGATCTGGACCCTGACAACGAATTCCTCTGGTCTGACAGCACAGTGACCACGGTCCAGACACGCTTCCGCGAGCTGGTGGAGAGTTACGCGGGTCAGCCCCTCAACGACTACAACCTGCGCCGGATCGGCACCGAGCTGGAGGGATGCATCAGAGAGCTTCTTCAAGCTGGAACCCTCAGTTACAACCCTGACTGCAGGGTGCTGAACTATTCCATGGGTCTGCCAAGAACACCAGAACTGCTGTGAGCCGCTCCCCCTACGACCGGCCCCGTTCCGGCAATGACCGTCGCTCCGATGACCGCCGAAGGATCAGGGATCCCCGTCTGGATGAGCGACGCGGCGGCAGAGGTTACGGAGGTCCACCGACCGATCCGCCCGGGGGCACGGCTCTGCGCATGAACAGTGCCACGATCGCGGTTCTCGCCGGTGTGCTCATCATTGGGATCGGCATCGGCAGCGCCGTGACCAGCACCACCCAGGGAGATCAGGGCAACATCGCCAGTGCTCAGCAGCTTGACATGGCCGTGCCGGATCCCGAGTTTTGCCAGCAGTGGGGCGCCAGCGCCTTCGTGATGGACATCGAGATGTACACCACGCTCAATCCCTCCAGCAGCTTCGTCACCCAACCGACGCTTCAGCCTGGTTGCGTGATCCGCCGTGAGAACTGGGCTGTGCTCAGAAAGGAAGGTGCCATCACCTCCGCTCAGGAGCGTGACTGCAAACAACGGATGAACACATTCGCCTACATCGGATCCGTTCGCGACAAGCCTGTGGTGCGCTGCGTCTACCAAACCGACATCAGCCAGAACAAGTTTCTGACCCGTGGTGTGGCTGACGACAGCGTGGGCATCACCCCGGAGGCCGATCAGTTCTGATGACCTGTTTCCAAGGGATCTTCCGTTGGTTCAACGGATGAAGCCCCCCCCCTGGCCTGGCGCAGGGGGCTGTCGGCGCTGGCGAACACAGGCAGAACATCCCGGCGAAACGCCTCAGCGGCCCTGGAGCAGTAGCGCGATGGATTGGTGATCAGCTTCAGTTGTCGTCGAACCTGCAGATCCACCACGGCCGGTCGGTGCAATGTGTTCGCTGTGAGCTCACGCTCAATCGACACCACGGGCAGAAACGCGGCTCCGAGACCGGCCTGGACAGCATTTTTGATCGCCTCGAAGGAATTCAGCTCCATCTCAATGCGCAGACGCTGCACATCCAGACCGGATCTGGCCAGAAGCTGATCCACCATCTTCCGCGTCGTGGACTGTGCATCCAGACTCACAAACCCGAGTCGGTAGAGGTCGTCCTTGCTGAGCTCCACCAACCGCGACAGTGGATGTTTGACAGGCAACACAAGCGCCAGCTCATCGCTGGCATAAGGAACCACCTGCAACAACTCATTGAGTTCAGCGGGGAGCTCTCCGCCAATGATCGCCAGATCGATCTGTCCGTTGGCCACGCTCCATCCCGTCCGCCGGGTGCTGTGCACATGCAGCTGCACCGAAACATCAGGAAATTTTTGCCGGAACAGACCGATCATCCGCGGCATCAAATACGTGCCCGTTGTCTGGCTCGCTCCCACGAGCAGCGAGCCCCCTTTGAGGTCGTGAAGGTCATCCAGCGCGCGACAGGCCTCTTGGCACTGGCTGAGGATCCGATCGCAATAGCTGAGAAGAAGATGCCCCGCTTCGGTGAGCTGAGCCTTGCGTCCACCGCGATCGAACAGCGACACCTCAAGCTGTTTCTCAAGATTCTGGATCTGGAGGCTCACAGCAGGCTGGGTCACATAAAGGCTGTCAGCAGCCTTCTTGAAGCTTCCCTCGCTAACAATGGCCCGCAGAATGCGCAGCTGATCCAGTGTGAAGGGCAGATCGGCCATGGAGAGCTGCCTTGAGGCAGCAGGGACTTGAAAACTGTAAGTGGATCCTTCCCCCAAGCCTCCAGAATCAACACTCCCGCAGCATCTCGTTGGCTGAAGTAACAGGCGAACTCCACCACAGCAGCCTGGTGATGGTTCTGCTGCTCCTGGTGTTCGCCATCATTCACAGTGGCGGAGCAGCCTTGCGTAGCCGGGCGGAAGCCAGGATCGGTGCTCGGGCCTGGCGGTTGATTTTTGCGGCCCTGAGTATTCCATCGGCTGTTGTGGTCATCGGCTACTTCCTCGCCCACCGCTATGACGGAATCCGTCTGTGGAATCTCCAGGGGGTTCCAGGACTGGTGCCCACGGTGTGGATCATCACCGCCATCAGTTTTCTATTTCTCTATCCGGCCACTTACAACCTGCTGGAGATTCCCGCTGTGCTGAAGCCGCAGGTGCGCCTCTATGCCACCGGAATCATCCGCATCAGTCGACACCCACAGGCTGTGGGACAAATTCTCTGGTGCTTCAGCCACGCTCTCTGGATCGGAAGCAGCTTCATGCTGGTGACCTGCGTGGGCCTGATCGGACATCACCTTTTCGCCGTCTGGCACGGAGACCGGCGCTTGCGGGCTCGCTTCGGTGAAGCATTTGAGACTCTGCGCGCGGAAACCTCGGTCATCCCGTTCGCGGCCGTCTTGACGGGCCGCCAGCAGCTGGTCTGGCAGGAACTGCTCAGACCGGCACAACTTGGAATTGCCATCGCCGTGGGAGTGTTCTGGTGGGCCCATCGCTACATCCCAGCCGGTGGAATGGCCTTCATGCAGTCCAGGCTCGGAGAACTGCTGAACTGAGCTGCTTACACTCGATACAACCTTCCTTTTCCGGATGCCCTCGGCTGCCGACTCCGCCTGGTTGATTCCGGTGCTGCCCCTGATTGGGGCACTGATCACTGGTCTTGGCCTCATCAGCTTCAACCGCACCATCAACCGACTGCGCAAACCGGTTGCACTGCTGCTGATCAGCTGCGTGGGTGCTGCGGCAGTGATCAGTTACACCATCCTCTTTGAACAACTGGGCGGGGCTCCTCCCGTTGAACATCTATTTGTTTGGGCCAGTGCTGGTGATTTCAGCCTGCCGATGGGCTACGTGGTCGATCCTCTTGCCGCTGTGATGCTGGCGCTGGTCACCACCGTGGCGCTGCTGGTGATGATCTATTCCCATGGCTACATGGCGCACGACAAGAGTTATGTGCGCTTTTTCACCTATCTGGCGATCTTCAGCAGTTCGATGCTGGGTCTGGTGGTCAGTCCCAACCTCCTTGAGATCTATGTGTTCTGGGAGCTGGTGGGAATGTCGTCCTACCTGCTTGTTGGCTTCTGGTACGACCGAGATGGAGCGGCCCACGCGGCACAAAAAGCCTTTGTCGTGAACCGAGTGGGTGATTTCGGTTTGCTCTTGGGGATCCTGGGTCTGTTCTGGGCGACCGGCAGCTTCGGATTCCAGGGCATTGCTGATGGATTAGCGACGGCTGTCAGCAGCGGTGTGGTTCCAGGCTGGGCCGCACTGGCCCTCTGCCTGCTCGTGTTCATGGGACCGATGGCGAAATCGGCGCAGTTTCCTCTCCATGTGTGGTTGCCCGACGCCATGGAAGGCCCTACTCCGATATCAGCACTGATCCATGCAGCCACGATGGTGGCCGCCGGTGTGTTCCTGGTTGCCCGGCTGGAACCGCTTTACAGCCAGTTCCCCAGCGTCGGTGTGTTCATTGCAGTGATCGGAACGCTGACCTGTTTCCTGGGTGCTTCGATCGCCCTGACCCAGATGGACCTGAAAAAAGGTCTGGCCTACAGCACTGTCTCCCAGCTGGGCTACATGATGCTGGCCATGGGTTGCGGTGCTCCGGTAGCCGGAATGTTCCACCTGGTCACCCACGCATTCTTCAAAGCCATGCTCTTCCTGGGCTCAGGCTCGGTGATCCATGCCATGGAGGACGTGGTAGGCCACGAACCTGTGTTGGCTCAGGACATGCGCCTCATGGGCGGTTTGCGCAAAAAGATGCCGATCACAGCGATCACATTTCTAATTGGCTGCATCGCGATCAGTGGAATCCCTCCCCTGGCTGGCTTCTGGAGCAAGGACGAAATCCTCGGTCAGGCTTTTCAGGCCTTCCCACTGCTCTGGGTCGTGGGCTTCCTCACCGCTGGCATGACGGCCTTCTACATGTTCCGCCTTTACTTCCTCACCTTCGAAGGTGAATTCCGCGGCAACGATGAGGCCATGCAAGCCAAGCTGATGGCCGCCGCTGGCAAGAGCGTTGATGAAGAGCATGCACACCACGCCGGAAGCCTGCATGAGTCGCCCTGGTCGATGACCCTGCCTTTGGTGGTCCTGGCCGTTCCCTCAGTTCTGGTTGGTCTACTTGGAACTCCCTGGAACAGCCGTTTTGCCGGTTTGCTTAATCCCGAGGAAGCCATGGAGATGGCAGAGCATTTCAGCTGGGGAGAATTTCTGCCTCTTGCCGGTGCCTCCGTCGCCATTTCGGTGGTTGGGATCTCAGTGGCCGTGCTGGCCTATGCCCTCCATCGCATCGACCTGGGCGAGTTGGTCGCAGCTCGGTTCCCCAGCGTGAATGCCTTCCTCGCCAACAAGTGGTATCTCGATGCCATCAACGAAAAGCTGTTTGTGCGCGGCAGCCGAAAAATTGCCCGAGAAGTTCTCGAAGTGGATGCCAAGGTTGTTGATGGTGTCGTCAACCTCACAGGCCTGTTGACTCTTGGCAGTGGCGAAGGCTTGAAGTACTTCGAAACGGGCCGAGCACAGTTCTATGCGCTGATCGTGTTTGGAGGAGTGATTGCCCTGGTGGTCTTGTTCGGGGTTCTGGGAGGTCCGATCGCCTGATCTGACTCTGAGGGATCGGACGTTGTGTGTGTCAACGCCTATCGACGGGATGCCAGTTCACTCAGCATTTCTACACTCCGACCAGTGGTGAATGTGCTGACCCTTGCTTGAATTTGCTGTCAGTGCTCCGTTTGATCCGGCAGCCGATATCGCCGCGGGAATCATTCCCGCCCAGTTCCCCTGGCTGAGCCTTTCGATCCTTTTCCCGATCGTTGGTTCGCTGATGGTTCCCTTCATCCCTGATCAGGGTGATGGTCGCCAGGTGCGTTGGTTCGCCCTGGGAATCGCCCTGACGACTTTTCTGATCACAGTCGCCGCCTACCTGAATGGCTACGACCCCAGTTTCAGTGGACTTCAGCTCTCAGAACGGGTGAGCTGGCTTCCGAATCTCGGTCTGACCTGGGCTGTTGGGGCCGATGGCCTGTCGATGCCCCTGATTCTTCTCACCAGCTTCATCACAACCCTCGCCGTTCTGGCCGCGTGGCCGGTGACCTTCAAGCCGAAGCTGTTCTTTTTTCTCATGCTGGCCATGGACGGGGGGCAGATCGCTGTCTTCGCTGTTCAGGACATGCTCCTCTTCTTTCTGGCCTGGGAGCTCGAACTGCTGCCTGTGTATCTGTTGCTGGCGATCTGGGGTGGGAAAAAGCGGCAATATGCAGCGACCAAATTCATCCTGTACACCGCTGGAAGCTCGCTGTTCATTCTTTTGGCGGCTCTGGCCATGGGCTTCATGGGCGGAGGGACGCCCAATTTCGAGTACGCGGTCCTGGCCCAGAAAGGGTTCAGCACCAGTTTCCAACTCCTTTGTTATGCAGGCCTGCTGATCGCTTTCGGCGTCAAGTTACCGATCGTTCCTCTGCACACCTGGCTACCCGATGCTCATGGTGAGGCCACAGCTCCGGTGCACATGCTGCTGGCAGGGATCCTTCTGAAAATGGGGGGTTATGCACTGATGCGTTTCAACGCTGAAATGTTGCCCGACGCCCACGCGCAGTTCGCACCACTGCTGGTGGTCCTTGGTGTAGTCAACATCATCTATGCAGCGCTCACGTCCTTCGCGCAACGCAATCTCAAACGCAAGATCGCCTACAGCTCGATCAGCCATATGGGATTTGTGCTGATCGGAATCGGCAGCTTCAGTGCGCTTGGTACCAGCGGAGCCATGCTCCAGATGATCAGCCACGGACTGATCGGAGCCAGCCTGTTCTTTCTTGTGGGCGCGACCTATGACCGCACCCACACGTTGCAGCTCGACGAGATGGGCGGCGTGGGCCAGAAAATGCGCATCATGTTTGCCCTTTGGACCGTGTGCTCCCTGGCGTCATTGGCCTTGCCAGGAATGAGTGGCTTTGTCAGTGAACTGATGGTGTTCACCGGATTCGCCACCGATGAGGCCTACACCCTGACCTTCCGCATTGTGATCGACGGTCTGGCTGCGATTGGTGTGATCCTGACGCCGATCTACCTGCTGTCGATGCTGCGTGAGATCTTCTTCGGCAAGGAGAATGCTCAGCTCGCCTCCAACACCAATCTGGTGGATGCCGAGCCCCGCGAGGTTTACATCATCGGCTGTTTACTCGTGCCGATTATCGGCATCGGCCTCTACCCACGCCTGATGACCGACAGCTATCGCACGGCGATCGAGGCGCTCGTTAATCGTGATGTCGCGGCAATGGAAACCATCAGCCGTCCCACCGCACCGATGATCCGAAACCCAAGCCTCGCTCCCGCCCTGCTGCAGGCGCCCAAACTTCCGTCGCCAGGCGCAACGTAAAGATCTTCATCCGTTTCGATTGTTCCTTTCCTCATTCAGTTGAGGTCCCATACCTTTCCAGTTGATTGAGGAGCGATTCGGTCGATGCGCCAGATCAATTTCAGCCTGATTTTCATCTTCGGACTGAGCACCGTGTTTTTCACGCTGGAAAACACCACCTCCACAACAGTGCATCTACTTCCCGGCATTCAGTACTCGTTGCCCCTTGCAGCTCTGCTGCTGATTGCTGGAGGCCTTGGCGCTGCAGCGGCCTGGTTTTTCGCCGCATGGAGCGGAATGCTGAACAACGTTGAACAGTTCAGCCGAGCCAGTGAATTCGATGCTCAGAAGGTACGCATTCATGAACTCGAAACAGATCTGAACCGCTACAGAGCCACTGTCGAGACTCAGCTTGGGCTCCTACCATCCGCAGGCATGGACAACACCAGCTCTGCAGAAACCCAGACCTAAACAGCATCAGGGACTGGCCCATCCCCTCCAGGATCGGTACTTTTCCAGAAGTTGATGTGCACTGTTGGCAGACACCGGGCTGAATCCAAGTGCTGATTCCGGTGCCAGGCTTGCCATCCGTCTGCTTCAGGATGCCGCTCAGCGCGGGGATCTCGATCCCTGGGATGTGGATGTGATCGCAGTGGTCGATGGATTCCTCGACCAGCTGAAACAGAGGATCGAAGTTCCAAGACGCGTAGCGGCGGAGATCACCAGCAGGGGAGGAAGTTACGAACGCGATCTGGCCGACAGCAGCGAAGCGTTTCTGGCTGCATCAGTCCTGGTGAGCCTCAAGGCGGAAGTGCTGGAAGCCCAGACCTTCCCACCCGAACCGGAGCTTGAAGAGGCCTTCGATGCTGAGTTCAGTGATCAGGGCTGGTTGGATCCAAGCTTCAATCTCCCCAGACGTCCCGAGAAACATCTGCTGCGACGCCCCGTGGCGCCACCACCCCTACGCCGACCGGTCACCCTTGGAGAGCTCATCGAACAGCTGGAGTCGATTGCTGAACAGCTGGAGTCGGATGAGCTGGACATGCGCCGACGGCAACGACAGAAGCGATTCTCCAATCGCGAAGCGATCGCCCAGGTGGCAGCACTGGCCCATCGCGAGAAGCTGCCGGAAACCACTGCAGCTCTTGGCCTGTTCCTGAACGAGTGGGAGCCTGCTCTGCAATGGGTCAATTTCGAAACCCTCGTGGAGCGATGGAGCGATGCCGCAGCGCCGGATCTCGACAAAGATCGTGTGGGAGTGTTCTGGGCTTTGCTGTTCCTTTCCTCACAGGGGCAGGTCGAGTTGGAGCAATTCGGTGTTTTGCATGGACCGATCCAGCTCAGGCGACTCCTGGAGCCTGGAGCCATGGCACAACTGCCCCTGACTAAACTGGACGTGCCAGATGTCATGCCGGCCAAAGCAGCGGTGGCCGTCTAAGCCCCCACTTATGGTGGCCTTTCTAATTGAAGCCGAGTAACGCCGATGAAGGCGATGATCCTGGCCGCGGGCAGAGGAACGAGGGTTCAACCGATCACCCATGTGATCCCCAAGCCCATGATTCCGATCCTGCAGAAGCCGGTGATGGAATTTCTTTTGGAGCTGCTCAAGGAGCATGGATTCACTGAGGTGATGGTGAATGTCTCTCACCTTGCTGAAGAGATCGAGAACTACTTCCGAGATGGGCAACGATTCGGTGTTGAAATCGCCTACAGCTTTGAAGGGAGAATTGAAGACGGAGAGCTGATCGGTGATGCCCTTGGCTCAGCCGGTGGTCTTAAAAAAATTCAGGATTTTCAGAAGTTTTTCGACGACACCTTTGTTGTGTTGTGCGGTGATGCACTGATCGACCTTGATCTCACCGAGGCCGTGCGCCGCCATCGCGAGAAAGGAGCGATGGCCAGTCTGATCACCAAGAGAGTTCCGCAAGACCAGGTGAGCAGCTACGGCGTCGTTGTCAGTGATGACGAAGGCCGGATCAAAGCGTTCCAGGAAAAGCCGACGATTGAAGAGGCTCTCAGCGACACAATCAACACTGGAATCTATTTATTTGAACCAGAGATCTTCGAACACATTCCGTCTGGTCAGTCGTTTGATATTGGGTCTGATCTCTTCCCGAAGCTGGTTGAACTCGGAGCCCCCTTCTATGCCCTCCCCATGGATTTCGAATGGGTTGATATCGGCAAGGTTCCCGATTACTGGCAGGCGATACGCAGCGTGCTCCAGGGCGAAGTGCGTCAGGTGGGCATTCCCGGCAAGCAGGTGCGTCCTGGAGTCTTCGCCGGTCTCAATGTCGCGGCCAACTGGGATCGGATCAATGTGCAGGGACCGGTCTACGTAGGCGGAATGACCAAGATCGAAGACGGGGCCACCCTGATCGGTCCCTCAATGATTGGCCCTAGCTGCCACATCTGCGAAGGTGCCACGATCGACAACTCCATCATTTTTGATTACTCGAGAATCGGTGCAGGCGTGCAACTGGTGGAGAAACTCGTGTTCGGTCGTTACTGCGTGGGGCGCAACGGTGACCATTTCGACCTCCAGGAAGCTGCACTCGATTGGTTGATCACGGATGCCCGTCGCCAGGACCTCGTGGAGCCCTCTCCCCAGCAAAAGGCCATGGCTGAACTACTCGGCACTGATCTCACAGCGCCGGCAGGCTGATCCCAGCACGGTCCAGAATCTCGGGAATGCACTGTTCCGCCTTGACGGCCATCAGGTGAACCCCCTGGGCGATTCCGGTGAACTGGCGCACCTGTTCAGCGGCGATTGCGATGCCTTCAGCCTTTGGATCCTTGGCCTGATCCAGACGGTCAATCAGATGGTCGGGGATGCATGCACCCGGCACCATGCGATTGATGAAGTTTGCATTGCGGGCTGACTTGAGCAGAAACACACCTGCAAGAACCGGGAGCTCCAGAGGATCAGCCAGATCTCTGCAGAACCTCTCAAGAGCATGGGGATCCATCACCATCTGCGTTTGCACGAATCGGGCCCCGGCCTCACGCTTGCGCGTGAGACGACGCAACAGACCAGACCAGCTCGGACAATGGGGATCAGCTGCCGTGCCCGGGAACAGATTGGTCGGACCGTCAGGAAGCTTGTCCTTCACGGGATCCTCACCACGATTGAAAGCGCACACCTGCTGCAAAAGACGAACTGATTCCAGCTCATGAACCGAACGGACTGACGATTGATCGCCTGCACGAACGGGATCTCCCGTGAGGCAGAGCACGTTGCGGATCCCCAAGGCGTGTGCTCCCAGCAAGTCAGCTTGGAGGGCAATGCGATTGCGGTCGCGTCCTGCCATCTGCAAAACGGGTTCCAGTCCGATGTCAAGCAGTAGACGGCACATGGCGAGACTGCTCATGCGCATCACCGCCCGACTGCCGTCGGTGACATTGATGGCGTCAACGCGGCCACGCAGACACTCCGCCATGGCGATGGTGTGGGCGGGATCACCACCTCTCGGTGGCATGACCTCAGCAGTGATCGTTATCGACCCAGCCTCAAGGCTGCGCTGCAGCGCGGAACTCAAACGAAGGAATGCTTCTGATGGCCACTATGCAAGATCACCCACTGCTGAGATGCCTAAGATGCAAAGTAGGTAGATCACGATGCCACGATCAACTGTGGCGAGGGAGCAGACACAATGAATGTTTCCCTCTCCGCAAGGGAGCTTGAAATCATCGAACTGGTCGCTGAAGGGCTGACGAACCAGGAAATTGCCGAGCGACTGACCATCAGCAAACGCACCGTTGATAATCACGTGAGCAACGTGTTCACAAAAACCGGATCCAAGAACCGTGTTGCCCTCCTCAATTGGGCCATGGACCACGGCAAGATCTGCCGCGATGGATTCAACTGCTGTTCGCTTCCGGAAGCATCCGACGACGCGACCTGACCGCCAGCGGCAATGGCACTGGTAGATCGAGCATCGAACAGTGCGCTAGGGAGAGGTCAAACAGTTCGGCGTAGGCGATACAGGCCTCGCGATCAAGACCGATGAATCGGAGGATCCCTTCATGGTCATAGAGGCCGTGCACGTCGCCATCACACTGTCTTGACGAAATCTAAAGGAAACCCAAAGAATTCTTCAAGGGTGTTTGGACTTATTGGAGGCTGCCGAAGCCATAGCGACGCCTGACTTCCGTTGGCCATGCTGAAAGCGGAGTGGATGCCAGAGCCGCATTGCTCCAGCGACCATCACCCGTTATTTCCTGACCGCACCACGAAGGAAGCTCCAGGGAAGCATTGTCGGAGTCCAACTCCACTTCAGCAAGAACAAGAGGCGCGTTCTCACCTTCAAAACAATCCACAACCCAGTCACCTCCTGAGAGAGCCAGGGGGTAGCGGGTCTTGATCAAGCGGTGGGGCGCCAGCTCCCACAGCGCCTCCGCGTCGTCGGATGGCAGGGGATATTCGAACTCGTGGCGTGCAATCCCTGACGCGGGAGCCTTGAGTGTGAGCCAAGCCTGGCCGTCGGCACGCAAGCGCATCCGCACGGTGACACCCTCTTCGGACGCCGCCAGGTAGCCCTGCCGCAGCGGCTGAGGGGCAAGAGCCACATCGCGCCAGGCCGACCCCGTCACCAGAAAACGTCGTTCGATCTCAAGGGGCATCGGTGGTTTCAGTTCGGCGATGGCATGCTGCCAACCAGACTGCCCGCCCAATGCAGTTTGCGAGACAGGGTGCGGTAGTAAGAGGGATTCTGCTCCAGCTGCACCATGAGGGCGTGATGGGGAGCCCGCTCAATCACGCAGCATTCCCCAGGCGCCATCACCTCCCCAGCCGCGCCGTCCTTCCAGAGCTTCACCTGGCGGTGGGAATCTCCGAGCGGCCAGATCACGAGACGAGAGCGCGGAGGCAGCACGATCGGCCGACTGGAGAGGCTCATCGGACAGATGGCACTGACGATGATGGCGTCAATCCCAGGGTGAAGGATGGGTCCTCCAGCAGCCATGGCATAACCGGTGGAGCCCGTGGGTGTGGCCAGAATCAATCCATCACCCCTCACCTGATCCACCACCTCTCCATCGATCTCCAGTTCCAACGTGCAGGTCGGAGCGAGGTCCTCGCGATAAGGGCGCAGATAGATGTCGTTGAGGGCCCAATGCCGCTCTACGGCCGACGGATCTCCCGGGTTAAGACCTGAGACCGGACAGGCCAGATCATCGCCGCGGTTGACCACCGCCTGGAGCATCATTCGCCGTTCCATGGCGAAATGATCCTCCAGAATCCGGGTCCAGAGCGATTCACCGCGCAGCAGGCCTGGCTCATGGGTCAGAAAACCGAGATGGCCACCCACGTTGAAGCAGAGGATGGGAACATCCAGCACAGCCAGATGACGTGCGGCACCAAGCACGGTGCCATCACCACCAAGAACAACGGCCAGATCAGGCAGCGCAGGCTCTGAAGCAAGCAGCCCGGGAAAGGGGTCAGCAGTGAGTCCACTCATGGCGATCGCCACGGACACCCCCAGTGACTCCAACTGAGAGGCACACGCTTTTGCTTCCTTCAGCGCGAGTGGACTGTCTGCTCTGTAGATCAGCCAAACCCGTTGCAACTGCATGGTGAGGGCGCTGCCCTACCAGCGCAGAAGGTTGAAACGTTCCATATCCACTGTGACGCGGTTGCGATAAAGCGACAAAAGAATCGCCAGGCCGACAGCCGCCTCGGCCGCAGCAACGGTGATCACGAACACCGAAAACACCTGTCCTCTAATCAACTGTCCATCCACGTAGGACGAGAACGCCATGAGGTTGATGTTCACCGCATTGAGCATCAACTCAATACTCATGAGCACACGAACTGCATTGCGGCTGTTGATGAGCCCCCAAACTCCTGTGCAAAACAAAACGGCCGCAACAAGGAGATAAGCCTCGAGGGGAACGGAACCAGAGAGCAGCTCAGAAGCCATGGAGAAAAGAAATGAAGAGAAAATCAGGCAGGTGGCTGATCCACCAGCAATGGAGTGCGTGCCTTTTCAATCAGACCTTGATCAACCGCTTCACCGGTTCCAGGATCCACGGCCTGAACATCACGACGGGCCAACACGATGGCTCCAATCATGGCCATCAGGAGAAGCACGGAGGCGAGCTCGAAGGGAAGCAGGTAATCAGTAAACAGGTGTTCACCGATGCGAATCGTCGCCCCTTCTCCGATCGGCTCTGGTCCTTCAGCCCAAGGTGTGGTGAGAACCACACGGGTGAGAAGAACAAACAAACCGGCACAGACACCGCCGGAGAGAAGCCGTCGCACCGCAATCCCGGGGATTGGAGCGAGATCCTCGCGCTTGTTGACCAGCATGATCGCGAAGAGGATCAGAACGTTGACAGCTCCGACGTACACGAGCACTTGGGCGGCAGCGACAAAGCTGGCGTTGAGAAGCAGGTAGAGGCCTGCGACAGCGAGAAAAACGCCACCAAGCAAAAAAGCCGAATAAACAATGTTGCTGAGGAGCACCACACCCAGGGCTCCCAGAACAATGACTGCGCTGAGAACAAGAAAGCTGATCAGCTGCGTCGACGCTGCGATCGTCATTCAGCGCTCTCCTTGCTGGTGGTGGTTGATGTGGCCGATTCTCCCTCATTGCCCGCTGCACCACCAGCGGTCTGTTTCAGGGAAGCAAGAACCTGCTCAGGCCGTTGCCCTGCCCGCGGACGGGACGGATCCACACCATGAGGATGAACTTCACCGGCTGGAAGGTACGCCAATTCCCTGAGGGGTTGGACGGCCGGATCAGTGGTCACACTCGTGGGGAGCCGCCCTAGGGCCACGTTGTCGAAGTTGAGGCTGTGGCGATCGAAGGCAGCCAACTCGTACTCCTCTGTCATCGACAGACAGTTGGTGGGGCAGTACTCCACGCAATTTCCACAAAAGATGCAGACCCCGAAGTCAATGGAGTAATTCCGCAGTTCCTTCTTCTTGGTCTCCTTGTTCATCACCCAGTCCACCACAGGCAGATTGATGGGACAGACCCGAACGCAGACCTCACAGGCGATGCATTTGTCGAACTCGTAGTGAATCCGCCCGCGATAGCGCTCCGAAGGAATCAGCTTTTCGTAGGGGTACTGCACCGTCACTGGACGGCGCTTCATGTGATCGAAGGTGACAGCCAGGCCTTGCGTGAGATTGCGCGCAGCATCGACGGCGTCGCGGGTGTAATCACCAACCTGTTTGAGGAAACCGAACATTGGCTGAAGTCAGGTAAGGAGCGGTCTGTCGAGCGGAAACCAGAGCGTCATGATGACGTCACCTGGGGGAAAGTGACGTGTTCACCCACCAAAGGCCACGGGAAAAGCGAGCTTGAGAGCGGCGGTGACCAGAAGATTGACCAAGGCCAGCGGAAGCAGAAATTTCCAACCGAGATCCAGCAACTGGTCAATGCGCACCCGAGGCGTGGTCCAGCGCAACAGGATCGCGATGAACACCAGCAGATAGGCCTTCAGCACAGTCATCACAATGCCGGTGGCGCCTGTGATCACCTGAACAAGCGGAGCATCAACGGATTGTCCGAGCCAACCGGCAAGCCACTCCACCGGCACGGGGAAACCCCAGCCACCGAGGTACAGCACGGAGACAAGGAGAGCGGACAGCACCAGGTTGATGTAGCTGCCGAGATAGAACAGGGCAAACTTCATTCCTGCATATTCGGTCTGATAGCCGGCGACCAACTCTTCCTCAGCTTCAGGAAGGTCGAAGGGAAGACGTTCGCACTCAGCCAGGGCACAGATCCAGAAGATCAGGAACCCCACCGGTTGACGCCAGATATTCCAGCTCAGAAGTCCCGCACCTGTCTGCTGATTGACAATGTCGACGGTGCTGAGGGAGTTACTCATCATCACCACCGCCAGGACTGCGAGGGCCAGCGGAATCTCGTAACTGATCGACTGGGCTGCTGCCCTCAGTCCGCCCAGAAGGGAGTACTTGTTGTTGGAGGCATAGCCACTCATCAGCAGACCGATGGGCTGAACACTGCTGAGGGAAATCCAGAGGAAGATGCCGACCCCTACGTTGCTGACCAGAAGGTTCTGTCCGAAAGGAACGATCAGCCAGGACAGAATCACCGGCACCACGACGAGCACGGGGCCAAGGGTGAAGAGAAGACCATCGGCTCTTGCCGGGATGATGTCTTCCTTCACCAGAAGCTTGAGGCCATCAGCAAGGGGCTGAAGAACGCCGAGAGCACCTGCATATTCAGGGCCGATGCGCTGCTGAACAGCAGCGGAGATCTTGCGCTCCAGCCAGACCGTGACCAGCACACCGACCACTGCCGCCACGAGCACCAGCAGCATGGGAAGCGGCAGCCAGATCAGTCGAGCAGCCTGATCGGAGAGACCAAAACCCTCCAGGATCTGGCTGAAGCTCTGCTCGAGATCGAGACCTGGACTCACCAGAGCCGGTGCATTGGTGGCAAGGAAAGTCACCATGAACTAAGGATTGATGAATGCAACTTAGGTGCTTGCGGAGGGAAGCCGGTCTTCCAGTGGACTCCACTGACGCATGGACGAGCCTGTGTAGATCTGAGAAGGCCGGAAAATACGGTTGGCGCCGAGCTGTTCCCGCCAGTGGGCCAGCCATCCCGCCACCCGGGCGATGGCAAACACCGGCGTGAACAGATCCCTCGGAATTGCGAGCTTGCGGTAAACCAAGCCGGAGTAGAAGTCCACATTCGGGTAGATCCCTTTAGGACCCAGGCGTGATTCAGCAGCCACTTCCAAGGCGCGTGCCACGTCGTACATCTCATCGTGGCCGAAGCGAGCAAACAGCTCTTCGGCCAATGTCTGAAGAATCACGGCACGGGGGTCCTTGACCCGATACTCCCGATGACCGAAACCCATGACCTTGCGTTTGCTCGCCATGGCCGCATCGAGGTAATCGGCAGCACGATCTGCTGTTCCGATCTCATCCAGCATGGCCAGCACATCCTCATTGGCCCCTCCATGGAGAGGTCCCGCCAGAGTTCCAACCGCTGAAGCAACCACGGCATACGGATCGGTCAGGGTGCTCGCCGTCACCCTCGCGCTGAAAGTACTGGCATTGAGACTGTGCTCCGCATGCAGGATCAGGCAGCGATCAAAGACCCTCGACGCCAGAGGATCGGGCTCCCGCTCCGTGAGCATGTAGAGAAAGTTGGCCGAATAGGCCAGGTCATCGCGCGGTTGAATCGGATCCTGTCCCTTTCGGATCAACTGAAAGGCCGCAACCATCGTGGGGATCTTGGCGATCAACCGCACCACGGCGTCATAGATGTACTGAGGGTCATCGATGGCGCGCCGGGAATAAAACAACCCGAGCGAAGCCGCACTCGACTGCAGTGCATCCATCGGATGACCATCCGATGGAAAACACTTCATCATGTCGCGCACACGGAAACTCACCCTCCGGTGCATCTGCACTTCGTGCTCAAAGTCCCTCAACTGCTGCGGAGTGGGCAGTTCACCCCAGATCAGCAGATAAGTGGTTTCCAGAAAACTGCAGTGAGCCGCAAGATCATCAAGGGCATACCCGCGATAGGACAACTTCCCTTCGTGCCCGTCGATGTCACAAATTGACGATTGCGTTGCAGGAACTCCCTCCAAACCGGGTCGAAACACCAAACCGGTGCGCGCATGACGGATTTCAGCACTCTCACTCCGACTCACCGTCTCCCCTCCAGCGCATCAGCAACTTAATCGGAGCTGGGGATCAAGAGTCGTGGTCTCAGCAACGCCTGAAGCTCGGCATGTCCGAAAGGATCGCGGTGCAGGGCATCCCAGCTGAGATGGCAGAACCCTGCTTTGCGCAATCGCAGACTTCCAGGCACAGCACCGATCAATGCAGTGGCCAGCTCGCTGAGATCGGGTTCATGGCCCACCAGAAGACAGCGGCCCTGAATCGATCTCAGCAAAGGCCCTGGATCTCCCCCAGGGGCGAGAGAGGCCTCGATCTGCACCGTCGAAACCAGGCCGGCCTGAACAACCAACTCAGCAGTCTCCATGGCCCGCCTGTAAGGACTGCACAGCAACTGGTCGGCCTGATAACCCAAAGCCATGAGCCGGTCAGCCACCGCCAGCGTGCGCTGCACTCCGAGCTCCGTCAGGGGACGATCCGGATGGTCCTGCCCATGCTTCCGTTCAGCAGCGATGCCATGACGGAACAGGAAGAGATCAACCGAGACTGAGTCGGGCATGCAGACGCAGGCGGCTCGACTCCCCACTCTGAGCCGACGTCTGATCCGGCGCCGCCACCAGGGTGAGGCTCTGGACCGCAGGGCTCAGTGAACGGCCTCCAAGGCTCTGAAGCAGGGTCCATGGACGCCAGTTGGCAAGACCATCACGACTCGGGGCGGCCGCGAGAGCAAGCTGTTGGGTGATCGGAGCCTTGACCTGACTTCGCAGCTCCTGAAGCTGCTGCTTGAGACCACTGGGATCGCCCCCGCTTCGACGCTGACGCAAGCCCTCAAGGGACTGTCCCCACCAGTTCAGGCCGGCATCGTGATCCAGTGCCACAGCAAGATCGGCCATCAACGATTCCTCGCCATGGCGTCGTTGACGCACCAAACGCGTCCAGACCTCAAGCGATTGCCCATCGGCATCCAGGGTGGATCCCACGAGGCCGTCCTGTTCAAGCCTGCTGCTGACGGCCTGCAGTGACGGTTCATCGGCGCGGCTCCCGAGAAGCCAACCCGCCTCGCCCATCTGCAGAAGCAAGGGACCGGAGTCGAGGGACGCCACAGCCGCTGCCCCTTCGGCAGCTGAGGCGTCGAAGATCCGTTGCAGCACCGGGGCAATCCACTGTGCCAACGGATTCCGACTCTCCGAAGCGAGCAGTGCCTGGGGTGCTGACAGCAGTGCCAGCGCATGGGCGCTTCCCCCTGTTCCAGAAAGAAGAGCTTCGGCATCGGTCAGTCCATCCGCCCCAGGAATCACATCGTCCCGGAAACGCACCAGAGCCTTCAGGTCAAGATCCGTTCCATGGCTGACCAGAGCACCGACCAATCCAGTGAGGTCATCACGCTCTGCGATCACGGCCGGCACGCCAAGCCAGCGCTGCATGGCAGCCGGGCTTGCCGTGAGAAAAGCGACCCCGGAACCGAACGATTTCAGATCATCGGCAAGGCGTTCATCACCAAGAAGATGCAGGCCGTCCAGCTGCGACACATCCAGTGCCTGTTCCAGCACGCCTCGACCTGAGGCCAGAAGTAGCAGATCATCGTCGATCAACGCCGTGGCGATCGGCTGAGGATCACGACCCAGCAGGGCCCCCCGCCCGCTGATCAGCCCCATGCCTCGATAACGGGTGATCTGCAGGTCCGTTCCTGCCAGGCTGCGAGTTTGCCAAAACCGCTGCAGGAAACGTCTGGCACCGTCTTGATCGTGACTGGACAGCGCCAGAACCCACCCCAAACCGCTTGGGTCGCCGTCATTGGATCTGCTGTCGGTCAGGACCGCAAAACTGACCTGGGGACCGATCCAGTCCACCAGTTCATCGCTGAAATTCAGTCCTGCCAGGGCAAAGGCCCCATCCCGGAGCTGACGGGTGCTTTCACTCACAGCCTGTCGTTGACGCACAGGAGCGACGGCTCGGGCATAGGCCGGGAGGCGAGACGGATCCGCCAGCCAATGCATCGTGAGTTGAGCATCGCGGGGCATGAACCGTGCCGTCCGACTGAGCTCCAGGGGGCGATCAACGATCCGCAGTGGACTCTGTTGTGCCATAACCCACCACACGCCGAGAGCCAAGGTGAGAAGCACCATGGCCGATGCAACCAGAGCGAGCAGGAACGAACGCCCCTTCATGAACAGGCGGTGCAAGACATCAGTGTCATCTTCGTGCATCCAGGGCGCAAGGCCAGCACGGAGCCAGACTGAAGCGATGAACCAACGCATGCCCCAACCACTGAAAGCGACCGAACTTGCGGCCTGGCTGAGCAAGAAGCCCGAGCTGACCTTGGTGGATGTCCGTGAACACCAAGAACTTGCGATCGCTGCATTTCCTCACCCGGTGGAGCATCTGCCTCTCAGCGAATCGAATCAGTGGATGGATGCGATCGATCAACGCTTGCCGCCTTCTCGAGCCGTGGTCGTGATCTGCCATGCAGGCGTGCGCAGCTGGAATTTCGGATGCTGGCTGCTGGAACGCAATCCCTCGCAGGAGGTCTGGAATCTGGAGGGTGGCATCGACGCCTGGAGCCTTGCCGTGGATTCCTCCGTGCCCCGCTACTGAACGCCATCCCTACCAGCAGCGACCGTCAGCTTCGTGACGGTCACGCTCAAATCCAGGGAATCATTCGTACCATCACTCCACTTCAATAGTTGCCGTGGAGCTCCTGCCCAGACGCCAACAGGACGTGCTTCAGGCCACGGTCCATCACTACGTGGACACGATCGAGCCAGTAGGAAGCAAAACCCTTGTCCAGCGTTTTGGGCTCCGGGCCAGCTCAGCAACGGTGCGTTCAGCAATGGGAGCTCTGGAGCAGAAAGGTCTGCTGGTTCAGCCCCATCCATCTGCCGGGCGGATTCCCAGCCCGAGGGGATACCGTCACTACGTGGATTGCCTGCTGCCGGAACCCGGAGCAGCTGTTCACCATCTCGAACAGGAGCTCACCCAACTGAGCTTGCGCTGGGCTGCACTTGATGATCTGTTGCAGCAGTTGGCAAGGCGCCTAACCGATTTCACAGGGCTGATGAGCCTGATCACCCTTCCGCAACCGACAGAACGGCGATTGCACGCGATCCGCCTGGTCCATACGGGTGAAAGGCTTTTGGTCATGCTGGTGGCTGATTCAAGCCAAACGCAACACCTGAACCTGCGCTTGCCCCACGGCAGTGCTCATCAGGTTGAAGCGCTCGAACGTTGGACCGATGACCAGCTGCGTCAATCCGGACAACTCGGCTGGGAGTCTCTGCCCCAGCAGTTGCAAACCTGTGGTCAAGCGTTGAGGGAAGCCCTTGAACACAAGGAATCCTTTCTGGGGCCTGGCGATCAGAGCGCTCATGTTCATGGCGTCTCCAGGCTGGTCGCGCAACCGGAGTTCAGCGACAGCTCCAAAGTGCGCCCCCTACTGGATCTGATGGATTGCAACCCAGCAGCCTTGATCGCGCGAGACCCCTGCCGTGATGACTGTGTGTGGATCGGTGGGGAGCATCCCCACACAGCCTTGAGCCACTGTTCAGTGATCCAGTCCAGCTATCGCAGCGTCGGAGGCGGCGTGGGACAGGTGGCTCTGGTGGGCCCGATGCGCATGGCCTACGCCACAGCACGCGCCGCCGTTCAGTGTGTCGCGAAACACCTCAACAACCTGCTGACCTGAGCGGACACTCTCAGGTCTGGATCAGAGGGCGTCACCGAGGCGTTCCGCAACGGTGTTGACGTCTTTATCGCCGCGGCCGGAGCAGTTGATCACCAATTCGGTTCCAGCGGGGAGCGTGGGACAGAGGGACTCCAGCCAGGCGAAAGCATGGGCTGTTTCCAAAGCGGGAATGATCCCTTCCAGACGGCTCACCAACTGCAGGGCATCCAGCGCTTCAGCATCGGTGACGGCAGCGTATTCAGCCCGCCCGATCTCGCGCAGATAGCTGTGCTCCGGACCGACGCCCGGGTAATCCAATCCGGCACTGATGGAATGGGCCTCCTGCACCTGACCGTCCTGATCTTGCAGGAGGAGGCTCATCGCACCGTGCAGCACACCGACCCGTCCTTCGGTGATCGTGGCGGCGTGGCGCCCGGTGGCCACGCCGTCACCAGCGGCTTCCACACCGATCAACCGGACATCGGTGCACTCGACAAAGGGATGGAACAGACCCATCGCATTCGACCCTCCGCCGACACAGGCCATCAGAACATCGGGGAGCCGTCCGAATGCCTCTCGGCACTGCTGACGAGTTTCCTGACCGATCACAGCGTGAAAGTCACGGACCAGCATCGGATAGGGATGAGGACCGGCCACTGACCCAAGGATGTAGTGGGTGGTCTCCACGTTGGTGACCCAGTCGCGGATCGCCTCACTGGTGGCATCTTTAAGGGTGGCCGTTCCTGCGGTGACAGGCTGCACCGTGGCACCCAGAAGGCGCATCCTGAATACATTCAGAGCCTGTCGGCGCATGTCTTCGGCGCCCATGTAGACCACACAGTCGAGACCGAAACGGGCGCAAACCGTGGCTGTGGCCACACCATGCTGGCCGGCACCGGTTTCAGCAATGATCCGTTTCTTGCCCATGCGCAGCGCCAGCAGAGCCTGACCGAGGGCGTTGTTGATTTTGTGAGCACCCGTGTGGTTCAGGTCTTCGCGCTTGAGCCAGATGCGCGGGCCACCATCCGCACGGCGGTAGTGCTCCGTCAGCCGCTCCGCCTCGTACAGCGGTGTGGCGCGACCGACATAGCTCTTGAGCAGCCGGTTGAGTTCTGTTGTGAACGCGGGATCCTTCCAGGCCTGAGCAGCCGCTTGCTCCAGCTCGGCCAGAGCCGGCATCAGTGTCTCCGGAACGTATTGACCGCCATAGCGGCCGAAACGTCCAGCTTCCGCAGGACGGGAGCTCACGGCGAGGTCAGCGGCTGAGGGTTTCGGCGGGAGGGTGCTGGTCACAAGCGACGGACCGCACGCGCGACCCTTGAGCAGTACCTCAGCGTAAGCAGGCGATCACACGATGCCGTGGATCACAGGCCTCAATCCGCAGATTTCTGAAACCGGCGGAGTGCAGCGCGTCAGCCATATCGAGGCTGAAATATTGCTCGATATAAGGCTCCGTACTCTTCAGGAGCGTTGCAACCGCAACGGGGAGACGTTGAAGAACCGACGACGCGGGATCTTGATCCACCATCACCAGTGCACCTCCCGGGCGCAGCAGCCGAAACGCTTCCGCCAGAACGGCATGAATGGCGTTCTGAGGCAACTCATGGCAAACGAACTGAAGGCTGATCAGATCGACTGAACAATCTTCCAGCCCCGTGTTCTCCGCCGCGGCATGCAACCAGGAATCCACGATGCCCTCACTGTCTCGAACCCTCGCCACAGCGAGCATCTCTGGAGATAAATCGAGGCCCTGAATGCACGCTGGGGACTCATGTCGAGCCTGGGCACGCAAGCGCAGCCAGCGGCTGAGATGCTGAGTGCTGACGCCGACAGAACACCCCAGATCGAGGACCCGCTGCACAGGACCGCTCAGCAAGGGATCCACCACCTGATGGATCGCATCCCGCAGACGGGTCTGGGCTGTCAAGGGAGACAGCGTCTCAGCCGGCCAAATGCGCAGAGCCATCGCATCGGTGGCCTGCTCGGCCTCGGTTGCGGCCTGCCAGCAGAGATTGCCTTGCTCATAGGCATGAAAACGAACGCGGTAGTAATCGGGTGGCACCAAACCAGGGGTGGTCACATCCGAAAGAACTGGGCCCGCCATCTGTCGCAACATCGTTCGACGAGCGCGCCAGGGAATTCCGTTGCGTTCAGCCGTGCGAATGATCAGTTGTCGGGCCTGAAAGAACAACGGTCGGCGCAGCAAACCGATGCTGATCAGCCGCTCGATCCAACGTCCAAGGCCCTGACTCGAATCAGCCCATTGCGGTTGCCGAACAACTGCCTTCATCTCAAGAGCGCAGACCCCTCAGAAGTCAGTCTGCAATGTGTGAAGGAGGAATGAGGGCAAGCTCCATCCACTGCCGATGGGTCCGGCTGCCCGCAGATCACGAGACAAGAGACAGACTCGGCAACATGAAGCCTTGGGCAAGACTGGCGGGAACAACTTGAAGTGTCATGCCGAAGGGTGGCTGGCGGGAATTCAGCAGCAGTGACAGCCTCCAACGGCCCGAGCCACCCGCGGCGGACACTCCCCGCTCGCAGCAGATCGTGCGGGTGCAGCCGACCCGAGGCGGCAAGGGAGGAAAGACCGTGACCGTGATTCGAGGGTTGCAACTGGACAACGCTGCCCTCAAATCACTGCTTAAAAAGCTCAAAAGCCGTATCGGCAGCGGTGGCACCATCAAGGAGAGCGAGATTGAGCTTCAGGGTGACCAGGTCGAGGCAGCCCTTGAGCTGCTGTCCAAGGAGGGCTTCAGGCCCAAACGGTCCGGCGGCTGAATCAGGAGTGGATGATCACCCAAACCGAGGGCCTGGGAGATAATGGCGGCCCGAATCGGTGCGTCATGTCCACTACACCCACTTACGGCCAGCTCACCAACCAAGGCGCTTCCACCAACATCGCCTGGCACCATGCCTCGGTTGACCGCGACGCCCGGGCTGAACAGCGTGGGCATCGCAGTGCCATCCTCTGGTTCACAGGCCTGAGTGGAGCTGGAAAAAGCACCCTGGCCAATGCGGTGAACCAGGCGCTGTTCGAACGCGGTTTAGCCACCTATGTATTGGATGGCGACAACGTCCGCCATGGCCTCTGCAAAGATCTGGGCTTCTCAGACGCGGATCGGGAAGAGAACATCCGCCGCATCGGCGAAGTGGCCAAGCTCTTCCTGGATTCCGGCGTGATCGTGCTCACTGCATTCGTCTCTCCGTTCCGCGCCGATCGAGACAAGGCCAGAGCCCTGGTGGAGGACGGCGACTTTCTCGAGATCTTTTGCTCCGCTGACCTGAGCGTCTGCGAAGAACGTGACACCAAAGGCCTTTACGCCAAGGCCAGGGCTGGCGAAATCAAGGAATTCACGGGGATTTCCAGCCCCTACGAAGCCCCTGAGAATCCTGAGCTTTCCGTCGACACCGGTGCCGGCGATCTTGAGAGCTGCGTGAATCAGGTTGTCGATGCACTCGTCAGCCGGGGACTCATCCCCGCTCAGGCCTGATCAGCTCGTCGCTGGCAGGGATGCCTAGACGGTCCGCCCAGGCATCCACCAGCGTTTTGAAGCAACTCGCCACCGGAACGGCCAACAGCAACCCCAGCAGCTCGCCGAAGCCATAGAGCTCTCCAGCTTTGGCACCGAGAGGAAGGGCGATCAGCAACCAGGCCGGCTGAAGCCCGACGATGCTGCCCATCAATCGCGGTTGGATCACCTGATCGACCAGCTGTCCCACAAGGATCGCTGCCACGAGGATCTCAAGACCTGTCCTGGGATCCTGAAAGGCCAGAAGTCCACTGACCGCGATGATCGTTAGGGCACTGGCGTAGGGAATCAAGGTGGTGAAACCGATCAGAACGGCAAACAGAACTCCGTACGGAATCTTGAGCACGGTGAAGACCACGATCTGCCCCAGCGCCAGGATCAGAGCCAACAGAACCTGACCGGCGAAATATCCACGAAAAGTGCGCGAAAGCGTGCTGATCACCAACTCACGCCAGCCCGACGGAAGCCATCGCGCCAGACCAGCCGCTATCGAGCGGCCACCCAGGAGGAAGAAGACTGCCAGCACGAGCACGATCACAGTGTTGATCGTGGTTCCGAGGGTTGCCCCAAGAATGCCGAGCAGCCTCTGGCTGATCTGACTGGCCACTCGACTGGCTGCGCTGAGGAGATCACTGCTCAGGTCACCGAATTCACTGGGCAATCCCCTGGTCTCGGCCAAGGATTGAAGGCTTGTGATCCAGCCCTCAGCCTCGCTGAGCAAGCCTGGCAGGGCAGTGATGAGCTGTCCGAGTTGATCGATTAACAACGGCACCAGAGTGATCCCCGCAAACACCAACGCACCGATGGTGAACAGAGTCACCATCGCAATCGCCATCCACCGAGGCAGGCCGCGGCCAGTGAGCCAGACGCAGGGGATATCGAGCAGGAAAGCGATCAGTGCCGCCGTGAGAAAAAGGCCGGGGAACGGAGCCAGCGGGACCGTGAGCTGCCGCAGGACAAAGAGATTCAGGGTGAGCAGAGGCAACGCCAGGCTCCAGCGCATCCAGGCGGGACCATTCATCGTGCGTTGTCTTTTGCACGCATTGTGGCCATGGCGTCCAGATAAGCCGCAGAGCCGAGCTCGACCAGACGTTGATCCTTCGCTGTCACGGTGTCGTGCAGCTGGCGTCGATAAGCCCCGAGACGCTCCTGCAAACCATCGTCCTGAAGCGCCAGGATCTGCGCCGCCAGCAATCCTGCATTCAGCCCACCCCCGATGGCGACGGTGGCCACGGGAATGCCGCCCGGCATCTGGACAATGGAATGCAGGGAATCCACACCGGACAGCATCGTGCTGCGCACGGGCACACCGATGACTGGCAGGGTCGTCAGAGACGCCACCATCCCCGGCAAGTGAGCCGCGCCGCCGGCACCGGCCACGATCACCTGCAAACCACGGTTGTGGGCATCACGAGCAAAGTCCACCATCTCCAGAGGTGTGCGATGGGCCGACAAC
>WTFZ01000070.1 GCA_011523835.1 Synechococcus sp. CO36386bin_29 | reverse complement strand
TCGCGCACAGACTGACGCGGATCACGAACTGATTCCAGCCATGGCCCCCATGGGCATCTGATCCGGGAAGCTGCACTCCTGGAAGATCCTGAAGGGCTGCGCTGTAGCGGGCTGCAATGGCACCACGGTGCTCCACCCAGCGACTGAGATGGGGCAGCTTCACGTTCAGCACGGCCGCCTGGAGAGCATCGAGTCGGCTGTTGTAGCCGAGCTCGGTGTGCAGGTAGCGGCGCGGCATGCCATGAACGGCCAGTTCGCGCATCCGCTGAGCCAGTTCAGGGCTGTGACAGCACACGGCGCCTCCGTCACCGGCTGCACCGAGGTTCTTGGTGGGAAAGAAACTGAAACAGCCCACATCCCCCCAGCTGCCCACACTCCGGCCATCCCAGTGGGCACCGGTCGCCTGGGCGCAGTCTTCGATTACCCGCAAGTCATGGCGTTCGGCGATGACCATCAGACGGGTCATGTCCACCGGCCTGCCGAACAGATGCACCGGCAGCAATGCTCGGGTTCGGGGAGTGATCGCCGCTTCGATGCGGTTCAGATCGATCAGGTAGGTCGACGGGTCCACGTCCACGAACACCGGCGTAGCGCCCACGGCACTGATCGCTTCCGCCGTGGCAAAAAAACTGAAGGAGGCGGTGATCACCTCATCGCCGCTGCCAATCCCCAGACCACGCAGGGCGAGGACGAGGGCGTCCGTCCCGCTGTTGCAACCCACGGCATGGGGTGTGCCAACAGCCTCGGCGAAGGAGCGCTCGAAGGTCTGGATCTCGGAGCCGCCGATGTATTGGCCGCTGTGCAGCACCCGAAGCACTGCCTCATCGAGGTCCTGCCCGAGATTCGCGAGCTGTTGGCTGAGGCTGAAGGGGGGCACCTGCATGCTACGCACCTTAAGCCGGGCTCCCGAACCACGGCGGTTCTTGTCCGGGATGCCATTTGATGTTGCAACCGAGCGAGGGCGTCTGCTGGTCGCCAACCGGCTGACCAGCCAGGACGGCATCCATGGCCTCTCTCAGATCATGGCCATCGGGGTCGGAAGCGCTTCCCGGCCGGCTCTGATCCAGCTGCCCCCGGTAGCGCAGGGTCTGCGTTGCGTTGGTATCCGGTGCAAACAGATAGAACTCCGGCGTGCAGGCCCCGCGCAGATCTTTGGCCAGGCTTTGCTGCTCGTCGAAAAGGTACGGAAACGTCCAGCCCAGGCGTTCGGCCTGCTGGCGCAGGCCTTCAGGTCCGTCCTGGGGATGGGTGATCACGCTGTTACTCGACACGGCGACCAGCGACACACGCTGGCCGTAGTCGCTGTCCAGGCGGCTCAGTTCCGGTTCCACGTGCTTCACGAAAGGGCAGTGGGCGCAGATCAGCATCACCAACACCGGTTGGTTGGGCAGATTGTCGTGACCCAGCTCTCTCATTGGTGAGGTTGTGCCAGGAGTTTGCTGCGCCAGCTGGCCGCCCACGATGGGCAGATGGAACGCGGGGAGTGGATGCCCGAGGGGAAGCATCGTGGATGGAGTGAGCACCATGCGACCGGCCAGACGTCTGCAGTGACGTTGATCTTGGTTCAGAATCCGGCACTTCTGAGATGAGGCGCTGGTGCCCTGGGTTCAAAAGACTCCTGCAGGTCTTGCGGCCCTGGCCGTCCTGCTGGCGGGTTGTGGGGGATCTCCGCAGGCCACCTGGGCAGTGTTCCCTCTGCAGCGCAGGGTTCCCCATGATGGGCTGGCAGTGGTCAGTCAGCCCGATGGATTTGGTCTGCACCTCTTCCTGGAAACGGATACCCGTGATCCGGCCGTCTGCAAACCCCGTTGGTTTGCGGATGCTGCTCGACTCTTTAATGGCAATGGCACGGCTCCGTTCAGTGCTGGCCTGGCTCCGCGTTCAGAGTTTTTTGCCGTTGTTCAGCGTGATTCCGTTCTGAAGGCGCTGCAACGAGAGTTGCAGGCCCTCTGTGCTGACCGGGCACCGAAAGCCCGTTGGCAGTGGGTTCAGCCACCGACCACGGCCTCGGAGGTGGTCCCAATTGCGCTCCCGGCTCTGGAAGAGCAGGATCTGCTCACGGATCCCGCTGAAGAGCTCAAGCGGGAAGAGGCACTGTTGAAAGACGATCAACCTGGTTCCTAGAACCCCTCCCAAACCACTGGCTCTGCTTCACGCCAGTAACGACTGAAGCGTCCAAGGCGCGGTGGCCGCGGCAGGTTCACGAAGGGCTCTGGCTCCAGTCGTTCCAGCGGATATTGGCTCTCAACCTGTGCTGCGATTCTCTCCAGACGAGGATCCACTGGAATGCTGGTCACGATTCCATCGGCCTGATGACGCTCGGCAAAGCGGATCACCTCGGCCGCCACATCTCCTTTGCGCAGAGTCGCGGAACAGTCGAGGGCGCATTCGTAGAGAAAACCCAGGCGTTTGCGGCTAATGCCGGCGTCTTCGATCCACTGCGTGTCGAACACAAACAGAGCTGGGGCGTTCTGCCAGGCAAGCCGGGCAGGGTTGCGGGGGCCGAGGGCTTCCTCGTGGATCCAGAGGATCGGGTTTTGAAATGGCATGGGGTGATCGGGATTGAGCGGATCGGAGGCTCAGCGCTTCGGTCGAGCGAAGGCGGCGCTGGCACTGCCTCGGGTGTTGCTGCTGCGGCGCCGGCTGGGGATATCCCGGATTGCGGGCTGGGGCGCAAACAGCTGCGACTCCAGCTGGTCGTAACTTCCCTCAAACGGGCAGGTGTCTGCGCTCGGGCAGCTCTTGCAGTACTTTCCGTCGCTGTAGCGCTCCAGGTTGCCGCGGTTGAAGAAGTAAGGCTTGTGACTGAAGCTGCTGGCAACCCATTGCCAGCTGAGGTGGTTGCTGGCGGGATCGCCGTCGAGCAGGTGCTCCAGGAACCAGTCGGCACCAGCTTTCCAATGCAACCGGCGCCAGTGCACCAGATAGGCCGCCATCCACATCCGCGCGTGGTTGTGGAGCCAGCCGCTGCTCACCAGATCGTCTCTGAATCCATCCATGCAGGCCAGTCCCGTGCGGCCCTCGCGCACGTCCTCGGGAAGCTCCCGGCTGTAACTGGCTGGATCGTGGCCGGTCTTTAGATCCTCCTGGCTCTCATGGATGGAATCGCCGAGATCGCTCCACATCCGCTGCCAGAAGTCGCGCCAACCCAGTTCATTGATCAGCTTGCCGCCGTCGTCCCTGCCTTGGCCGCGATCCCGCAGTTGGGCAAAGACCACCTCTCGGATCTCCGCCAGGGTGAGAACGCCATGGCGGATCCAAGGTGACAAGCGGGTGACAGCACCCTTGAGATGGTTGCGGCTGCGTCCATAGCGCTTGGCATCCATCCGTTGCAACTGGCTTTCGGCCGCTTTGTGGCCACCTTGAATCCCGCTGAGTGGCCCCTGGGCGGTGGGGAATTCGCTGGCCAGCAGTTGATCGAGTGCGTCGCGATCCGCAAGGTCTCTCGGTAGATCCCCCGGCTGTTCAGGCCATGGCAAGGGGGTGACGGGGGGTAAGGGCAGCACCACAGGATCACAGGGACCGCGCCATCCTGTCGATCGCTGGAGACAACTGCGACAGGTGCGGCAGTGCAAGGGGGCGGGATGGGAGAGAATCCCCACACTGTTCAACGTCAGCCGGTCCGATGCTTCTCGATCTCACGGGCAAGAAGATTCTCGTTACCGGTATTGCCAACAATCGATCGATCGCCTGGGGGATCGCCCAGCAGCTCAAAGCAGCAGGCGCTGAACTGGGCATCACTTACCTCCCTGATGAGAAGGGGCGTTTCGAGTCGAAGGTTCGTGAGCTCACCGCACCCCTGGAGCCGTCGCTGTTCCTCCCCTTGAATGTGCAGGACGCAGCCCAGATGGAGGCTGTGTTCAGTGAGATCAAGAGCCAGTGGGGGGTTCTTGACGGCCTGGTGCACTGTCTGGCCTTCGCTGGTAAGGAGGAGCTCGTGGGTGATTACAGCGCCACAACAGCCGAAGGCTTCGCTCGTGCACTTGAGATCAGTGCTTACTCCTTGGCCCCGCTCTGCCGCCATGCCAAGCCACTGTTCAGCGAAAAGGCAGGAGTCGTGACCCTCACCTATCTCGGTGCTGAACGGGCGATTCCCAATTACAACGTGATGGGAGTGGCCAAGGCGGCCCTCGAAGCCTCTGTGCGCTACCTCTCCGCCGAACTCGGCCCTGACAAGCAAGTGCGTGTGAATGCCATCAGTGCCGGTCCGATCCGCACCCTGGCCAGCTCGGCCATCGGCGGCATTCTCGACATGATCCACAACGTGGAGGAGAAGGCTCCCTTGCGCCGAACGGTCACGCAAACTGAGGTGGGCAACACGGCGGCGTTCCTCCTCAGCGAGCTTTCCAGCGGCATCTCGGGGCAAACGCTGTACGTGGATGCCGGTTACTGCATCAACGGCATGTGAGCCGGCATGATCGATTCAGGCGTCTTCGTTCCTGAGGCTGATGATGCGGACAGGTGAAATCCACCGGGTCACTGGAGAAACCGATGTGCAGGTGCGCCTGAACCTCGATGGCAGCGGTCAGTGCCAGGCCAGCACCGGTGTGCCCTTCCTCGACCACATGCTTCACCAGATCAGCAGCCACGGCCTGATCGATCTGGAGATCAGCGCCAAGGGGGACACGCACATCGATGATCACCACACCAATGAAGATGTGGGCATCGCCGTGGGCCAGACCCTGGCTCAGGCCCTTGGAGATCGCCGCGGAATCCATCGCTTCGGCCATTTCCTTGCGCCTCTCGATGAGGCGTTGGTGCAGGTGGCGTTGGACTGCTCAGGCCGTCCGCACCTCAGCTATAGCCTCAACATTCCCAGCCAGAAGATCGGCACCTACGACACTGAGCTGGTGAAGGAGTTCTTCGTGGCTGTTGTGAACAACAGCGGACTCACCCTGCACATCCGCCAGCTCGATGGCGCCAACTCCCACCACATCGTGGAAGCGTGTTTCAAGGCTTTTGCCCGGGCCCTGCGCCAGGCCACTGAGATCGACCCACGCCGGGCCGATGCGGTGC
>WTFZ01000182.1 GCA_011523835.1 Synechococcus sp. CO36386bin_29 | reverse complement strand
GATGGCCGCCGTGATGCCCCCCGCCCAGGCGATGTGGTTTTCCTTGAGCATGGCCGCGTCATCCAGCCCCATGCGGTGATTCACCCCGCCGCCGCAGCGCACCGCGTATTTCTCCAGCACGCGCAACCCCGGCGTGGTCTTGCGGGTGTCAGCGAGACGCACACCCGTGCCCTGGAGCTGAGCCACCAGGGCCGCTGTGGCAGTGGCGATCCCGGACAAGCGCATCGCCAGGTTGAGCGCTGTGCGCTCAACGCCCACCAGAGCTGCAGCCTCACCCTCCAACGTCAGCAGGCGTTGCCCCGCCTCAACCCGCTGTCCTTCCTTCACCAGCAGCCTCACCTCAGCCCCAGGGTCCAGCGATTGCAGCAATGGCCTGAGCAACACTCCACCGCAGAACCGTCCATCCGCCTTGGCGATCCAGTGCGCTGCCCCACGACACCCCTGAAGTGCGGCAGCGGTGAGATCGCCACGGCCGAGATCCTCCAGCAGCCAGGCCTCGAGCTGCCTGTGGAGCTGCGAGGTGATCGGCAGAGCAGTCACCATCAGAGCCAGCTGGTGCCCGAGGCTTCCAGAGCAGCCACCGACGGCCAGGCCCCCCAGCCAAACAGGAGTTGATTGAGGCGATCGAGGAGGGCAGGCGTTTCCTTGAGAGCCTCGCGGGCAGCCCATTCCGCCTCCTGCACCTGCGGATCCGAAAGGTTGAGGGCCTCCAGGAGGCGCCGATAGGCCACCCGCTCTGCGGCGTTGATGGCACTGTCATCCTCTGGCCCCTGGCTGCTGCAGGCCATCTGAAACGCCATCGACACCATCGCCATCCGGTCATCGGTGCTCTTCAGGTGCGCAACCCAAGCATCCAGTTCGGCTTCAGGGTCAGCCTGGAGCGACGCCAGGGCATCCTCCGGATCCTCCAGCGGCAGCAGACGCTCGGACAACTTGCTGAGAAGTGCCCGCTCTTCCGTGGCCACATCCCCATCCACACTGGCGATCCAGCAGAGCACCTTCAACTGGGCCCACTGCGAGGGCTTGAGAGCAGCCAGTGGATCAGTCACAGACCATCAGCACAACAGAACCTCATTCTGAAAGCACTTCAGCCGAGTCATCCCGATTGAAATATCGGGGAGCAAGCTGAGGATGTTCCGGCAAAGGTTTGGTCATGGTTGGGTTCCCGGCACGCGTTCTCAAGGCCTGGCGCCCTGGAGATCTCGATGGGTTTCTCGCCCTGGCTCTCGACAACCTCATCAACATCCTGCTGATCCTTGGGCTGTGCAGAACCGTGCTCGGTTACCCAGACCGCCTTCTCTTTGGTGTGATCCTGCCGGCCACAGGCATCAGCCTGCTGGTGGGCAATCTGGCCTATGCCAATCAGGCCATGCAGCTGGCCCGGCGAGAGCAACGAACCGATTGCACGGCCCTGCCCTACGGCATCAACACCATCAGCTTGTTTGCGTACATTTTTCTGGTGATGCTGCCCGTCAAGCTGGCTGCTCTTGGCGGTGGCCTGAGTGAAGCCGAGGCGATCACTCGCTCCTGGCAGGCCGGGGTGATGGCCTGCCTGGGGTCCGGCGTGATCGAAGTCGCCGGAGCCTTCACGGTGACCCGGCTGCAGCGTTGGCTTCCACGAGCCGCTCTGCTCTCCACTCTGGCGGGCATTGCGCTGGGCTTTCTTGCCCTGGCCTTCTTTCTGCGCACGTATTCCTTTCCATTGATCGGGCTGAGCAGCCTGGCGGTGATTCTCGTGGGCTACTTCGGCAGGGTTCGCTGGCCGTTACCCACGGGGCTGAGTGCCGTGCTGATCGGAGCACTCCTGGCGTGGGCGAGCGGAATGATCCAGCCGGATTCAGCAGCGATCAACAACGCGCTGGCTGCGGTGGGCCTACACATCCCCACCCCGCAGATCGACGCGCTCTGGCAGGGCCGTGGCGATCTGATCCCCTGGATCGGGGTCATCCTGCCGATGGGCCTGTTCAACGTGATCGGCTCGCTTCAGAATCTGGAGAGTGCCGCCGCAGCAGGGGATCGCTATCCAGCCCGGCCCGCGTTGTTGATCGACGGGATCGGCACCCTCACGGCCGCGGTTCTGGGGTCCTGTTTCCCCACCACGATCTACATCGGCCATCCGGCGTGGAAAGCCCTTGGCGCCCGATCGGGATATTCGTTGCTGAATGGCCTGGTGATGGCGGCAGGCTGCCTGCTGGGTCTGTTTGGTCTCGTCGCGGAAGTGATTCCGATCGAGGCCGGTATGGCGATCGTTTTCTATGTCGGCATTGCCGTCAGCGCTCAGGCCTTCCAGGCCACACCCCTGCGACACGCGCCTGCCGTGGTGCTCGGACTGCTCCCTGGGCTGGCCGGCTGGGGGGCACAGCTGTTGAAAGCCGGCTTGCGCGCCGGTGGTGCCGGCACCGTTGAACATCCCTTTGGCCCAGAGCTGGTGCAGACCCTGGCCAAGGCTGATGTCTGGGCCGCCGGCGCCTTCGCCCTGGAACAGGGGCAGATCATCACGGCGATGCTGCTGGCCGCGATGCTGGTGGACGTGATCGAACAGCGCTTTCTGGCCGCAGCAGCCACAAGCGCTCTTGCATCCCTCCTCGCCTGGTTCGGTGTGATCCATGCCTGGACCTTCAGCGTGTCGGACACCACGCTCGACCTCGGCTGGGGAACAGGACAACCCTGGGCTATCGGCTACGCAGCGGTCAGCCTGGTGATGCTGATCGCCCATGGGCTTCCGCCACAAAACGACGGTGGTGAGAGCCCCTGAATCGCCTTACTTGCCGATGCAGAAGCGGGAGAAGATCCGATCGAGCACCGATTCAGTGAGCTCCTCGCCGGTGATCTCGCCGAGGCTGCGGATCGCCTGACGCAGATCAATCGTCCAGAAATCCCAGGGCAGACCTTCGGCCGCCACCTGCGCACTGCGCTGCAGCGCATCAGCGGCCGTTGCGGCCAGATCGGCCTGTCGCTGATTGAGGGCCAGCAGCAACGATCCGTCGCTGAGTGCACCGCAGCGCTGCAGCAACGTCTGCACCAGCTCGGCCTCTCCAGCACCGCTGGACGCACTGACGCGGACGAAGGGTTGGGGTGGCGCCGCACCCATCCCAGGTCGATCAGTCTTGTTGCCCACCAGCAGACGCGGAACCGCTTCAGGAATGCGCTGGCAGAGCTCCTGATCGGCGGCAGTCCACCCCTCCGTGAGATCGAACAGCAACAGCACCAGATCAGCACTGACCAGAGCGTCGTGACTGCGCGCGATGCCGAGCTGCTCCACCGCATCGGTCGTCGCCCGAATGCCAGCGGTATCGAGCAGGGTGATCGGCACCCCCTCCAGCACGATCTCGCTCTCAAGAAGATCGCGCGTGGTTCCCGGCAGATCGGTCACAATCGCCCGCTCGCGCCGGCTGAGGCGATTGAGCAAGGAGCTTTTGCCCACATTGGGCCGACCCACCAGGGCCACCCGCAGCCCCTGGCGCAAGGCGGCACCGGCCTGCCCGTCGTGCACCAGCTCCTGCAGCTCGCGGCGCACCTCCTGCAACTCCTCCAGCAGCGCTGATCCATCCAGCGGCGGCAGATCCTCTTCAAAATCCACCCGGGCCTCCAGCTCACTGAGCTGATCGAGTAAACGTTCACGCAGGGCGGTGATCCGCTTCTGAATCCCCCCATCCACACCAGCCATGGCGAGCTGTGCAGCGCGCTGACTGCGTGCTGCCACCAGGTCACTGATGGCCTCCGCGCGGGTGAGGTCCAGCCGACCGTTGAGCACAGCCCGCTGGCTGAACTCCCCTGGCAACGCCCGACGCACCCCAGGCTGATCCAGAACCCGCGCCAACACCCGCTGCACGGCAATCACCCCGCCATGGCAGTGGATCTCCACCACGTCCTCCCCGGTGAAACTGCGGGGCGCCAGCATCAGCACCACCAGCACTTCATCAAGGCGTTCAGCTTGATCAGCCGCCAACACGTGGCCGTAGAGCACGCGGTGGCTTTCCCAGGCCTGATCACCGGGAATCCTTGTGACTGCACGCACAGCAGACTGCGCCTGGGGACCGGAGAGACGGATCACGGCGATCCCCCCTTGTGCAGGAGCAACCGCGGTGGCCACCGCGGCAATCGTCTGCGGTTCTTGGTTGACCTCCTGCATCGAGCAGCGCACCCCCCTGGCCTCCTTCCTACGATCGCGGCCGCCAATGCTGTGAAGAGACCGATCTCAACTCCCATAGGCCGGATGCTGATCAAGGCACGCAAGCGCGTGCAACGCGCGCTGCAGTGGATGTGGCAGCAGGAAGGCACGCCCGGCCAACGCGCCCGGGGGCTGGCAGCGGGCATCTTCTGCGGGTGCTTTCCGATCTTTGGCTTTCAGACCCTTTTGGGGATTGCTCTGGCCAGCGTGGTGCGCGGTAATCACATTCTGGCCGCAGCCGGCACCTGGATCAGCAACCCCTTCACCTACGTGCCTCTGTTCTGGTTCAACTTCCGCGTGGGAGCCCTGGTGCTGGGTCCAGGGCGGCCATGGCCAGGGCTCAACAGCCTTCAGGAGAACGGCTTCAGCGATCTGGGATGGACGGTACTGAGCCGACTGCTGCTCGGCTCGGCACTGACGGGTACTGTTTGCGCCGCTACGGGTTGGTGGCTGAGCCTGCGCTGGCTACAGCGCAGGCCCTCGTGATGTTCGGCATTCTTCTGCCGGCAGCCGTCATCGCCTCTGCGCTGGCCCCCCAACCACTGCATCGACTCCCGGCTGATCTGAATCCTCTGATTCAGGCTTTGCAGAGCAAAGGATTCAGCGTGCGTATTGCCCTGCCTCCGGTGACAGGTAGCTACGGACTGTTCCAGACCAAAAGCAAAACACTCTGGATTTCTCCACTCACCATCCCTCTGGGCATCGTGCGTCAGACCGTTCTGCATGAAGCGGTTCACGCCGTTCAAAGTTGCCCCAGCGGCAAGCTGACACCCCTTGGCTGGTCAGCCCAATTGAATCCTGTTGTTGAGCGTGAAATTAGCGCAATCCTTCTGCGCAACTATCACCA
>WTFZ01000097.1 GCA_011523835.1 Synechococcus sp. CO36386bin_29 | reverse complement strand
GGCCCGTGGCCCCACAGGAACTTGGAGATTTCATCGAAGCCTCGGGTCTTCTCACCTATGACCCTGCAGCGATCACAAGGATTTACGCCGGTCACCCGCAACGGCTGCTGAGGCGTCTCTGGCAGACCCTGGTGCCCATCGGCCTGTTCCTGCTGGGCGTAGGCACCGACAAAGTGCTCGGGCTGCTGAGCGATCAGAAACGAGCGCGGGCGAGAGCCAGGGAATTCGCAAACCTGTTGGTGGACCTTGGCCCGGCGTTTATCAAGGCAGGTCAGGCGTTGTCCACCCGTCCGGACATCGTTCCCCCGGTGCTGCTGGAGGAACTCGCCCAGCTGCAGGATCAACTGCCGGGTTTCGACAGCGACCTGGCGATGGCTTGCATCGAAGAGGACCTTGGTGCGCCTGTGGATGACATTTATGAATCCCTGGAACGGGAACCGATTTCCGCAGCGTCGCTCGGACAGGTTCATCGCGGAGTGCTGAAGAACGGCCAGCGCGTGGCCGTGAAGGTGCAGCGACCGGGCCTGCGGGAGCAGATCACTCTTGATCTCTACATCGTGCGCAACATCGCCGCCTGGCTGAACTCCAACATCGGCTTGATCCGCAGTGATCTCGTCGCCCTCATCGATGAACTGGGGCGGCGGGTTTTCGAGGAGATGGACTATCTGAATGAGGCCAGCAATGCCGAACGATTCAGCGAACTGCACAGCCATAACCCACGAATCGCTGTTCCCCTCATCTTTCGGGAAGCCACCAGCCGTCGGGTGCTCACGATGGAATGGATCGATGGGGTGAAGCTCACCAATCTCGAAGCGGTACGCCAACTGGGCATCGACCCCGATGACATGGTGGAGGTGGGCGTGAGCTGCAGCCTTCAGCAATTGCTGGAACACGGTTTCTTTCATGCCGATCCCCATCCCGGCAATCTGCTGGCCCTTGAAGACGGCCGGCTCTGCTATCTCGACTTCGGGATGATGAGTGAGGTAACCCGAGAGTCAAGGACCGGACTGATTCAGGCTGTCGTCCACCTTGTGAACCGCAATTTCGGGAAACTCTCCAAGGATTTCGTCAGCCTCGGATTCCTTGCAGAGGATGTGAATCTCGAGCCGATCGTTCCCGCATTTGAAACCGTGTTCAGCCAGGCGCTGGAGGCCGGTGTCAGCCGGATGGACTTCAAAGCGGTCACCGACGACCTGTCCGGGGTGATGTACAAATTCCCCTTCAGGGTTCCTCCCTATTACGCACTGATCATCCGATCCCTGGTCACCCTCGAGGGCATCGCCCTCAGTGTGGATTCCGATTTCAAGATTCTTGGTGCGGCCTACCCCTATTTCGCAAGACGACTGATGGAGGATCCAGATCCTCAACTGCGGATGAGTCTTCGGGAAATGCTGTTTGACGGCGACATCTTCCGCTGGACCCGTCTGGAAAATCTGGTCGCCAGTGCCGCCAGCCAGGATCAACTCGATCTCGAGGCACTTCTTGATCAGGTTCTCGATTTCCTCTTCTCAGCCAATGGCGGCATGCTGCGCCGTCAACTGGTGGATGCCGTCGCGGATCGCCTCGATGCCCTGAGCTGGATGACCCTGCAACGGATCGGACGGCGCCTGCCACGTCCTCTACAGCCGCCCGTGCTTCTGGAGGCAAGCGACAGCTTCGACCAAAGCAACTACCTCGACCTTGAACCGATCAGGCAACTGATCTCTGTTCTGCAGCAACTGCCTGGGTTCAGCCCTGATCTGGTGTTCAGTCGCCTGCCGCGTCTGATCCGTGAACCGGATGCAAGACGCATGGGTGTGGAGCTGGCCCAAGGTTTAGCCGAACGAGGAGTTGTCCGTCTGGTGAAGGCGGCCGCTGGTGTCTCCCCCTAAATTCCACTCGCTGAGATTCCGTCATGCCCGCACGTTCACGTCTGCGTCACCACGCACTGGCTACGGGCTCAGCCCTGGCGCTCACACTGCTCAACTGTTTTCAACCGCTACGTGCGGCTGAAGATGTCGCCCTGGTGAGTGGTGCCTTCATTCGATCCATCAGCGTTGCCGATCTCGCCTATCTGGCTGAAACCGGCAAAGCCCGGGGCCTGCTCTCCGATCTTCTGCGTCTCGGAAATCAGGATCCGGAGAACGTCGCCAAACTGCTGAATCAGGAACTGGATCTTCCGCTGGTGCTCACCAGTCGTCTGATGTCCACCAAGATCGGCGATGTGATTCTGCGACGGGTTGCCAAGATCATCTATCCCCTCAAGGTTCCGCAGCCATCGGTCAGTGTTCCAGCCCTTCGAGCCGGAGTGATCAATGGTCTTCAGATCGGTGAAGGTGGTCTCAACATGATCAAATTTCTGGAGGCTTACCCCGCAGAGGTGATGGAGATCAATCTTCCAGCCCTCATGGCCGTCGTCGAAAAGGCCGAATCCATCGCTGGACTGGTGAAATTCTTCTCTGACTCGCCTCTCGATGGCCTGAAGAACAGCGGGTCGTGAACCCGAAGGCAAGGATCGCCACATAGATTCCTCTGGACGATTGCCCTTCACAGGTGTCAGTGATCAACGCCCTTCGCCGCCGTTTCTCCCCGGCACCAGTCCACCAGGACTGGCCGGGGTTGATCGAGGCCTACAGGCCGTGGTTGCCGGTGACAGCATCGACTCCAGTGGTAACCCTCCGCGAAGGAGCCACTCCTCTAATCCCCGTTCCATCCGTTGCTGAACGCATCGGCCGTGATGTGAAGGTGTACGTCAAATATGACGGCCTGAATCCCACGGGATCCTTCAAGGATCGGGGCATGACCATGGCGATCAGCAAAGCCAAGGAAGCCCATTGCGAAGCCGTGATCTGCGCCAGCACAGGCAACACATCGGCGGCCGCCGCTGCTTATGCACGCCGAGCCGGCATGCGGGCCTTTGTACTGATCCCAGACGGTTACGTCGCCCAGGGAAAGCTGGCCCAAGCGCTTGTCTACGGCGCAGAGGTGCTGGCCATCCGCGGAAATTTCGACCGAGCCCTCGACATCGTCCGCGAGGTGTCGGATCAGTTCCCGGTCACCCTGGTGAACTCCGTCAATCCCTTTCGCTTGCAGGGGCAAAAGACAGCGGCGTTCGAAGTGATCGATGCCCTGGGTGAAGCACCGGACTGGCTCTGCATTCCCATGGGCAACGCGGGAAACATCACGGCCTATTGGATGGGCTTTCAGGAGTACAACCAGGCAGGACGCAGCCGCAAGCTCCCGCGAATGATGGGGTTCCAGGCCAGTGGCTCCGCTCCACTGGTCAACAACACCACAGTGACGGACCCCGACACGATCGCCACAGCGATCCGCATCGGCAATCCTGTGAACCGCGAGAAGGCGATTGCCGCCCGCAAGGCCAGCCAGGGTGACTTCCTCGACGTAACGGATGCCGAGATCATCGAGGCCTACAAACTGCTCGGCGGACAGGAAGGGGTGTTCTGTGAGCCTGCGAGCGCTGCCTCAGTGGCAGGTCTTCTCAAAAGAAAAGAGGAAGTGCCAACTGGAGCCACGGTGGTGTGCGTCCTCACCGGCAATGGACTGAAAGATCCCGATTGCGCCATCAAGAACAACGATGCGGCCTTCCACACCGATCTGGATCCCGATCTTGGGACAGTGGCCCGTGTGATGGGCTTCTGATCCTCCATCAAAACAATCGGTCTTCAAGAAACCCCCTTGAACAGGGGGTTTTTTGATGGGCAGATGACACGTCAAACCCCGGCAGCGGTGACAACCGGATGAAGAACTGCCTGGGGACAACCCGAACAACCCCCTGAATCAATCAGTGGAAAACAGCAACGAACCTGACCATCTCACCGGTGATCGGATTTCCTCAGCCTGTTGAATCAGTGGAAAACAGCAACCGTTCCTCAGAACCCCGAACAATTTCCCCAACCCTGTGCGGATTGAAAAGCAGTGCTGAGAACGGCATTGCAGGGGTTTCCACGCTTTCCCCATCCCCTTCTACGGCTGTTTAGTAGTTCTTCTCTTAATCCTTTTCTGAATCAGTAGAAGAGAATTGAGCCACTTTCACTCCGTGCCATTGCGCTTCCGGCTTGCCTGTGAAAGCTTGGGATCTCTTCTTCTTCAGCTGCGGTTAGCAACGCGATGAAACTGGTCTGTTCCCAAACGGAACTCAATACCGCACTTCAGCTGGTCAGCCGGGCCGTCGCATCCCGTCCGACTCATCCGGTGCTAGCCAACGTGCTGCTCACCGCCGATGCCGGGACGGATCGCCTCAGCCTGACGGGGTTTGACCTCAGCCTTGGAATTCAGACCTCTCTGCCGGCATCCGTGGAGACCAGCGGAGCGGTCACGCTTCCTGCCCGCCTCTTCGGCGAGATCGTCTCTCGCCTTTCCAGCGATTCCCCGATCACTCTGGCCACCGCTGACTCCGGCGATCAGGTGGAACTCACCAGTCTCAGCGGCAGCTATCAGATGCGTGGCATGCCGGCTGATGATTTTCCTGATCTACCGCTGGTGGAAAACGGCACAGCGGTCAAGCTTGACCCCGCTGCTCTGGTTCGGGCCTTACGCAGCACCCTGTTTGCAAGCAGTTCAGACGAAGCCAAGCAGCTGCTCACCGGGGTGCATCTGCGTTTCGATCAAACCCGCCTCGAGGCTGCGTCCACCGATGGTCACCGTTTGGCTGTGCTGAGCGTTGACGATGCCCTGCAGGACGCCATCGCTGGTGCCGAGGGTGCTGAAACTGATGAGAGCGCAGCCCTGGCCGTCACCCTTCCTGCTCGTTCGCTGCGTGAAGTGGAGCGCTTGATGGCCGGCTGGAAAGGCAGCGATCCTGTCAGTCTTTTCTTCGAGCGTGGCCAGGTGGTGGTGCTGGCCGCTGATCAGATGGTCACCAGTCGAACCCTTGAGGGGACCTATCCCAACTACCGACAGCTGATTCCCGAGACTTTTAGTCGCACCATCGGCATGGATCGTCGGGCCTTTGTGGCGTCCCTCGAGCGGATCGCTGTGCTTGCGGATCAACACAACAATGTCGTGAGGATCAGCAGTGATCCCTCCAAGGGGTTGATTCAGATCTCGGCCGACGCTCAGGATGTGGGCAGTGGATCTGAGTCCTTGCCCGCTCAGATCGAAGGAGAAGAGGTCCAGATTGCCTTCAATGTGCGCTATGTCCTTGATGGCCTCAAAGCCATGGATGGTGAACGTATCGTTTTGTCTTGCAATGCACCGACCACCCCAGCCATTCTTTCTCCCGCAGAGGATGGTTCCGGCCTCACCTATCTCGTGATGCCCGTGCAGATTCGCTCCTGAGCCTTGCCCCTGCCCGATCCGTTTCTGCTCAGTGATCTGCTGCGCCATCGTGTGCGTTGTGATCAGGGCCTCGACCATGGACCAGGTGTGATGGCCTGGATGCACCCTCCAGTGCATCGCCTTCTCGGTTGGGTCAGCCGTCCTTCCGCTCTGCGCAACAGTCGGGATGTCTGGAGGTTGGATCAATGCCGCGGCGTGGATGACCAACAGGTGTTCGTGAAAGGACGTCCAGCGGAGACCGATCAGCTGACCTTGGATCGACTGCCCACGCTGTTGGATGCAGATCTCCTCGATCGGGATGGCCAGCGGCTCGGTCAGGTTGCCGATCTCGCGTTTGTTCCCACATCCGGTCAGATCCTCTACTACCTCGTCTCCCGCAGCGATCCAAGGCTTCCCGGCAGCAGTCGTTGGCGTCTCAGCCCCGACCGCATCGTCGATCAGCAACCGGGACGGGTTTCCACGGCCCTTCGGGATCTCGATGATCTTCCGCAGGCACGCGCCAGTGTCCGTCAGGATTTGGTGAGGCGCTCCCGTCACTGGCGTGAACAGCTGCAGCTGTTCGGTGATCGTGCTGGAGAGCGACTGGAAGGCTGGCTGGAGGAACCGCCCTGGGAAGAGCCTTATCGCCGTGAGGAGCTCGATGATCACTGGTCTGATGCACGTTCATCCTCCGTCGATCAACGCGAAGCCTGGGATGACGAGAATTGGTCTGATCACGGTGAGCCGCGTCGGGACCGATCTCGTGCTGAACCTGAGGACGACCCCTGGATTTGAATGAGGGGGGCCTGCAGGCCGTCGGCAACACTGGGGAGAGATGAACGGTTGGCTGTGACTCAGTCCCCTTCAGCGGATGGATCCTTTGATGTGGCCTCTGCACTGCGCCAGGAAGGGCTGACGCAGAAGGATTACGTCGAGATTCAGCGTCGCCTCGGGCGTGATCCCAACAGGGCGGAACTGGGAATGTTCGGCGTGATGTGGTCCGAACATTGCTGTTATCGCAATTCCCGGCCTCTTCTGCGCGGTTTTCCCACAGAAGGCCCTCGCATCCTGGTCGGTCCGGGAGAGAACGCCGGTGTGGTGGATCTCGGCGAAGGTCATCGCCTGGCTTTCAAGATTGAAAGTCACAACCATCCTTCGGCGGTGGAGCCTTTTCAAGGAGCCGCCACAGGGGTTGGAGGGATCCTCCGGGACATCTTCACCATGGGAGCCCGTCCGATTGCGTTGCTGAATGCTCTGCGCTTCGGTCCTCTCGATGAATCCGCCACCCGTGGACTGGTGGAGGGAGTCGTGGCGGGGATCTCCCATTACGGCAATTGCGTCGGTGTGCCGACCGTGGGCGGGGAGGTTGCCTTCGACCCTGCTTATCGCGGCAATCCCCTGGTGAATGCAATGGCTCTGGGCCTGATGGAGACCGATGACATCGTGAAATCGGGTGCCTCCGGTGTGGGCAACCCCGTGGTGTATGTGGGCAGCACCACAGGTCGCGACGGGATGGGCGGTGCCAGCTTCGCCAGTGCTGAACTCAGCGCGGATTCCCTTGATGATCGCCCTGCAGTCCAGGTGGGCGATCCCTTTCTGGAAAAGGGATTGATCGAGGCTTGCCTCGACGCTTTTCAGAGTGGGGATGTGGTGGCGGCTCAGGACATGGGCGCCGCCGGCCTCACTTGTAGCTGCTCGGAGATGGCGGCCAAGGGGAATGTGGGAGTGGAGCTGGATCTCGATCGGGTTCCAGCCCGCGAGCAGGGCATGACGGCTTACGAGTTCCTGCTGTCTGAATCGCAAGAGCGGATGCTGTTCGTGGTGCAGGCCGGTCGTGAGGAGGCGTTGATGCAGCGTTTCCGGCGCTGGGGCCTGCAGGCAGCCGTTGTGGGGCAGGTGCTTGAGGAACCCGTCGTGCGCGTGCTTCAGCACGGATCGGTGGCCGCTGAGGTCCCTGCCCGGGCCCTGGCGGAAGACACTCCGATCAATCAGCACACCTTGATCTCAGAGCCTCCGGAAGACATCCAGCGGCATTGGCGCTGGATGGAGACGGATCTCCCTCAGAGTCCCAGCGATCACGACTGGAGGTCGGATCTGCTCGCTCTGCTGGATGACCCCACCATCGCCAGTAAACGCTGGGTCTATCGCCAATACGACCAGCAGGTGCTCGCCAACACTGTGGTGCCCGCCGGTGGCGCGGATGCTGCAGTGGTGCGGCTTCGGCCTCAGCAAGGGGCTGAATCGCTTCGGGGGTCGAATCGAGGGGTGGCGGCCACGGTCGATTGTCCCAATCGTTGGGTGGCTCTGGATCCCGAACGGGGGGCGATGGCCGCGGTGGCGGAGGCTGCCCGCAATCTCAGTTGCGTTGGGGCGGTCCCAGTGGCTGTCACCGACAACCTCAATTTTCCGTCTCCGGAAACGCCCAAGGGCTATTGGCAGTTGGCCATGGCCTGCCGAGGATTATCCCAAGGCTGTCAGGTGTTAGGTACTCCCGTGACCGGGGGAAATGTGTCGCTATACAACGAAACCCGCGCTGACGACGGCAGCCTGCAACCGATTCATCCCACCCCTGTGGTGGGCATGGTGGGGCTGGTTGAGGACCTTGGCCGTGTGGGTGGTTTGGCCTGGCGTCAAGCGGGCGATGCCGTTGTGCTCCTTGGGGTCTCCACCGACGAAAGCCAGGATGATCGGGTCGGGTTGGCCGGCAGCAGCTATCAGGGGGTGATTCATGGACTGCTGACCGGCAGACCTCCGCGGGTTGATCTCGACCTGGAGTTGCGCGTTCAGGCTCTTGTGCGGCAGGCCTGGGATCAAGGACTGCTGGCCTCCGCCCACGACAGCAGCGAGGGAGGGCTTGCTGTTGCTTTAGCTGAATGTTCGATCGCTTCGGGTCTGGGTGTCGATGGGGCGTTACCTGGCGATGGCGTTCGTCCTGAGCGCAGTCTTTTTGCTGAGGGCGGAGCGCGCATCGTCGTGTCGGTGCGGGCGGAATGCCTGGATGCCTGGACGTCGCTTCTGGCTTCTGATGACCATGCTGCTGTACCGGTGACCACCCTTGGAGTTGTGGCGGATCACGAACACTTCCGGCTTTCTCTGGGTTCGCAACCGGTGCTGGATCTGCCGGTGAAAACACTGACGGAGTGTTTTCAACAGGCTCTTCCCCGTCGGCTGGGAACTGCGTGATGCAGAATTCTGAAGGAAATCCGAAGTCGAGGCGGACCGTGCATCAGCTTGAGGCGGAGCGTCCCGATCGGATGGAGGAAGCCTGCGGCGTGTTTGCCGTTCAGGCTTCCGAACAACCGGTGGCCAACCTGGCTTATTTCGGCCTGTATGCCCTGCAGCATCGCGGCCAGGAGTCCGCGGGCATCGCTGTGTTTAACCAGGGCAAGGTCCGTCTTCACAAAGACATGGGCCTGGTCAGTCAGGTGTTCGATCAAGACGTCCTCGCCCGGATGCCTGGCGATCTCGCCGTTGGCCACAACCGTTATTCCACAACTGGCAGCAGCAGGGTCTGCAATGCCCAGCCAGTCGTTCTGATGACGCGCCTCGGTCCCTTTGCGCTGGCTCACAACGGCAATCTGGTCAATGCCGCCGAGTTGCGCGAACGCATTGATGACGGACAGGTGGAATTCACGTCCACCACGGATTCCGAGTTGATTGCCTTTGCTGTTCAACAGGCTGTGGATCGTGGGCTCGACTGGAAGGCTGCGATCACCTCTGCAGTGTCGCTTTGCCAGGGGGCCTTCAGTTTGGTGATCGGCACTCCGGGAGCGCTTTACGGCCTGCGCGACGGATACGGCATCCGGCCCTTGGTGTTCGGTGTTCTCGGTGAGGATTCCAGTGGTCAGTGGGTGCTCAGCAGTGAAACCTGTGGGCTCGACATCATCGGGGCTGCCTTCGTTGATGAAGTTCAGCCCGGTGAGCTCGTCACCTTCCTGCCCGGGGACCCCACCCCGCAAAGGGAGAGCTGGATCGAGCCCACCACGCGCATGTGCGTGTTCGAGATGATTTATTTCGCCAGGCCGGACAGTCGGTTCTTCGGTGAATCGCTGTACAGCTATCGCCAGCGCATCGGTCAGATCCTTGCCAAGGAATCGGCGGTGGAGGCTGATCTGGTGATCGGCGTTCCAGATTCCGGCATCCCCGCTGCGATCGGTTACTCCCAGGCCACAGGACTGCCCTATGCCGATGGTCTGATCAAGAACCGTTACGTCGGTCGTACCTTCATTCAACCCACCCAAGCGATGCGCGAAGCCGGTATTCGCGTGAAACTCAATCCGCTTCCCGATGTGCTCAAGGGCAAGCGGGTCGTGGTGATTGATGATTCGATCGTGCGTGGCACGACCAGTCGCAAGCTCGTTCAGGCCCTTCGCGACGCCGGAGCCACTGAAGTGCACATGCGCATCAGCTCACCACCGGTGACCCATCCCTGCTTTTACGGCATCGATACCGACACCCAGGATCAATTGATCGCTGCTCGCTACACCCTGGAGGAAATTGAGGCCCATCTCAAGGTCGATTCACTGGCCTATCTCAGCAAGGAAGGGATGGTGGAGGCGGCTGGAGCTGATTCCACACACTTCTGTACCGCTTGTTTCGATGGTGATTACCCCGTGCCGATGGATGAGTCGATGCGCTCCAGCAAGCTGATGCTCGAACCTGCCGGTGTGGCTGCCAATCTGCGTTGAAATCAGCTCAGAAGCGGAACAATCCGTTCGAGCGTTTCACCGGATTTGAGCGGCAGATCAATTGGCTCGTGCGTGATCAGACGGCCATGACGGCCGGATGAAGTGACGATGCCGATCAGTCCGGAGCCAATGCAAGCCGCACAGAGTCGATCCTCCCGTTCGCTTCCATCCTGTTCGGATTGCCACCCAATCACACCCAGATCTCCCCGTTGGCATAGACGCAAACTGTCGAGAGACAGGGATTTGATTCTTCCTTGACGGCTGAACAGCAGCAGCGGATCCTGCTGATCGGGATTTGTGGCGACTGCTGCAACCAGGGTTTCTTCAGGCAGCAGGCGCATGGTGACTGGGCCTTGAGCCAGCTTGCCCATCAAGGGGAGGTTGGCTTCGCTGACCGGGAGACGCAGGACGCGACCGAGATCACTGATCAGAGACAGGGTTCCTCCCTCCTGGCAGATCACTGCGGTTTTGAGTTCAACGCCCTCCTTGAGCTTCACCACACTGGCTGCTCGTCCGGAGAGGTCCAGGAGTTCCTGCATTGGCAGCCGTTTGAAACGGCCGTCGCTGCTGAGAAGTCCAAGAGATGAGACCGCTGCCTTGTTGCTGTCAGCCTTCGCTTCGGGCAGCTGCAAGACCGACACAACCGGATCTCCTTGCAGAGCCGTGGGCAAGAATCGCTCCAGGCTGCCGGGTTGCTGCCCTGCGAATTCCCAGCGAATCAGTGCAACCCTTCCGCTGGCGGTCACAGCCAGCAGTTTGGCCACGGGTTTGATCGGCAAGATGATTCGGGCCGGAGAAGGCTCATCACCCAGTGCCGTTGGCTCATTGAGGTGCAGTCGACCCATCAATTGAGGACTGATCACTTTCACTTGACCGTCGTCTTGGATCAGGATGCGCGAATCGGGAGGAAGGGCCTCGAGAGCCTGGCGGCGCTGCAGTTCAGCATTGGGGCGCTGACTGGCAGCCCGTTCTGCCAGGAGGTGATCTCCCCCTTCCACCAGGCGTGTGCGGCGAGGAGTAGCAAAACGTTTCTTGAGCTGACGCAGTTCCTGAACGAGGGCATCCAGCAGCTGATCGCGGTTGTCCAGCAGCAGCCTCAAACGTTGGCGTTCAGCCCGCAGCTCCTCCGCCTCCTGCCGGAGGCTTTCTCGCTCTAAACCGGTTAATCGCCGCAGGGGCATGGCCAGCACGGCGTCGGCCTGCCGTTCGCTGAGTTCGAGACGCACCATCAGGCTGGCTCTCGCTGACGCGGCATCCTGTGCTTCCTGGATCATGCTGATCACTCGCTGCAGGGATTGCAGTGCGGTGATCAGACCTTCCACCACCTCGAGGCGGTCTTCCGCTTTGCGCAGTGCATGGGTTGTGCGGCGAATCAGGGTCAGTTCCCGGTAGTCGAGGAACGTCTGCAGAAGCTTGCGTAGGGACAGCTGCTGGGGCTGGCCATCGACGAGGGCCAGCATGATGGCGCCGAAATTGCTCTGCAGAGATGTCCGTCGCTGGAGATCCTTCAGAACTGCGTCCGGATCAGCATCCCGGCGAAGCTCCACCACGACGCGCATGCCTTCGCGATCACTTTCGTCTCGGATGTCGGCGATTCCGCCGATCTTGCCGTCATTGACCTGTTCGGCGAGCTTCTCGATCCAGCCGGCTTTGCTGAGCTGGTAAGGAAGTTCGGTCACGATCACCGCGTTGCGTTTGTGACGACCCTTTCCGAGTTGCACCTCTTCCACGTGGGCAACACCGCGCATCGGAATGCTTCCTCTTCCGCGCAGGTAGGTGTCCCGGACTCCGCTCCCCAAAAGAACTTCACCACCGGTGGGGAAATCTGGTCCTGGAATGAGGTTGAGCAACTTGTCATCACTGAGATCCGGCTTTCGGACCAGGGCGATCAGTCCATCCACCACCTCTCCCAGATTGTGGGGGGGAATGCTGGTGGCCATACCAACAGCGATGCCAGAACATCCGTTCAGGAGAAGAAACGGCAGCTGCGCAGGCAGAACCGTGGGTTCCTGCTGGGACCCATCGAAGTTGTTGGCGAAGTCGACGGTGTCGTTGCCGATCTCATCCAGGAGCCCTTCATGGGCAATCGGAGCCAGACGGGTCTCCGTGTAACGCATGGCGGCCGGTGGATCGTCGTCGACCGAGCCGAAGTTGCCATGGCCATCGAGCAGGGGATGACGGCTGGAGAAGGTCTGCACCAGACGAACGAGGGCGTCGTAGACCGCCTGATCGCCGTGGGGGTGGTATTTGCCCAGAACATCACCGACAACCCGCGCACATTTGCGATAAGGGCGGTCTGGTGTGAGGCCCAGTTCATGCATCGCGTAAAGGATGCGGCGTTGAACTGGTTTGAGTCCATCGCGAACATCAGGCAGGGCCCTACCCACGATCACGCTCATGGCGTACTCGAGGTAGGAGCGCTGCATCTCCTGATGCAGGGCGATCGGTTGGACGCGCTCCTCGGCCATCCGGTTTGGAATCAAGAAGCCAGAAGGGGCTCAGCCTACAGATCTTCTTTCGCTTGACCAGTCCAAATCCTGCTGAACGTGCGCCAGTTCATTCCGCGGTCTTGGGATCGGCATTGGCTTCAGCTCGTTCCACGGAGGCTTTTAAAGCTCCTTCTGAGAGCAAGGCCTCAGTGGCTTGTCGGAGTTTCAGGCCCCAAAGTTGGTTTTCTTGATGACCTGGCAGAACATAATTGGGATCTTCCGCAAGGGCTTTGCGAGCCAGGTCGACGGATTCGGAGTCTCCGGGTTTCAGCTTGTTGAGGGCCGCGGCCAGCGCCAGCATCGGTTCAGCATTGCGTTTGATCTTGAGGACGGAACGCCAGCGTTTGATCGCTTCGTTCGTGTTGCCCATTTCGAAGAGCACCAGTCCCTGATTGTTGAGAGCCTCCCAAAAACTTGGCTTGATGGCTGTGGCTTGTTCAAATGCACGCAAGGCCTGGCGCAGGTCGTCCTGCATCACCCGGGCATTCCCCAGATCGAAATAGGCCCCTGCGTTCTTCGGATCAAGCCGAAGGCCTTCATCAAGCAATGAAACGGCGTCATCAGGGCGATCGTCTCTGAGGGCCAGCGACGCTTCCGCGAACCAGAGCCCTGCCTTACTTGGATTCAGTGATTTGGCCTTGGCCAGGGATCCCGCTGCAGCTTTGAGTTGGTCACTGCGGAGCTGGGCTTCTGCCAGCACAGACCACAACCGTTCGTCGTTCGGTTGCAGCCGAACAGCCAGAGCTGCCAAGCGGGAGGCTTCTTCCGGCTGACCAAGTCTCAGCAGCTGTGCCGCTGTGCGGCCGATGCCAACGCCTGCACCTTCCAGTTCTTCGGTGCTGGGTGTGTACACGTAGGGGACCAAGGCCCTGGCAGGGGCCGTTGTTGAGGCACCAACCAATCCGATGGTCAGGGAGAGCATCAGGGACTTCTGCCAGAGCTTCCAGGAACGAGCCGGTCCCATCGTTGAACCAAAAGATCAGTCCACGTTAGGTCCGCCATTGAGGTGTGCCGCTTCTGCATTGCGACGCCACATCCAGGGTTTGATGCGTCTCAGCGCGGATCCTTTCAATCGCTCTGCCCAATCCTCATCCGTCCAGGTCTCGATGATCTCCGGGGTCAGATCCAGCAGCCAGGATCTTGGTTGCAGGTCGGGATCATCACTGGAGGGCACATCGGCCTGATTGAAGGGGCAGACGTCTTGGCAGATGTCGCATCCGGCCACCCAAGGACCCAGGGAGTCGGCGATCGGCGTCGGCAGCGCAGGATTGCGATTTTCAATCGTGTGGTAAGCGATGCATCGTCTGGAGTCCACCACGAAGGGTTCGGTGATCGCTTGCGTCGGGCAGGCGTCCAGACAGGCACGGCAACGACCGCAACGGGATGCAGCCGGTTGATCTGCCACGAGGGGTTCACTGGTGATCAGATGCCCAATCACCATCCACGACCCCCGCGTGGGGTGGATCACGTTGCTGTGTTTTCCGATCCATCCCAAGCCAGCTTCTTCTGCCCAGGCCTTGTCGAGCAGGGGGTCGGCATCCACGCAGGCCCGCCAGCGGCAGTTCGGCCTCTGATCCTGGAGCCAGCGACCCAACCTGCGCAAACGCTGGTTCACAACCCGGTGGTAATCCCGGCCCCAGCCGTAGCGAGCCACGGCCAGACGGTCCCGGCGGCGTTCATGGGCAACGTGATAATTCAGACCTACGGCCAGAAGACTTCGGGCTCCCTCCAAAAGGGTGTCAGCGGACCTTCGTCTGGGTGCCGCCATCCAGCCCATGTCGGCTTGGTGGCCGGCATTCAGCCATCGCTGCAAGGCCTCCGTGCGCAGGCGCAGGCGAGGACTGCCGGGGAGCGTCGCGATGCCGACGGGGTCGAAACCTTCAGCTTCTGCCCTTTGTTTGAGGGCCAGGCTCAGCTGTGCATCGTCGGCAGATTTCTCCACGAAAACTAACCGTAAAGTTGGGCACCTTTTGACATCGTGACGTGTCTGCTTCCCACCAGGAGTCTTTACCTCGGTTGGCACCACTTCTTCGCTGGCTCGGAATCACCCTGGTTGTGCTCCTCACCTTGCAGATCGGTGTGGTGCTCAGCGCAGCGGACTGGAGTGATGAGATCTATCAACAGTTATTGATCGAACGACTGGTCAATCAGGTGCCGATGGGATTCATCGGTCTGCTGCTCATGCTCATCTCATCGCGGTTGGACCAGCCCGGATCAGCGCGTCCTCCGATCCGGATCGTGGTCTGCATTCTCGCGTCACTGCTGGCTTTGGCCATGGTTGCCGTGATCCCCTTCGGAATCAGTGGAAACCAGTCCCTTGCCGGTGAGGCTGACCAGAGCCTGAATCAGAAGCGTGGGCAGCTGGAGATGGCCAGGCAGCAGTCTGCCAATCCCGACAACGTGAAGATTCTCGGGGAGCAGCTCGCCCAGGCCGGTCAGCTTCCCGCTGATGCAACCGATGAGGACAAGGCCAAGGCGGCGCAGGAGTTCATCGACAAGCAGTTGTCACAGATGGATCAGCAGATCCAACAGGCAGAACGTCAGCGCAACCTGGCCGTGAATCAGCGCCGTTTCGGAGGCACCCTCAGTGCAATGGTGCTTGCCGTTGCTTTGGCATTGCTGGCGCTAGCCGCTGTCATCTGATTGCTGGTTAAGTTGGTGGAACACGTTGGCCGCAGGCCCCGGGCGTTCCTTGGTCCAGTCCAATCCAAGACCTGATCTGCCACTTGGCGCCAGGCTTCAGCAGGATCTCAAGAATGACCTGATTGCAGGTCTGCTCGTGGTGATTCCCCTGGCCACCACGATCTGGCTTGCCACCATTGTCAGCCGCTTCGTGCTGGCATTCCTCACGTCGATCCCGAAGCAGTTCAATCCGTTCATCACGCTCAATCCGCTTCTGCAGGATCTGATCAATCTGGCCCTCGGGCTCACGGTTCCACTGCTTGGAATCCTGCTGATCGGGCTGATGGCCAGAAACATTGTTGGGCGATGGTTGCTGGAGTTCGGTGAGGGAACCCTCCAGCGCATTCCGCTGGCAGGGTCGGTCTACAAGACTCTCAAGCAGTTGCTTGAAACCTTCCTGCGCGACAACTCCCAACGCTTCCGCCGAGTTGTTCTCGTGGAATACCCAAGGCAGGGTCTTTACAGCGTGGGTTTTGTCACCGGAGAAGTTGGACCCTCCCTTCAGTCGGAACTGGAAGAGCGTTTATTGAGTGTGTTTATTCCCACAGCACCCAATCCCACCACCGGTTGGTACACCCTTGTCCCTGAATCCTCGGTGAGAGATCTAGATCTTTCCGTTGAAGATGCGTTCAAAACGATCATTTCGGCTGGAATCGTGAATCCTGATGCCAGGGAAGCACCTGCCAGCCGCAGCTTTTCAAGTCTGATAGCTCAGCTCAGAGCTTCTGTGGCACCCTCCTCTTCCTGAGTCGTTCGTCAACGCTCCATGCAGACCCGTTCCCTCTCCCGTGAGCTTGCCCTGCTCGTGCTCAGTCAGTGCGCCGAGAGGGATCAATCTCTTTCCGTGCATTCACTCGAGGCTCTTCTACAGAAGGCTCTCGATAGCTTGATGCAGCACTGGCGAGAGGTTCTTGATCGGTGTGCTGCCGATCTCGAGAAAGCCCAGCAGTCTTTGCTGGACAGTGAGCTGAAGGAGGGTTCAACGGCCCCAGTCATGCCGGTTCGGGATCATCTGCGTGAATCCCTGTCCAGTGCGGAGCAAGTGCTGAACGGTCTTTCAGCCAGTCTTGAGCTGCCCAGATTGCTGGCCCTGGCTGATCAGGAGATGGTGCAGAAGGAAGCATTGCGCAGGATTCAATTGGTCCTCGACTCCCGTGCCTCTCTTGACGAACAGCTTGACGGGGTGATGGAAGGTTGGCGTCTGACCCGTCTTCCCCGCATTGATCGGGACATTCTTCGTCTTGCAGTTGTTGATCTTCAGAGCTTGAAGACGCCTCCGTCCGTTGCCTGCAATGAAGCTGTTGAGCTTGCCAACCGCTACAGCGATGAACAGGGTCGTCGCATGATCAATGGGGTGCTGCGCCGCCTGCAGAATGCTTCATCCCAGGCAGTGTCCTGACCCTCATGGTCTACGACTGGTTCAATCGGCAGTCTGAAACTGCTCCAATCCAATCCTCAGAGGATTCCACCGACGCGTCAGCGCAGGAATCACAGGAGGAAACGCCCGCGAATGCTGAGGACGATCCTCTGGAGTGGGCACGGCAGGCTTATGCCCGTTTGAAAGCTCAGAAGGAACAGGCTGATGCGATCGCCGTTGAACCGGTTCCTGAATCAAGCCCTGAAACTGTCAGCGACTCCCAATCCGAATCCGCGCCAGAGCCAGAGCCAGCGGAGCTAGAGCCAGTGGAAGCAAAGCCAGCACCCGTCGCTGGGTTGTCCCTGCTGGAGCAGGCCGCGGCGCAACGTCAGGAACGGCAGCAGCAGCTCGAACAGGAGCCGGAGGTCGTCAGTCAGCCGATCGCTGATGCAACCGTTGAAGCGGATCGCGAGCAGGAAGAGCCCAGTCTTGGCGAGTTCGATGACACCTTCACCTGGTCTGCAGAGGTGTTGGCTGCCCAAGGCCGTGACGCCGGGCAAGTCACCTTGGAGGAGATCGATTGGCTCGGTCGTTTACGGCAGGGTCTGGAAAAAACCCGTCAAGGCTTCGTTACCGGGCTTCTTCAGAACCTCGGTGATGACCCCCTCACTCCAGAAGTGCTCGATGATCTGGAGTCGCTGCTGCTCCGCGCGGATGCGGGCGTGAAGGCCACCGATCAAGTTTTGGATGCATTGCGCCAGCGCATGAACGAGGAGGTTGTGGATCCGAGCGAAGGGATCCAATTTCTGAAGGAGCAGCTTCGAGATCTCTTAGAGGCTCCGATCAAGTCCAGCGGCGTGGATCTTCTGGCGCCTCAGCGCGGTCAGCTGAATGTCTGGCTCATGGTCGGTGTGAATGGCGTGGGAAAAACCACAACCCTTGGAAAGTTGGCCAATTTGGCGGTGCGCAGCGGCTATTCCGCCATGATTGCCGCAGCAGACACGTTCCGGGCCGCTGCCGTTCAGCAGGTGCAGGTCTGGGGTGATCGCAGCGATGTGCCGGTGGTGGCCAACCCTTCAGCGAATGCAGATCCAGCAGCCGTGGTGTTTGATGCCATTGGCGCGGCCCGTTCGAAAGGCACTGATCTTGTGCTGGTCGACACGGCTGGTCGCTTGCAGACCAAACACAACCTGATGGAAGAGCTGAACAAGATTCGCCGGGTTGTGGATCGCTTGGCTCCAGATGCAACAGTCGAATCCTTGCTTGTGCTCGATGCCAGCCAGGGTCAGAACGGTTTGAAACAAGCGATGGCCTTCGCCCGCGCAGCTGGCTTGACCGGGGTGGTGATCACCAAACTTGATGGCACTGCCCGCGGGGGAGTAGCGCTTGCTGTTGCTTCAGAAGCCGGACTTCCGATTCGTTTCATTGGAGCCGGGGAGGGAATCCGTGATCTGCGGCCGTTCAACAGTTTTGAATTTGTTGAGGCGCTGCTCGCCGGCCGCTGAATCTTCCCTTGGTTTCGGGCTTCAGTTGCCAGCGGTAAACCTTGCTACGTTGCGGGTCCTGCCATGGTGGTGCCGTGAGCAGCAAGCCACCACGGCGACATCCGGTCTCTCCTGCCCGTAGTGCCAGTCAGCAGCCCCTGACGGCGACGGCATCATTGCGTCAGCTTCTTGACAGCCTTGTGCGTGAGCAACGCTCCAGTCAGGAGCTGTTGGTCTCTCTCGGATTCGCTCTTCGCAGTTTTACCAACCTCAATCGTTTTCTCGAACTGGTTCCCGTGGTGTCAGCCCGCCTGGTCGGGGTTGATGGTGCCTTGCTGGTGCCTTTTCAGGGGGATGGCCGCCTCTGGACGGATCAGATTCAGATGCTGCCGTGCGGGCGTTCGGATTCACTGCTTCAGGCATTGAGTCAGCACGAGCCTGGTCGGTCTGCGGGGTTCGGCTCCGATGACACTCTTGTGCTCGCACTGGATCGGCTGGTTCAGGGCCAGCTCGGTTCTGCTGGGATGTTTGCCACCTCCGTGGTGGCCAGAGGGCGCCAGCGGGGTCGTCTGTACGTGTTTCAGCCCACAGGATCTCTGGTCTGGAGCGATGTGCATCGTCGGCAGGTGCAATTGGTTGCTGACCTCACCGGTGTTGCGATCGAAAATGACCAGATGCTGCAGGAGGCCAGGCGTCATGAGCGCGTGGATCGTCAGCTCAGCATCGGCGCGGAGATTCAGGCGCAGCTCCTGCCGGACCATTGTCCGGTGATCGAAGGGGTTGAGCTCGCGGCCCGCTGTCGACCGGCGTTTCAGGTGGGAGGTGATTACTACGACTTCATCCCAACCCGCCCGGAGCTGATTGGACGTCGCCGTGAACGGGGTCGCTGGGCTCTGGTGATGGGGGACGTGATGGGCAAGGGCGTGCCTGCGGGGCTTCTGATGACCATGCTTCGCGGCATGTTGCGAGCCGAGGTCCTGAGCGGATTACCGCCGGATCGGATTTTGCACGATCTCAATCAGCTGGCTCTTGAGGATCTGTCCCAGTCCCATCGCTTCGTCACCCTCTTTTATTCGGATTTCGATCCGAGGACCCGTCGGTTGCGTTTTGCCAATGCCGCGCACAATCCGCCTCTGATCTGGCGCGCTCAGCAACGCACCATCACACGTCTGGATGCGCCCGGCTTGTTGATCGGCCTTCAGCCTGAGGCGGATTACGGCTGCGGTTCCACCGTTTTGGAACCCGGAGATGTGCTGCTCTATTACACCGATGGGGTGACCGAAGCCCCCGGCATCACCGGGGATCGTTTTGACGAAGCAAGGCTGATCCGCAGCCTGGAATCAGCCTGCCGTTCTGGCACTGGTTCTCAGGGAATTCTCGATCAGTTGTTCGACCGCCTGGATCGTTTCGTTGGGGCTGATCGTCAGTTGGAGGATGATGCTTCGATGGTGGTGCTGAAAGTGCGTGAGGAGGTGATGCTGCCTTCGGTTCCCCGTTCTCCGGCCTGACAAGCTGAGGAGATCTGAGTAGAGGTGAGGCGATGGCTGGCGGAGTGACAGGAGGAGGCTCCGCAACCTGGAGTGACCGCTTCGAGCAGGGGTTGCATCCGGCGATCGAGCGTTTCAATGCCTCCATCGGCTTCGACATCACCCTTCTGCAGGAGGATCTCGACGGATCCATTGCCCATGCCCGGATGCTCGCGCAGTGCGGTGTGATCAGTGACGCTGAGGCGGATCAACTCTGCGGGGGCTTGGAGGAGATTCGGGGCGAGGCATCCGAGGGCCGTTTCCAACCGGGGCTCGAAGATGAGGATGTGCATTTTGCGGTGGAGCGCCGGTTGATCGCCCTCTTGGGACCTGTCGGCAAGAAATTGCACACCGGCCGCAGTCGCAATGACCAGGTGGGTACGGATCTGCGCCTCTGGCTGCGGCGACGCATCGATGAGCTCAGTCCTCAGGTGAAGACTTTGCAACAGGCTCTTCTGCGTCAGGCCCTGAACCATCGTCAGACCTTGATTCCCGGGTACACCCACCTGCAGCGCGCCCAGCCGGTGTGCCTGGCTCATCATCTACTTGCCTACGTGGAGATGCTTGAGCGGGATCGTCAGCGCCTTGAGGACGTGCGCAAGCGCGTGAATATCTCACCGCTGGGTGCTGCGGCCCTCGCCGGGACACCGGTGCCGATTGATCGACGATGCACGGCCGCGGCTCTTGGTTTTGACAGCGTGTACGCCAACAGCCTTGATGCTGTGAGCGACAGGGATTTTGCGGTGGAATTCTCCGCGGCAATCTCTCTGGTGATGGTGCATCTCAGCCGCCTCGGAGAGGAGGTGATCTTCTGGGCTTCCGAGGAATGCGGCTTTGTCCGGCTCAGTGATCGCTGCGCGACTGGCAGCAGCCTGATGCCTCAGAAGAAAAATCCGGATGTTCCCGAATTGGTGAGGGGAAAGTGCGGTCGGGTGTTTGGTCATCTTCAGGGCCTGCTGACGATGATCAAGGGCCTTCCCCTGGCTTACAACAAGGATTTTCAGGAAGACAAGGAGGCCCTATTCGATGTGGTCTCCACCGGTTCCCAATGCCTGGAAGCGATGACCATCCTGATGGAGGAGGGCCTCAGCTTTCGTGAGGATCGTCTGGAAGCGGCGGTGGCTTCCGACTTCTCCAACGCCACGGATGTGGCCGATTACCTGGTGGCCCGACAAGTGCCGTTCCGGGAGGCCTACCAGATCGTGGGCTCGGTGGTGAAACAGTGTCTGAGCGAGGGGCTGTTGCTGCGTGATCTCAGCCTGGATCGCTGGCAGGGTTTTCATCCAGCGATCGAATCCGACCTCTATGAGGCACTGGCTCCTCGCCAGGTTGTGGCAGCACGCAGAAGTGAAGGTGGAACGGGTTTTGATCGTGTGGAGGAACAGTTGTCAGTCTGGAGTGAGCGGTTGGACATAGCGAATGGATGAACATTTCGCGTAGACGGGTCTACGCTGAGCACGCCGGAGGTGAAGCGTTCCTTCACTGGACATTGACCCGATGGCTTGTCTGATCCCATGGGTCTCTTTCATTCAGGTTCATCAGGAACGTGAGCATTTTTGTAGGCAATTTGCCCTTCCGCGCTGAGCAGGAAGACGTCATTGAATTGTTCGCTGCCTTTGGAGAGGTCACGAACTGTGCCCTCCCTCTGGAGCGCGACACCGGTCGCAAACGTGGTTTTGCCTTTGTGGAAATGGCTGATGACGCGGCTGAAGCCGCGGCCATTGAAGCCCTCCAGGGTGTAGAGCTGATGGGTCGTCCGTTGCGCATCAACAAGGCGGAGCCCCGCGGCAGTGCACCTCGTCGTGGCGGTGGCGGCTACGGCGGTGGTGGTGGCGGTTACCGCGGTGGCGGCTACGGCGGTGGTGGTGGCGGTTACCGCGGCGGCGGTGGCGGCTACAACGATGGCGGCGGTGGTTATGGCGGTGGTGCTGGAGAACGCCGCTCGGGCGCCCGTGGTTGGGAAGATCGCAGTTACGGAGGTGGAGCCTCTGGCGGTGGTGGCGGCTACAGCGATGGCGGTGGTGGTTATGGCGGAGATGACGGCCGTAGCCGGCGCCGCCGTGGTGGAGCTGCCCCCAGTGAGGGTGGTGGATTCAACGGTGGTGGTTACGGCGGCGGAGATGACTACGGCGGCTACGGCGGCGCTGAAGGCTGATTCTCTTTTGCTGCTCTTTCAAAGCCCGGCATCAATCAGCTGCCGGGCTGATGCCTCCAGCACTGTGAGATCGGCGCCGCTGCGCTGCGCCTTTTGACCCAAGTCACGGCGCCAGTGACGGGCCCCGGGAACGCCCTCCACCAGTTGCACAAGATGGCGGCCAATGTCCCAGAGCCTTCCTCCGCGTTGCAGGTGCCGTTCGGCGTGGGGAATCAGGCCTAGAAGCACATCCGATGCCCGCACGGTTTGAGGGGCATCGCCATAGATCAGCGTGTCGATTGAAGCCCAACGCAAGGGGTGGGCGTAGGCCGCACGACCCACCATGGCTCCGTCACAGTGCTGCAGGGCATCAAGGCATTGTTCCGGTGTATCGAGCCCTCCGTTCAGTTCGATCGTGAGCTGCGGTCTGCGCTCTTTCAGAGCGATCACCCTGTCGTGCTGCAAGGGAGGAATCGTGCGGTTCTGTTTGGGGTCGAGACCCTCCAGCCACGCTTTGCGCGCATGCACGCTGAAGCGAGAGGCTCCGGCCTCGGCCACCCGGTCCACGAAGGCCGTGAGTAAGTCGTCGCTGTCGAGATCATCGATCCCCACGCGGTGCTTCACCGTGACGGGCCGATCGCTGGCCGATACCATCGCCTCCACGCACTGCGCCACCCGCTCGGGTTCAGCCATCAGACAGGCACCGAAATTGCCGGCCTGCACCCGCGGGCTGGGGCAGCCCACATTCAGGTTGATCTCGTCGTAGCCCCAGTCCGCGGCCATGCGGGTGGCTTCGGCCAGCAGGTGGGGGTCATCGCCTCCCACCTGGAGAACGATCGGATGTTCTTCTGGATCGAAACCGAGCAGTCGTTCCCTGCGGTTGCTGTGGTGCAGCGCCTGGGCCACCACCATTTCGCTGTAGAGCAGTGAACGACGGCTGATCTGCCGCATCAACTGGCGGAAATGCCGGTCGGTGCAGTCCAGCATCGGGGCGACGCTGAAACGCCAGGGGGGTTCCCGATCGATGTCGGTGAGGGAATCCATCCCTCCATGGTGCCTGTCCTTGGGGTTCGGTTTGCTTAGAACAGATTGATCAAGCTGAGATGACAGCAATGACTCCCACCGTTGAACAGTGGTTGCTGAGCCGCCGATCCCTGATGGTGGCGATGGCAGCAAGTTTGTTTGGCGTGTTCAGGGCTCCAGACCGGGTGTTGGCGGCCTCCAAGGCGTCGGATGCGGCCTGGGATCTGACCGATGCGGACTGGAAGAAGCGCCTCACACCGGAGGCCTATTCGGTGTTGCGCAAGGAAGGCACTGAACGTCCGTTCACGAGTGCGTTGAACAACGAGAAGCGAAGCGGCACCTATCACTGCGCCGGGTGCGACATGCCGCTGTTCTCATCGAGCGCCAAGTTCGACAGTGGTACCGGCTGGCCCAGTTTCTTTGAGCCCTTGCCAGGAGCAATCGGGACGAAAGTAGATTTCAAACTGATTGTTCCGCGTACGGAATACCACTGCAGCCGCTGCGGCGGACATCAGGGCCATGTGTTCAATGACGGCCCCCGGCCGACCGGCAAGCGCTACTGCAACAACGGGGTCGCCCTGCGCTTCCAGCCTGCTTGATCTGATCGTTGTTGGTGGTGGTCCTGCCGGAACCATGGCAGCGATCACCGCTGCCGAGCAGGGTCTTGCTCAGGTGCTGGTGCTGGAAGGTACTCCGGAGCCCTTGCAGAAGGTGCGCATCAGTGGTGGCGGCCGTTGCAATGTGACGCATGCCTGCTGGGATCCGCGCGAGTTGGCCAGCCACTATCCGCGCGGCAGCAAACCCTTGCGCGGTCCGTTCAGTCGCTTCGCCTGCGGTGATGCGATCGCCTGGTTTGACGAACGCGGTCTCACTCTGGTGGAGGAGCCCGATGGTCGTCTGTTTCCCCAGGAGAACCGATCCGAAGCGGTGATCCGCTGTCTGCAGCAGGCCGCTGCCGCCGCGGGGGTGCAATGGCGGATGCGCGCGATGGTGCAGCAGATCACGGCTCACCCTGAGGGTGGGTTTCTGGTGGAGGGCCGCGGCCTGGAGCAGCGCCTGCGAGCCCGCTGCGTGATGCTGGCCACCGGCGGTCACCCGAGTGGCCGCCGGTTGGCTGCAGCGCTGGGTCATCAGGTGGTGCTACCGGTGCCGTCGTTGTTCAGCCTCTCGCTGCAGGCCCGGGAGCTCACCGCCTGCAGCGGCATCGCCCTGGATGATGTGGGGCTGGATCTGAAGCTGGGTGATCAACGCTTTCGCCAGACTGGCCGGGTGCTGATCACTCACCGTGGATTGAGCGGACCAGCCACCCTGCGGCTTTCGGCATTTGCGGCCCGGGCTCTGCATCAGAGCCACTACAAGGGTGATCTGAAAGTGGATTGGAGTGCTGGGCTGGGCCGCTCCGGGGTTGAGCAGCGGTTGCAGCAGTGGCGTCGTGAGCAGGCCCGGCGCACCGTGTCAGCCGCCAAGCCTTTGGATCACCTGCCGCGCCGCCTATGGCAGGTTTTTCTGGCATTGGCTGGTGTGGAGGCGGAGCGACGCTGGGCGGAGCTGCCCCTGAAGGCCGAGCGTCAGTTACTGGAGATTCTCTGTGCGCAGCGGCTGGCGATCCAGGGGCGTGGTCCCTTTGGAGAGGAGTTTGTAACGGCAGGCGGTGTGGATCTCGGTGAGGTGAATCTGGCCACGATGGAAAGCCGCCGCTGCCCTGGTTTGTATCTGGCTGGTGAGTTGTTGGATGTGGATGGAGTGACCGGTGGTTTCAATTTCCAGGCCTGCTGGAGTGGCGGCTGGCTGGCGGGGATGGCGATTGCAGGTGTTGATTCAGCTGATCGATAGGGGGGGAATTGTTGGTTCTGTTTATTGAATCTGATCAAACACGGTGAACATCGGCAGGTACATCGCCAGCAGAATGGATCCCACAATGCCGCCCACCACTACGATCATCGCGGGTTCCAGCATTGACGTGAGCGCTTTCACCGATGCTGCAACTTCGTCTTCATAGAAGTCAGCCACCTTGCTGAGCATCTGGTCCATCTCCCCGGTTTCCTCGCCGATTGAGAGCATGCTCAGGGCCATGTCCGGCAGCACTTTCTGGCGGGTGAGCGCCGTACTCAGCAGCACGCCTTCCTGCACCAGGGCGCGCGATTCCAGGATGGCGTCGGAAATGATGGAGTTACCTGCTGTTTCGCTTGAGATCTCAAGCGACATCAAGATCGGTACGCCAGCGCGGGTGAGTGAACTGAAAATCCGGCAGAACTGGGCGGTTGCGGTTTTCATGATCAAGTCGCCAAACAGGGGCACTTTGAGCATCAGACGATCAACGGCTCTGCGACCTTTGTGCGTGCTGTAGTAACGGCTGAACAGCCAGATGCCCACAAGCAGTGCACCGGCGAAAAGAATGGCGGCTGACGAACGCAACAGCTTGCTCAGATCCACCATCAACTGCGTGAACAGAGGAAGTTCAGCCCCAAGGTCTTCAAAGATTCCCGCAAAGGTTGGGATCAGAAAGATGGTCATTCCCAGGAACACCAGGATCGCAATCACCAGAACAGCCACCGGATAGCCAAGGGCTCCCTTGATCTGGTTCTGCAATCGGGCGTTGTCCTCCAGCAGTTTGGCCAGGCGCTTCAGCGATTCATCCAGAACGCCACCAGCTTCACCGGCTTCCACCATGGCGATCGTGAGTTGATCAAACACCTTCGGCCACTGGCGCATGGCCGTTCCCATCGCAGTGCCCTGGTTCACTTCCAGCCCCACCGCGGTGAGTGCCTTCTTGAACATTGGCAGCTTCTGTTGGGTGGCCATCAGATCAAGACTGCGCACGATCGGCACTCCTGCATCCACCAGTGCGGCAAGCTTGCTGGCCCAGACCGCCTTCTCTTTCACTCCGGGGGGTTTTTGAAGAATTTCACCCAGATTGATCGAAAGGATCCCCCCGCTGGCTTGGGCTTCTTTCAGGCGCCCTCCTGTGGCGCCATTCATCGCCTTCAGTTCCGTTGCCTTGATGCCACGGCGGCGCAGTTGCTTGCGTGCTGTCTGAAGATCGCTGGCCCGGATCGTGACCGAGCGCGACTGACCAGTGGCGGAGGTGTAGCTGGCGGTGAATTTGGCCATCGCAATCCTCAGCGCCTCAGCCTGCTGTGAGCCGATCGAGTTCGGACGGTTTGCTGGCTTTGGCTCGGGCCTCCTGCAGGGTGATGTCTCCGTCACTCACCAGATCCGCCAGCGCTTTCTCCAGGGTCTGCATGCCCAGTTCGCCACCGGTCTGAATCTGTGAATACAGCTGGGCGGTTTTTCCTTCGCGGATGAGATTGGCGATGGCCGGGGTGTTGATCATGATTTCTTGCGCCATCACCCGACCGAATTGTCCAGGCGCCGGGTTGCTGCGGCGGCACAGGGTCTGGGAGAACACAGCCACCAGGCTCCCCGAGAGCTGCACGCGGATCTGGGTTTGCTGAGCGGGGGGGAACACATCCACCATGCGGTCGACAGTCTGGGCGGCTGAGCTGGTGTGAAGGGTGCCGAACACCAGGTGCCCAGTTTCCGCAGCGCTGATCGCCAGCTGGATGGTTTCCAGATCACGCATTTCTCCCACCAGGATCACGTCGGGGTCTTCCCTCAGGGCCGCCCGCAGCGCGTTGGCGAAACTGCGGGTGTCTTCATTGAGCTGGCGTTGATGCACGAGGCTCTGATCACTCTTGTACACAAACTCGATCGGATCTTCGATCGTGAGGATGTGCTCAGCACGGCTGTGGTTGATGTGATCCAGCAGGGCCGCCAGGGTGGTTGTTTTGCCTGATCCAGTCGGGCCGGTCACGAGCACCAGTCCCCGGGGTCGTTTGCTGGTTTCCACCACTACGGGGGGCAGATTCAGCAGCTCGATGCTGGGGATCTTGCTGCCGAGAGCTCGCAGACAGGCGGCGTAGCTGCCTTTCTGGCGGTACACATTGACGCGGAAGCGGGCCACCCCTTTGAGTCCGTAGGCGCAGTCGAGCTCCCAGGTCTGTTCGAGCGTTTTCCGCTGGCTGTTGTTGAGCATGGAGAAGATCAGCCGGTTGCAGTTCTCCTCCATCAGGGGCTCGTCACGCATGGGACGCAGCTCACCGCTGAAGCGTCCGTAGGGGGGCTGACCACTGGCAATGTGCAGGTCGCTCCCGCCGGCCTTCACCAGCTCCTGCATCAGGTCCTCAATCATCAGTTCCATGACGCAGCTCTCAATGGCGGGGGGTAAGGCAGTAAGGACATTCCAGCCAACCTTCCTGGAGTCCGCCACCACATCCACTGCAGGTGAGGGTGCTCAGGGCTCGCGCCCGCCGTTCGGACTCCAGGCCTGCATCAGTGAGCACCATGCGGCCGACTTCCTCCAGGGTGGTTCGGCCTTCGCGAACCAGATCCAGGCTGTACCCCAGCAGCGTTTTCATCCCTGATTCCAGAGCCAGTTGGCGCACCCTGTCGGTTGTGGCTCCCCTGGCCACCGCAGCGGCCATCAATTCATTCATCCGCAAGACTTCATAAACACCCACTCGGCCCTTGTAGCCACTGCCCTGGCAGGTGGGACAAGCGTCTTGATGCCCCTCTTGGTGATTGGCCTTGAAGAATGTCACGCCCTCTTCGTTGCTGGTCATCAAGCCGAACCGACCGAGTTCCTCAGCTTTTGGGTGATACGGAATGCGGCAGTCGGGGCAGACACGCCGCAGCAGGCGCTGGGAGACGATGCCGATCAGCGATGCGCTTACCATGAAGGGTTCCACGCCCATCTCATCCAGTCGGGCGATGGCGCTGGGTGCGTCATTGCAATGCAAGGTGGTGAGCACGAGATGACCGGTGAGTGCTGCTTCGATGGCGGTTTTAGCCGTTTCCAGATCGCGGGTTTCGCCCACGAGCAGCACATCCGGGTCCTGGCGCATGAAGGCCCGCAGCGCCTGACTGAAGTCGAAGCCCTTCTCCCGGTTCACCTGGCACTGGGTGATGCCTGGGAGGGTGTATTCGATCGGATCCTCCACCGTGGAGATGTTGATGCCGGGGTCGTTGCGTTCCGCCAGCAAGGAATAGAGCGTGGTGGATTTGCCTGATCCGGTGGGCCCTGTCACCAGGATCATCCCGAAGGGTTTGGATCCCAGGGTTCTGACAAGGTCCAGTGTCGATTCACTCGTGATCAGCTTGTCAAGGCCGAGCTGGGTGGCGGAGCTGTCCAGCAGGCGCAATACGATTTTTTCTCCGAATCGGCTGGGCAGGCAATTCACTCGGAAGTCCACGGTGCGGTTCTGGAACCTCCGTCGGATCCGCCCGTCCTGGGCCATGCGCCGTTCGGCGATGTCCAGGTCCGCCATGATCTTGAAGCGGGAGGTCACAGCCGGCACCAAGCGGCTTGGCAGAGGCTCGATGCTGGTCTGGAGGACGCCGTCCTGGCGGAACCGCAGCTGCAAGCCAGCTTGTTGGGGTTCCACGTGAATATCACTGGCTCCCAGCTGCAGCGCCTGCATCAGGATCCGGTCCACGAGGCTGATCACCGGTGAACGATCGGCGTCGTTCAGTCCGGCTTCCAGATCCACGATCGAGGACGACTGCAGCGCAGCTTCATCGGGGTCCTCCTCCAGCACTCCGTCGACGCTGAATTCCGCGAGATAGGAGCTGGCGGTGTCGGCAATGCTCTTTGGTGCTTCCTGAGGAGCTTGAGCGTGCTTTTGCTGTTGTCTTTGCTTTTGCTCCTGTTCAGCCTTTGCCGGAGATGGTTCGAGAAGGCTGCTCAGGGTGGCTTTGAGGTCGCTGTGGCGCGTCGGATCCAGTCCCATCGCCGCGAGGTCGCTCAGCAGATCAGGTTCGTCGGCGCTGCTGAGGGTTCCTGGGATCGTCCGTTTCAGCAGCAGTTCCAGTTCCAGTCGGCGGCGTTCGTCACTCACAGCACATCAGATTCAAAAGGTGCGGGCTTCCGCCGCTTGTGGGAGGCCTACCTCACCTATCAACATGTCTAGACGTGAATTCGCAACCGGTCAGCATGAGTGGCGACGCCTCCACCCCTGAGCAGGATCCGGCCCAGGCTGTCTCCGATGGGCAGCAGCCTGTCGAGACGTCCAGTGATCCGGTCGAGACCACTGCGGCTCCTGATCCAGGCACCGCGGCTGAAGCATCCCCTCAGACCGCCGACAACGAGGCTCGACTGGAGCAGCTGGAGCGGGAGCACTCCACCCTGCGCGACGAGCACGATGTGTTGCGGGGGCAGTACATGCGCATCGCAGCCGACTTCGACAACTTCCGCAAGCGCCAGAGCCGGGATCAGGATGATCTGAAGATCCAGCTCACCTGCAGCACGCTGAGTGAGATTCTTCCCGTTGTCGACAACTTCGAGCGTGCCCGCCAGCAGCTCGATCCTCAGGGGGAGGAGGCACAGGCTCTGCACCGCAGTTACCAGGGCCTCTACAAGCAGCTTGTCGACGTGCTCAAGCAGCTTGGTGTCGCCCCAATGCGCGTTGTGGGTCAGGAATTCGATCCAACGCTTCATGAAGCGGTTCTCAGAGAGCCCAGTGATGAACATCCCGAGGATGTGGTGATTGAAGAGTTGCAGCGCGGCTACCACCTCAACGGCAAGGTGCTGCGTCACGCCATGGTGAAGGTATCGATGGGCCCAGGTCCGCAGGGTGGCGCGTCCTCCGAGCCTGCCGAAGCACCACAGGCTGAAGCCCCCGCTGAGGAAAGCGGTTCAGGCGATGGCAACGGTTGAGCCGATGATCAGACGCCCCCCTTTACTGTGACCTTCGGGATTTCCAGCTGATGGCCGATTATTACGAGCTTCTCGGTGTCAGCAGAGATGCCGACGCTGACACTCTCAAGCGTGCCTACCGCCGTCTGGCCCGCCAGTACCACCCGGACATCAATAAGGAGCCTGGGGCTGAAGACCGTTTCAAGGAGATCGGTCGTGCCTATGAGGTTCTTAGCGATCCACAAACCCGTGGGCGGTATGACCAGTTCGGCGAGGCGGGACTCGGTGGCGCCGCCGGCTCGCCCGACATGGGTGACATGGGCGGCTTCGCCGACCTGTTTGAAACCTTCTTCAGCGGCTTCGGTGGCGCGGCAGGAGGAGGTCGTCAGCAGCGTCGCCGCGGCCCCCAGCAAGGGGATGATCTCCGCTACGACCTCACGATCGATTTTGAGCAGGCAGTGTTCGGCCAGGAACGGGAGATTCGTGTTCCACACCTGGAAACCTGCAGCACCTGCGGCGGTAGTGGGGCCAAGAGCGGCAGTGGTCCCACCACCTGTTCCACCTGCGGAGGCGTCGGCCAGGTCCGCCGGGCCACGCGTACCCCCTTTGGCAGCTTCACTCAGGTAGCGGAATGCCCCACCTGCAATGGCAGCGGTCAGGTCATTGCTGATCCTTGCAACGCCTGTGGTGGCCAGGGTGTGGTGCAGGTTCGTAAAAAGCTGCGGATCAATATTCCTGCGGGTGTGGACACGGGCACGCGTCTGCGTGTTGCCGGTGAGGGCAACGCCGGCCTTCGTGGTGGTCCTTCCGGGGATCTGTACGTCTTCCTCACCGTCAAGTCCCATCCCACGCTGCGGCGCGACGGCCTCACCGTGCTGTCTGAGGTGAAGGTGAGTTACCTGCAGGCGATCCTTGGTGACACGATTGAGGTGGAGACGGTGGATGGCCCCACCAGTCTGGAGATTCCTGCTGGCACGCAGCCCAATGCCGTGCTCACACTGGAGAACAAGGGCATTCCCAAATTGGGTAACCCTGTCGCACGGGGCAATCAGCGGGTTGCCGTCACCGTGAAACTTCCTACCCGCTTGAACGACGAAGAGCGCGGTCTGCTCGAGGAGCTCGCTGGACACCACTCCGCCAGAGGGGAACAGCACCACCATCACAAGAGCGGACTGTTTGCGCGGCTCTTCGGGCAGCGCTGACCATGGCAGCCCTCCAGCCTGATCGGGTGCTGGATCTGTGCGGGACGCCCTGTCCGCTCAACTTCATCCGTTGCCGGCTTGCCCTGGAATCCCTTGCCTCAGGGCAGTGTCTGCAGGTGGATCTCGATCCTGGAGAGCCTGAAGAGATGGTGGTGCCAGGTCTGCGCCGGGATGGCCATGGGGTCACGGTGGATCGCCTGGGGCCTGATCGGGTTCGCCTGTTGGTGATCTGCAGCGGTGAGTGAGGCGGCACCCCATCGCGGCATGGTGGTGGCGCTGCAGGCCAACTACCTGGAGGTGGAACTGGATGCCCCATCGCCCGGAACGCCGTCCCGTCTTCTCTGCACCCGTCGCACCAGGCTCAACCATCGCGGCGCTGCTGTGCATGTGGGGGATCGGGTCACGGTGGAGGCGATCGATCCCATCCAGGCCCGTGCGGTCGTGTCCGCAGTGGAACCCCGCAGCAGTTTCCTGGTGCGGCCTCCCGTCGCCAATGCCTCCTGTGTGCTCGTTGCTTTGGCTGCGGAGCAGCCTGCGTTCGATGCCGATCAGGCCAGTCGCTTTCTGCTCACAGCGGAACAGACCGGTCTGCATGTGCAGCTGGTGCTCACCAAGAGCGACCTTCTGGCGCCTGAGCAGCAGCAGGCTTTGAAGCAGCGTCTGGAGGGCTGGGGCTACGCCCCCGTGCTGGTATCTGTCCAGACAGGTGACGGTTTGGACCCGTTGCGCGCTCTGCTCGCGTCTCAGGCCATCACCGTGGTCTGCGGGCCTTCAGGGGTGGGCAAAAGTTCGTTGATCAATGCCTTGCTGCCCGGCCTGGCCCTGCGGGTTGGTGCTGTGTCGGGACGGCTGCAGAGGGGCCGGCACACGACGCGGCATGTGGAACTGCACCCCTTCAGCCCAGGTGCCCGTGTGGCGGATACGCCTGGCTTCAACCGACCGGACCTGCCTGGGGATGCTCGCAATCTTGAAGTGCTGTTTCCGGAACTCCGGGACCAGCTCACCGTGCATCCCTGTCGCTTCCGCGATTGTCTCCATCGCGATGAACCGGGCTGTGGAGTCAGTCGCGACTGGGAGCGCTATGGCTTCTATCGCGGAGCGGTGGAGGAACTCCTGGGGATCAGCCGCCCATCCCGGGGAGGTTGAGATCCAGGCCTCCGGTGAGATCTTGCATGCGCTCTTTCATGGTGGCGGTTGAGCGCTCGTAGGCAGATTGCAGAGCAGCGAGAACGGCCGCTTCAGCGGTGTCCTGGCCCTCGCTCAGCAAACTCGGATCTAGCTTCACGCGCAGGGGTTGTTGATTGCCGGAGAGCCAGATGCTGGCCCGACCATCCTCACTGCTGCCCTCGATTTCCATGGCATCAAGTTCTTCCTGCAGCTTCTGGGCGTCCTGCTGGATCTGCTGGGCCTTGCGGAAGGCTTCGGTGAGCTGTCCGAAATTGGGAAGTCCGAAACCGGCCATGGAACTGCTGAAGGAACTGGAACGTTAATCGGGCGTCTCGAAGCCCAGTCGTTTCACTTCTGGATGCAACGCAATGCCTTTGGCCTCCATCACTTCGCCTTGCACCAGGCTGATCAGGGTGCGGATGTCGTCCGCTGAGGCATCACCCGTGTTCACGATGAAATTGGCGTGCAGCTCAGACACTTGGGCACCACCGATGGCCCGTCCTTTGAGCCCCAGGGCTTCGATCAGCCGCCCGGCTTTCTCCGGTTCGGGGTTGCGGAAGACGCTGCCGCAGCTGGGCAGTTTGTAGGGCTGGGTGGAGGTGCGATGGTTGAGGTTGCCACTGGTGCGGCGTTGCAGTTCGGCCGGGTCATGACCGGGGTCGAGCTGAAATTCGGCGGCCACCACCAGGTGCAGGTTGGTTTGCAGTGCACTGTGGCGGTAGCTGAACGCCAGCTCGTCCCGACTGAGGTTGGTGAGGGTGGGTTTTGGGTCGCTGAATTGGATCACATCAACACTGATCAGCTGTTCAGCCGTGCAGCCTCCCTGCGCCCCGGCATTCATTACGGCGGCACCGCCCACCGTGCCGGGGATCCCCACAGCCCACTCCAACCCTTGCAAGCCAGCTTTGGCAGCACGCCTAGCCAGGGTGGGCAGCGGCTCTCCAGCGGCGGCATGAACGCGGCCCGTGTCTGGATTCAAAGCACTGCCCTGCAACCGTCGCAGGCAGAGGGTGAGTCCGGGCAAGCCGCTGTCGGCGATGAGCAGATTCGAGCCGGCTCCGATGATGTGAACGGGGAGACCTCTCTCCCTGGCCCACTGCAGCAGCTCTGGGATCTGCTCGGTGGTGGTTGGTTCAGCTAGCCATTGCGCCGGACCTCCGACGCGCCAGGTGGTGAACTCGGCGAGCGGCACCTTCTGTTGCAGGACACCGCAATCCTGCAAAGCCGTCAGGCTGCCAGTGCCGGTGGACATGACGCCTGACCCTCGTTGGAAGACTGCGACAACCGCGACCAGAGGCTGTTCACGTCACCAGCACCCATGGCCAGTATCAGATCGTCGGGGAGGCTGTGTTCCTTCACGAGGCTGACGAGCTCATCCATCGTTGATGCCACCAGAACGGATTGCTGCGTAGACAGTTCCTGCATGACGCTTGCCAGCGCTTCACTGTTCACCCCTGGCATTTCAGATTCACCGGCGGAGAAAATCGGAGCCAGCAGCACCAGTTCAGCGGAGAGCAGTGCCTGGGCGAATTGGTTTTGGAATTCCTGGGTACGGCTGTAGCGATGGGGTTGGAATACAGCGACCAACCGCTGGGGTGATCGAGGCAGAGGGCTGCGACCGCTGGAGACCATCAAGTTGGCCATGTTCAGCGTTGCTGCTACTTCGCTCGGATGATGGGCGTAGTCGTCAACGATCTGCCGGCCCTCCCAGTCTCCTCGGTAATCGAACCGCCGCCCTGGGGTTTTGAGCTCCGATAGGTGGCTGATCAAGCGTTCGAGCGGCACACCCTCCATGCGGCAGGCGGCGAGGGCACCGATGGTGTTGCTCAGGTTGTGAAGCCCGGGCATAGGCAGGGTGATCTGCCCCACAAAGTTCCCTTGTTCATAGAGATCGGCGATTGTGCGATCGCCCTCCAAAGCCACTGGCAAGCCTGCAAAATCCACGTTCTCGCTGCGCTGCACAGACCACCAGGCATCGGCCTGGAAGTGCTCGCTGAGGATGGGATCGTCCTGATTGGCAAGCAGGCGTTTGCAGCCGTCTCCGAAGCGTTGAAGGGTTGTGATCAGGTCGTCAAGATCGCGGTAATGGTCGGTGTGATCGAGTTCGAGATTGGTGATCACACCCAAAGAGGCTCTGAATTTCACGAGCGAGCCGTCGGATTCGTCGGCTTCAGCCACGAGGAGGCGACCTTGGCCGGCATGGCCGTTGCTGTCGTAGCAGGGAACGATGCCACCAATCACAGCTGTGGGATCTTCGCCGGCACCATGAAGAAGCGTGGTCACCACGGTGCTGGTGGTGGTTTTGCCGTGGCTTCCTGCGATGGCGATCGATGGTTGCTGGTCGATCAGTGCTGCGAGTAAATCCGAGCGATGCCACACCTCGAGTTGCCGCTCTCTAGCGGCAATCAACTCAGGATTGTGATCGGGAATGGCACTGCTGATCACCACAATGGGTGAGGAGCGATCCAGACGATCCAAAGCCTTGAAGTTGGCGGCAGCTTGAGAATCAAAGGCCACCATCCCCGCGGTTTTGAGGCTCTCCATGGCGGGAGACAGCCGACGGTCCGAACCGCTGACGCGATGGCCTCGGCTGAGCAGAATCCGCGCCAGTGCAGACATACCAATGCCTCCCGCACCGATGAAGTGCACAGGCGATTGAACGTCAAGCGTGCAGACCAATGACCGCAAGCAGGAACCCGAACGATAATTCAGCTTTTCGAGCTGACCAGCAGTTCAGGAACTTTGTTGCTCTGGGGTGATGGTGATCAAAAAACCCTGAGTAACAAGGTAAATCCCGCGATTTCTGTATGATCGGCGGCCAAACCCTGTCGCGGATCACCCGCTTTTGTTATGACCCTGCGCGTTGCGATCAATGGATTCGGCCGAATTGGTCGCAATGTGATGCGGGGTTGGCTCAGCCGCGGAGCCGATACCGGACTCGAGATCGTGGGGATGAACTCCACATCCGATCCCAAAACCAGCGCTCACCTTCTCACCTACGACTCGATCCTCGGTCACATCGATCGCAGCGTTCAGATCGAAACCACCGACGACACGATGATCGTCAACGGCAAGGAGATCAAATTCTTCGCCGATCGCAATCCCCTCAACTGCCCCTGGAAGGATTGGGGTGTGGACCTGGTGATCGAATCCACCGGTGTGTTCAACACTGATGAGAAAGCCAGCATGCACCTCGAAGCTGGTGCCAGCAAGGTGATCCTCACGGCGCCTGGCAAGGGTGACGGTGTGGGCACTTTCGTGGTGGGTGTGAACGATGACCAGTACCGCCACGAAGATTGGAAGATCCTTTCCAATGCCAGCTGCACCACCAACTGCCTGGCTCCAATCGTGAAGGTTCTCGATCAGAGCTTCGGCTTGGATTGGGGTCTGATGACCACCATCCACAGCTACACCGGTGACCAGCGCATCCTCGACAACAGCCACAGGGATCTGCGTCGTGCCCGTGCTGCTGCCCTCAACATGGTTCCCACTACCACCGGTGCTGCCAAGGCCGTGGCTCTGGTTTACCCCGAGGTGAAGGGCAAGCTCACCGGTTTCGCCATGCGCGTTCCCACCCCGAACGTCTCCGCTGTTGACCTCACCTTCGGCCCCTCCCGCGCCGCCAGCGTCGACGACATCAAGGCCGCCATCAAGTCGGCTTCCGAGAACGGCATGAAGGGGATCATCAAGTACAGCGATCTGCCCCTGGTGTCCACCGACTACGCCGGCACCAACGAATCCACCATCTTTGATGCCGACCTCACCTACGCGATGGGTGACAAGGCGGTGAAGATCCTTGCCTGGTACGACAACGAGTGGGGCTACAGCCAGCGCGTGGTGGATCTCGCTGAAGTGGTTGCCCGCAACTGGAAGTGATCCAGGAGAGCGCACTGATCTGAGCCTTTCGATCCCCCCTCTAAAGGGGGATTTTTTTATGGCCTAGGTCGTTGCGTAATGGGCGAACCCCTCCGCGACCACCAGTGTGTCGTCATCGCTCCAAACGATCGCTTTGGCTTGATCGCTGATCACTCCCACCTGCCGGCAGGACGGTTGAGCGTCAATCCAGGCTTTCGCCCAGGGTTCGGGAAGGGTGACCACCAGTTCGAAGTCTTCACCACCACTCAGGCACCAGCGTTGCCAGAGCGGACCATCGGGCCATCCCCCTGCACGAGGCAGTTTTGTTTTGTCTAAAACAGCGCCGCAGCCACTGTTTCGGCAGAGGCAGTCGATGGCTTGAAGCAGACCGTCGCTGCTGTCGGTTCCACCGGCTCTCCAGGGAAGTCCCCCTGGCTTACTCGTCACCAGTGACCTGAGGGCATCAAGCCTCGGCTGAGGGCGCTGATGCTGTTGGATCGCCTGTT
>WTFZ01000169.1 GCA_011523835.1 Synechococcus sp. CO36386bin_29 | reverse complement strand
CTTGGGATCAGAGAGATCCGGCTTCTTGAGAATGTGCATGGATCAGCTGGAGATAAAAAAACCTTAGACAGACCAGAATTTTCTGATTAAAAGCAATCAGAAACTGAAACGGATCACAATGGACCGGAAATGCCCTGCTTTCGAATCATCAGGAAGTGCATGAGCATGAATACCGCCAGCAGCCAAGGCATCACAAACGTATGAAGGCTGTAAAAGCGAGTGAGCGTGGATTGGCCAACACTCTCACCACCACGAAGGAGTTCGACCATGAAGTCACCTACCACAGGAATAGCAGCTGGCACACCGGACACGATCTTCACAGCCCAATAGCCAACTTGATCCCAAGGAAGGGAGTAACCGGTGACACCAAAGGACACGGTGATCACAGCCATCGTCACGCCTGTTACCCAGGTGAGCTCACGGGGACGCTTGAAACCTCCGGTGAGATAGACGCGGAACACGTGCAGGATGAGCATCAGCACCATCATCGAGGCGCTCCAACGGTGCACCGAGCGGATCAGCCAACCGAAGCTCACGTCAGTCATGAGGTACTGCACGGAGCTGTAAGCCTCGGCGACAGTGGGCTTGTAATAGAAGGTCATTGCAAACCCAGTGGCGAACTGGATCAGGAAGCAGACCAGCGTGATGCCACCCAGGCAATAAAAAATGTTGACGTGGGGGGGCACGTACTTGCTGCTGATGTCGTCAGCAATGTCCTGAATTTCAAGACGTTCCTGGAACCAGTCGTAGACAGGTGAGGAGTTCGCCATGCAGTTGTGGGCTTGGATTGCGAGAGTCTACTGGCGACACTCTGGTAGGCACGAGAGAATGAAGCCAATGTTGCCGACTGTTAACAGCTGGTCAGATCAGTTGCAGGGCCTTGCATCTGGCCTGTTCATCAGCGTTTTGATCTGGCTGCTCGCTGCACCTCAGGCCCTCGCCCTCAATGACGCACAACAGCTGGTGGTGGAGAGCTGGCGTCTGGTGAATCAGAGCTATGTCGACCCAGGGAAGTTCGAAGCAATCCGCTGGAAGCGATTGCGTCAGAAAGCACTGGAAAACTCCATCGAGACCAGCGAACAGGCATACAACGCCATTGAAACCATGCTCCTGCCCCTGAATGACCCCTACACAAGGTTGCTCAGGCCAGACGATTACACCGTGATGAAAGCCAGCAACGAGGGAAGCCTCAGTGGCGTTGGATTGCAGCTCGGACATCCGCCCGACTCAGACACCATCGTGGTGATTGCTCCTCTTGAAGGCTCTCCTGCAGCCGACGCAGGTGTCACCAGTGGAACCGAAATCCTTGCAGTGGATGGCGAGGACGTCGACGTTCTCGGACTGGAAGCGACTGCAGCTCGCCTTCGCGGAGCCGTGGGCAGTCAGGTCTTGGTGAAGCTGAGGCCCCCCCAGGGAGAGCTCACGGAGATCAGCCTTGAACGGCGAACCATTGACCTCAGACCTGTAAGAACACGACGCTTGCGCAGCGATGCCCACACCCTGGGCTATCTGCGTATCACCCAGTTCAGTGAAGGCGTCCCTACCCAGGTGAAAGAAGCTCTCGAAGAGCTTTCAGATCGAAACGTCGAGGGACTCGTTCTGGATCTGCGCAACAACTCCGGTGGGTTGGTGAGCGCAGGACTGGCCGTGGCTGATGTGTTCCTTGATCAGGAGCCGATCGTGGAAACACGCAACCGCGACGGGATCGCCGACCCCATTCAGGCGGGTCCTGGGTTGCTCTACAGCGGGCCGATGGTGACCCTCGTCAACAGCGGAACTGCAAGCGCCAGTGAAATCCTGGCGGGTGCACTCCAGGACGACGGTCGATCTCTACTTCTTGGAGACAACACATTTGGGAAGGGACTGATTCAGACCCTCACCAACCTGAGCGATGGCAGTGGTCTCGCTGTCACGGTGGCGGGCTATGTCACTCCGAGCGGGCAAGACATCCAAGGCCAAGGCATCCAACCGGATCGGATCCTTGATCAACCGGAGCCTCTGAACCCTGGAGGAGAAGGTGATCGCTGGCTAAATGATGCCGAGCGAGTACTTCAGTCACAGATCGAGCAAGCCCCCCCGAGCGATCAACCCAAGCCTCCTGCCATCACAACTGTGGAATCGGATCCATCCTGAATGGCATCCCGCACCTATCACGACCCGCTTCATCGAGGCATCCGCCTGGAATCTCGAGATCCAGCGGAAGCCATGGTTCTCTCGCTGGTGGACTCCGCGCCGTTTCAACGGTTGCGCCGGATCAGACAGCTCGGGCCAGCATTTCTCACATTTCATGGAGCCGAATCAAGCCGGTTCACCCATTCACTGGGAGTGTTTTCCATCGCAAGGCGGGCGATGGAACGACTCAGAACGCTGGATCCCTCACTGGAAGAGCAACGGGGAGTTCTCTACGGAGCCGCTCTGCTGCATGACCTGGGCCATGCGCCGTTGAGCCACACAGGGGAAGAGATGTTCGGCACCCACCACGAGCAGTGGTCCGCTCGGGTGATCCGGGAACATCCCGAGATCCGCGACTCCCTGGAGGGTTACGCCTCAGGCACCGCTGATGCGGTTGCGGATCTTCTCGAACATGGCCGGACGGATCGCGGGGTGATCAAATCCCTGGTCAGCAGCCAGCTCGACTGTGATCGCCTCGACTATCTGCTGAGAGACAGCTACAGCACAGGTGCCAGGTATGGCCAACTTGACCTCGATCGCATTCTTGCCGCTATCACCCTTGCTCCTGACGGAGAGCTGGCCATTCATCCGAAGGGGTTGATGGCGGTGGAGCACTACCTGGTCGTTCGCAACCTGATGTACCGAAGCGTCTACAACCACCGGCTCAACGTGATGTGCAACTGGCTTCTGGAGCGTCTGATTCAGGAAGCTCGACATCTCGGTCCAGACCGAATCTGGACCGATTCCACCATGCACCGTTGGCTATGGGAGAGCGAGCGACTTGATCTCGACAGCTACATCGCCAACGACGATCTTCGGGTCGGATATCACCTGCAGCGCTGGCAGGCCGATGCCCCTGCGCCCCTGGCAAGCCTTTGCGATCGCTTCCTCAATCGCAGGCTGCTCAAAGCTCTGGATGTGAGCGCTCTTCAGACCTCCGAACGACTGGAACTACTTGCAGCTGCACAGACGATGTCGGAAGCCGCCGGACTGGACCCCACCCTCTGCTGCGGGTTGCGGCAGCATCAGCTTCACGGCTATCACCCCTATCGGGGAGGACTCCGGCTTTGGGATGGTCACAGCTTGCAAGCCCTTGAGCAGGCTTCAACTCTCATCAGCAGCCTGGCCACGCCTGCGGAATCGGCCTGGCTGATCCACCCCCGGGAAATCAGCGACGAGCTGAAAACAAGGATGAGACAGGAGGTCACTGCTGTTTTCGGGGGGTAACGTCTGAACATGAACGCTGCGTCCCTTTCAAAGGCTCGACGTGTCCTGGTCCTGCCGCCTCACCAAAACTGTGACTGGCATCAGTGGCTTCCAGACGAGCTGAAGTCGTTGCCGGTTGGATCTGTTGACCTCGACCTGGGGGACTGGTCCATGGGCTGTCGAGAGCTCACCGAACTGATGGAGACGCTCAAACGCGAGGGGCACGCAGTCCAGCAGATCATCACCGCCTGCCCCAAAACGCAGATTGCAGCCTCGGCACTCGGATGTCCGACAGGCCAGCGACCGATGACAACATCCGGTGACGCAGAAGATGAAACCCAAACCATGGAGAAACGGGGAGACCTGCGAATCCATCGGGGAACTCTCCGGTCCGGAGATCATCTCAGCAGTGAGGGGCATGCCCTGGTGGTTGGCGATGTCAACCCGGGGGCCTCTGTCACGGCCCATGGCGATGTCTACATCTGGGGCCGCTTGCGAGGACGCGCACATGCCGGGGCCGCCGGAAACCAATTGGCACGGATCATTGCGCTGCAGCTGAGGCCATTGCAACTGCGCATTGCCGATTGTGTCGCCCGAGGGCCGGAAGAGCCTCCGATGGCCGGACAGGCAGAGCAGGCTTGCATCCGGGAGGGAGAGATCGCCATCGAACCGGCCCAGCCTCCCTTCTTTGATGATCAAACGAATCACCGGAAAAGAGTGAGAACCGATCGAAGCCATTAATGTGGCCGCACCAACCGGGACCCCGTGACAATTTCGCGAACGATCCTGATCTGCTCAGGCAAAGGTGGCGTTGGCAAGACGACACTCACCGCCAACCTCGGCATCGCGCTGTCCAGGCAGGGTGCACGCACGGTGGTACTGGATGCTGATTTCGGATTGCGAAATCTTGATTTGCTTCTAGGCCTGGAAAACCGAATTGTTTACACAGCACAGGAAGTGCTGGCTGAAACATGCCGCTTGGACCAGGCCCTCGTTAAGCACAAACAGGAGCCGAATCTCGCCTTGCTTCCAGCCGGGAATCCGCGGATGCTCGAATGGTTGAAACCTGAAGACATGCAGGCCATCGTCGGCATGCTCTCCGAACGGTTCGATTACGTCCTCATCGACTGTCCTGCGGGCATTGAGGACGGATTCAAGAATGCTGCGGCCGCTGCCCGCGAAGCGATCGTGATCACGACGCCTGAGGTGTCCGCAGTGCGGGATGCGGACCGCGTGATCGGTCTTCTGAACACACGGGGCGTCACCCCTGTGCAGCTCGTTCTCAATCGGGTTCGCCCTCGGATGATGGCCAATCAGGAGATGCTGGCTGTGGACGATGTAACCGACATTCTTGCTCTTCCTCTGCTGGGCCTTGTTCTTGAGGATGAGCAGGTGATTGTGAGCACCAACCGCGGTGAACCGCTCACACTCAACGGCAGTGCTTCTCCTGCTGCGAAGGCCTACGCGAACATCGCCAGACGCCTGCAAGGTGAAGACATCCCGCTGATGGATCCCGCCCGTGAAGGACGAACGGGACTGCGAGCCAAGGTTCGCCGAATGATGCAAACCAAGATCTTCTGAACGCCATGACTCTTCAGGACCTTCTGGATCGAATTCTTGGTCGCCAACCGGCCAGCGCCACAACTGCCAGAGAACGCCTCCAGCTCGTGCTGGCTCATGATCGAAGCGATCTGAGTCCCGAGCAGCTGGATCAGATGCGCCGTGAAATTTTCGAGGTCGTGGCCAAATACGTGGATATCGACCTTGAAGAAGGTGATGTCACGCTCGAAACCGAAGATCGCGT
>WTFZ01000020.1 GCA_011523835.1 Synechococcus sp. CO36386bin_29 | reverse complement strand
TATCTAGCGATCTACGGAGTCAGACAAATCCCTTACGAATTCCCCAATGAATGGGGAGTCATCATTCCGGTTCTCATCGTTGTTTATATCCTCACAACATGGATCGATGGATTGATTTTTAACGATGAAGCATCGGAACCGATGCCAACCAAGAGCTCTGAGAAACCAGGCAAAAAGGCCAGGAAAAAATCAACCGGGTTCGGCACCTGAACCGTGAAACAGATCGTCAGAACAGTCGCCGTGGGACAACCCATCACGGCTGACAGGAGTCAACCGAAGCTCCCCAGGCTCCTCCTCCAGGCGTGGCAATCAGCAAACGATCCTGCGACTTCACCTCAAGCTGAGCACACCCTTGAAGCTCTGCACGTGCCCCATCAGCACGGATGAGCACCGCTGCACCGCAGGCCCCATCGTCGCCTCCCTCCAGTCCGAACGGAGCCACCCGACGAGAACCCGACAGCAAGGCCACTGTCATCGGTTCCAGGAATCTGAACTCCCGCACCAGACCGTCGCCCCCTGTCCAACGGCCGGCACCGCCACTCCCTGAGCGGAAGCCAAAACGCTCCAGCCTCACCGGAAAACGCTGCTCAAGAATTTCAGGATCCGTGAGCCTTGAATTGGTCATATGGGTCTGCACACCACTTGATCCGTGGAAGCCGGGGCCAGCCCCACCACCACCTGCGATCGTTTCGTAGTACTGGCGGCGGCCATCACCGAAGGTGAGGTTGTTCATCGTGCCCTGAGCGGCCGCCATGGCACCCACGGCAGCGAACAGAAGATTGCAGAGCGCCTGGGAGGTTTCCACATTCCCCGCCACCACCGCAGCAGGAGACCTGGGGTTGAGCAAACACCCCTCCGGCACAACCAAACGCAAAGGCTCAAAGCAACCGGCATTGAGGGGAATCGGATCCTCCACCAAACAACGCAGCACGTAGAGCACGGCGGCCTTGGTCACCGCCAGCGGAGCCTGGAAATTGTGATCTCCCTGCGGAGAGCTACCGCTGAAATCCAGCACCGCTCGGCGACTCTGCCGTTGCACCCGCAGAGCCAAGCGCAGCCAGGCGCCGTTATCAAGCTGCACCTCACAGTGCCGGTCCTGCAGACGATCGATCAGGCGGCGAACGCTGCTGGCGGCATTGTCCTGAACATGCTGGAGATAGAGGCTCACGCGAGAAGGTCCCTCAGCCTGGAGGAGTGTTTCAAGCAGCTGCACACCGAGATGGTTCGCTGCCACCTGAGCCTGCAGATCTGCCCAAAGCAGATCGGGTGCCCTCGGGGGGATGGATTGACGGCTTAACAGCTCACTCCAGCCGTCTTGATCGAGGATGCCCTGGCGCACCAGCCACCAGTTGCGCACCAGCAACCCCTCGTCGTTGATCCTCGTGCTGAAGGGCGGCATCGACCCCGGTGTGAGTCCCCCCACATCCACGTGGTGCCCGCGGCAGGCCACGAACGCAAACGGTGCCTCCTGCCGATCGCTGAACACCGGAGTGATGGCGGTGATATCAGGCAGGTGAGTCCCCCCATGGAAGGGGTCATTGCTGATGATCGTGTCGCCGGCGTGCAGAGCAGGGCGTTCGCCCTGGCGCACTTGTTGGAGCAGATCCGCCACTGCATCGCCCATGGAGCCCAGATGCACGGGGATATGGGGAGCATTGGCCACCAGGGCACCCTCGCCATCGAAGAGGGCGCAGGAAAAATCAAGCCGTTCGCGGATGTTCACCGAGCGGCTGGTCTGACGCAGCCTCTCTCCCATCCGTTCCGCGATCTGCATGAACCGGTGATGGAACAGGCTCAGATCCACAGGATCGGGGCTCTGAGGGACGCGAGGTTCACGACTTGCAGCGGCAGGACTCGCCGCAGCCCCCGCCTCGCCTCCATCCATCTCCAGCGACAGGCTCCCGTTCGGCAGTCTCCGGGCTGACCAACCAGGCTCCAGCACGGTTCCAGCCGTGGGATCAAGGATCAAGGCCGGTCCCTCCAGGCGCTGATTCACGGGAAGGTGCTGCCGTTGCACAACCGGAACGGCACACCATCCGCGCTGCGGCCAATGCACCCTGGCCGCATCAGGAACGCTGGCGAGGATGCCGGCAGGCCCGAACAGTTCGTCCTGGCCCTGCGCCGGAAGCTCCGCCGCAGCCAGCACCTCCACGTCGATCCGCTCCACCACCAATCGGGTGTCGGGAGATGGGGCATAGCCGAAGCGCTGCAGGTGCGCCTGGGCAAAGGCTGCCAGCAGATCCTCCAGGGAAGGCTGTTGCGGAGAAGGCTCGAGAGCGATGAGCAGTCCCTGCTCCGCGGCCCCATCCCGCAGTTCCAGGTGGACCCGCTGCTCCCCCACCGCCACGGAACGACCGCACACCTGCTCCAGGGCAGCGTGGGCCAAGGCCAGCTGTTCAGCGACCAGGGCCGGCAACCGGGTCAAGCAGGAGCGATCGAGGGGCTCGCGCACCGCCGCCTGCCGCAGCTGACGCGGACGGGCCTGACCAATCCCATAGGCCGAGAGCACCCCGGCCAGGGGATGCAACAACACCTGGCGCAGCCCCAGGGCAGTGGCCACGCGACAGGCCATCTGACCGGCCGCACCGCCGTAGGCAACCAGAACACCCCCGCGGATGTCATGACCGCGGAACAGAGACACCTGACGGATGGCTGCCGCCATGGCCTCAACCGCGAGGTCGAGGGCCCCCTCCGCCAGTGCTTCCGGCGTTCGCTGCAGCGATTCAGCCAGAACAGCGAACCTGTTCTGCGTGATCGCCAGGTTCGGATGGGCATCACGATTCGGACCAAACACCGCCGGGAAAGCCTGCGCCTGCAGCCGACCCAGCAAGAGATGGGCATCGGTGATGGTGAGGGGGCCACCCCTGCCATAACAGGCAGGGCCTGGATCCGCTCCAGCCGAACGGGGCCCCACAAGCATCCGCCCGCCATCGTCCTGGATGATCGAGCCGCCTCCTGCAGCCACCGTATGAATCGGTAATCGGGATGCCGTGAGCAGCAAACCGGCGATCTCTGTTTCGGGGCTGCGGTCCCAGTCGCGATCGGCCGCCCCCGCCGGCAGGCAGAACACATCGGTGCTCGTGCCTCCCATATCCACGCCAACCAGGGGGAGATGCCCAACACCGGCCTGTTGGGCCGCAGCCACGGCGCCGACCATGCCGCCCGCTGGCCCAGACAGGATTGTGTCCTTGGCCAGCAGAGACGTTGGGGTCTGCAGGCCTCCACTGGAGGTCATCACCCGCAGCCGGGGCTGTCCCTGCAGCGCAGCCTGCACCTGGTTGAGATAGGTCTGCAAAACCGGCCGCACAGCAGCCTCCACCAGGGTGGTTTGTCCCCTGGGCACCAGTCGGGGCAGAGGGCTCACCTGATGGGAGCAGATCACCGTCTCAAAGCCAGCTGCGAACGCGGCCTCCGCGAGAGCCTGTTCATGGGCTGGCGTCCGCCAGGCGTGCATCAGGGCGATGGCACAACTGCGCAGACCCGCGATGCGATGGGCCCGCAACCGACTGATGAGAGCGGCATCGACCACCAAAGGCTCCAGTTCGCCCCCCTCCGCATCAAGACGACCCTCAACCTCCTCAACCGCCGCGATCAGAGAGGGAGACATGGGAATCTCCAACGCGAAGAGGTCCCGCCTGTGCTGATCACCGATGCGCAGCAGATCGGCCAAGCCCGTGTTAGTGAGCAAAAGTACTGGCTCCCCCTTGCCCTCAAGCAGAGCATTGGTGGCCACGGTGGTTCCCAGTCGAAGCTCCTCAATGCCCGATCCGGAACCAAGGCCTTCCGTCGCCATGAGGGCCTGGATCGCATCCACCGCTGGATCGCCCTCAAGGCCGGGCTGCACCGACAGCACCTTGCGCACGATGAGCCCTCCGTCAGGCCGTCGTGCCACCACATCGGTGAAGGTGCCGCCGCGATCGATCGAGAACTGCCAGCGGGTCAAAGTGCCGAAAGACGGGCATAGGCGGCATCATCCACCCACACGTGCACCCGCGGATGCCGTTGAAGCCAGCTGGCGGGAACCAGGTCAGTGCTGGGCTCCAACAGGGCCGCGCGCAGAATCTCCGCCTTGGCGCTGCCGGTCACGATCAGATGAATCACGTCGGCACTGAGAATCTCCTCCAACCCGAGCGTGATCGCCTGCTTGGGCACGGCCTCGGAATCACCGCCGAAGGCGTCAGCGTTCTGAATCCGTGTGGCTGCCTGCAAGGTCACAACCCGGCACGGGCTGTCGACCCCTGAGGGTGGTTCGTTGAAGCCCACATGGCCATTGCTGCCTAGGCCAAGAAGCTGAAGCCCGAGTCCCCCCGCCTTTTGCAGTGCGGTGCTGTAACGACGCGCCTCCAAACCTGGATCGCAGGCCAGACCATCAGGAATTCCGACCCGGTCGGTCGGCAGATCCAAAGGGCCTGCCAGGTGGGTCTGCATGTAAGCCGCGAAGCTGCGCGGATCCCCGGCCTGCAGCCCCACGTATTCATCGAGGTTGAAACTGCACCAATGGTCCCGTAGCCACTGCAGATCGAGCGCCGGCCAGTTCTTCAGCCGCGCACAAAGAGCCGCATACAGGGGCTCCATGGTGCGACCGGTGGCCAGGCCGAGAGGACGAAATTGTTGCTGCTGCACACGCGTCTGCAGGGACGCGTCTAAGACATCCACCACCGCGTCCATCAGCGCAACGGGATCAGGGCGGCGCTGAACCAAAAGGGACGGGGAAAGCTTCGACACAGATGAAGCGGGGATCAACCCCACCAGGCTGGCTCCGGTCCAGGGCTGAATGCCAGCGATGGATCATCGCTAGGCCGGTAAGGACGAATCTGCACCCCTCGGTAGTAGTGCAGAAGGATCTGGCGGAAATCAGCTCCTTGCTCAGCCAGCCCGTGGGCTCCCCACTGGCTCATGCCCACGCCGTGTCCATACCCCTGGCCTCGTGCTTCGAGCACAAAGCTGTTCGGGCCGTCGTGGTAGCTGAGAGGCGACTGCAGCGGTGGTGGTGGTGGTGGTGGTGGTGGTGGCGCAAGCCCTGGATCCGCAGGTTCGCTGAAGCCGCTGGCCGAATCGCTCCAGAGACCGATTAGATCCGATGGCTCGCGGGACGGCGAGGACTCCAGCGGCATCTCAGGGGAGCGCTCGAAGCCGTCATCGCGGACCATGTCGAAGCGCACCATTGTGCTTTTCAGGCCAAGCCGCTGACGCAGCTCGCGTCCTGACAGCACCAACGACCCTCTCGGCCCGCGAATGCGAGCCGAACGCAC
>WTFZ01000033.1 GCA_011523835.1 Synechococcus sp. CO36386bin_29 | reverse complement strand
GGGGAACGGCAACGGATCACCGTGGCCACACCGGAGTGCACCGTGATCCTTCCAAGGATCGAGGATGCCGACGCTCCCCTGCTGAGCAATGCGCTCCGCCAGCAACAGATCGACCAGGGTCGGCTACGCAGCCGCCATGCCGCCCTGTTCCGGAGGGGCGACCCGCTCGCCAGCCCTTACCTGGCGCCGCACACCACCCGTTACACGATCGTTTCGACCGCCGACGCCCCCGGTCAAGCTGTCGGCGATGAAGCCCTGAGCGTGTGGCGACGGCGCTTCCAACCGGGTCGACGACCTCTGCTGCTGATGGCCCAGTTCGATGCCAAGGGGGGGATGCGCCCGGATCTGATCGATCTGATCCGGGCCTACAGCCGCTTCTGTGATGTGATTCTGGTCGCTGCCACTCCGGCCCTGGGCGATCAGCCGGCTCTGCTGCAGCGCTTGCGGCGGCACTGTGTTGGCATCGTGGTGCGCCGCAATGTGGGTTACGACTTCGGCAGCTGGCGGACAGGGCTGAATATGTTCCGCGATGCCATTGAAACCTCAGAGGAGGTGATTCTCACCAATGACAGTTTCTGGGGACCGGTTCGACCACTGCGCAGCCTCTTTCAGAAACTGAAACAGACCGATGGCGATGCCATCGGTCTGACCGACGATCTGATGTATGAGCCACATCTGCAATCCGCTTTCATCTCCTATCGGAGACCGGCTCTGGATCACCCCAGCTTTCATGACTTCTGGAATGATCTGAAGGTTTGGAACTCAAAGCCAGACATCATCAAGAGGTGTGAGGTCGGTTTAACCGCCAAGCTCGCCAGCGAAGGACTGAAACTCAAAGCGATTTACTCCGAGCAATCGAACGGAAATGTGCTGCATTACGACTGGAAATCTCTGATCGTCGATCAGGGATTTCCGTTTATCAAGGTGACTCTTCTGAAGGGAAACCCAACGCGACAGAACACAGATGGGTGGAGGGAGCTGGTTCGTTCTCACAATCCACGACTCGCCAAACGGATACAGGAGCAGCTGGAGTTGACCGAATCAATCGCGGTTGATGGCTGAAAGCATGAAGCCACCGACACCCCAGATCACAATGACAGCCCCGATACAGGACAGAAATGCTCTCCAACGCCATGAATCATCAGGAGCCGCTGAAACCTGAGGTTTGCTCAACATCACAATGAACTTGAGCTGACGCTGGCTCTCCATCCGGCTGTTATCAGCAGCGATCATGGCGGAGTTCAGTGATTCTCTGGCAAACTCAACATCGCTCTGAAGCCGGGATGCCTGATTGGCAAGCTTGTTGAGATCCCGGCCGGCAGGCCCGACGGCCTTGTCACGTTCTTCCTGAATCTGTCGTTCCAGTTCACGAACCTGGTCGGCGACAAAAGCGACTTCCGGCGCATTCGGATCCCGGTACTGACGGCGGAGGCTCGCCTCCTCGACCTTCAGATCGACCAGGCGGGATTCCAGATCGTTGATAAAAGACGTCGTGGCCTGCTGCTCTTGCTCAGGACTGAGCTGCCCGTATTTGTCCTGAAAGGCTTCCAGTTCATCGGAAGACTTCTTCAGTCTGTCTTTGGCAAACGTAACCTGTTTCTCTGCAAACAACCTCTGATCAGCACTGATGGACTGATTGACATCATTGACAAACAACTGGGCCTGATTGAGGAGAGATTGATTCAGATCAAAAGCATCCTGGGCCGTGTAAGCATTCGTGGTGAGCACAATGGCTCCGGACATTTCCTGAGGAATAACCTCGAGTTGCCTTTGAAAGAAAGCCAGTTGATCCTGCTCAACGGCATCGGGTGAGAGGCCGCTCCATCCATCGGGAGCAACAGGGGCATACCTGGCCTTGAACACATTCGGGTCGGGGAAGACGCTCTGCTTGACGTCGCTGGACTTCAGGTAGCTCTGCAGATAGCGACCGTCTTCGAGGGAGGCCAGCACGCTGGTGCTCATCGCGGTGCCACCGAGCAGAACGGAACCGGTCGCACTGGGTGGCATCGGCTGCTTGATCACGAACTCAGAAACCGACGTGTAGCGATCGCGGCCGATCCCGAAGCAGTAGAGAGCCGAGCCCACCACAAAGAGAGTGGCCAGAACACTGCCGTTGAGGAGGGTGCGCCAAGACCAGTTCAGGCCTGTTTTGAGCCGGGGCAGGGCCAGAGTTGACAACCCGGACGTCTTGCCACCGACCCAGCTCAGCGACGGCGAAGACAAGCCAGACGAAGACTTTCCGATGCGGCTGAGGCCTCCCTGTTGACGGTCCTGTTCAGTCATCGGACAGCAGCAAGGCCTCGTTTGAGAAATAGAAGATTAAACCAAAACCGCAACTAAGGAAAGCGCAGGTGAGCAGATAGTCGAGACTGATATCAGGTATTGGATAAGCATTGTTGATTGAATGTCTGAGAATTTCCACAGAATGAAGCAACGGATTCCACGTCACATAGGGCCTGAGAGGACCAGGAAGTTGGTAGGTGGCAAAGAAAATTCCAGATGTCCAGAGCAACAATCTGTTCAACCCAAATTTAGTCAATGTCTTGACGATGGGTATGCGATGACCGATCACCAATGCGCTGACACCGATACCGATTGCGAGCACCACAGTGACCAGAAAATCAATCAGAGCAAGACCAGGATCGTCTAACTGAATTCGCCAGAACCAGAATGCTTCTGACACGAAGATCATGACGAGAATGGAGGCATGAACGCGAGCCTCGATCAACGCTGAAGCCAACAAAGTATCCAGCGGCCTGATCCTGCGGTAGAAAAACATTCTCTGACCTTTCTTGACACCAGTCAGAGCCTTGATGGCAATTTTTCTAAATAGATACAGCATTGTGATCCCACAGGCCAACCAAATCAATGGGTTCATCAAATCAACAGTTTTCACTCGCACTAGAATTCGAAGTGCAAGCAGCGTCAACATCAGAGCCAAGGGCTCGAACACCACACCCCAGACTCCGAAGTCTCCCTTCTCAGCACGCATAAGGAAATCTCGATCTGCCAAGGCCAGAACGATCCGTATTTGCAGCGCAAATCCATTCAGAATACGCACAATTTTGCGGCTCATAGCAGCTAATATGATCACCACAACTGCGCCTCGTCTTCAGATTCTTCTACCGTCGTCGAGGAGGAATCCTCAAATTCCTGATCCTGAACATCATCATCATTCTGAGACTTGCTGACATTACAATGAAACCATTTTTGCGCCCCTGAAAAGTCACCTTGGTATGCAATCTGACCTTTTTTGATCACAATTGCTTCGTCACAATAGCGCCCAATAAATTCCTCATCTTGGTGAAATAGAAGCAATGTTTTACCCGCGACACGGCGGTCAAAGGCCTCCCTGACAAGAGATTCAAGCTGGGGCTTGGAAGACTGACTCCAAGGAAACTTCTTTGAAACGATATAGACGTCAAAATCAAATATCAGAGACAAGGCAACATCAAAACGACCTCTCATCTGAGTTCCCCAAGTCTTTACAGGCTGATCGAAATAACCGGTTTCGAGAGCTGCCAATTCCTCAATTCTGGCGATTTCCTCCCTTCTTTCACCAGGTTTTCCATAAATCGCCTGCAGGAACTTCGCATTCTGGCGACCTGTCAGCACACCATCCAAGGCGCCGCGCGAAGGCATTGGCCAGCTCACATTGGCCCGAATGTCAACCTTTCCGGACTGCAGTGGCGCCACCTCAGATGCACACTCCAGAAGAGCTTGGGCACTCTTGCTGGAGTCGCTGAACACACCAAGCTTCTGCCCCTCCCTCAACGACAAGGAGATATTTTTCAACAGACAACGTGACCGTCCTCGAGGTACAGATTCTTCTCTGCAGGCTCGTTTGAATTCAATCAACGTTCTGGCCATCTTGGTCGACGACATGTCTTCGCAAACCGAATGGCAGGCGTGAGTGTACCCGGGGAATTTCTCGATCCCTGGCACCCTCACCCACAGCTCAGGCCTTGATCCAGCGTTCCACCGCACGACGCAAACCGCCTTGACAACGGCGTTCCAAACGTTCAAAAACAAGGCCGAGGGCCTTCGCGGCCAAGGCTTCCTTCACAGACCGCGGAAGACGCTGCAGCGGATGCCCCTCGGCGATGGCCAGCGCCGCGGTCGCCTCGGCATCCAGCCGCTGATCGCCTGGTGTCAGCACGGCTCGACATTCAAACCGAATCGCCTCCTGCACCACGCCGAGCCCCTTCAGCTGACAGTCCTCAAAGTCAATCCGTAGGCAGCTGTTCTGCCAAACCGCCTGAAACACCACAACCGGTGTGATCTCGAACTGCAGCACCCGGAACGGCCTGGATTGGTAGAGGAACCTTCCCTGACCCAGTGGTGTCATCCGCTCACGGCTGAGCAGGGCCGCCATGGTCCGCCTCGGTTTCTGCAGAAACCATTCCAGACAGTCCTGCTCACCCCCAGGCAGCTCCACCGAGCAGCCGTGGTTGCGCTCTGCCAGTGTCAGAAAGCTCATCCCGGCTGCATACGATTGAGAGTTTGGGGCGGCATTCTGCGATGAATGATCGGGTTCGACAGGAGAAAGACAGCCTGGGGCCGGTCAGTGTTCCTGCAGAAGCGCTCTGGGGCGCCCAGACCCAGCGGTCCCTCAGGAATTTCGCGATCAGTGATGAGCGGATGCCGGCTGAACTGATCCATGCGCTGGCCCGGATCAAACAAGCCTGTGCCGTGGTCAACGCCGAAATGGAGGTTCTCGATCCAGCCAGGGCCAGCGCGATCGCGGAGGCCGCCGAAACCATCGCCAGCGGCCAGCACGACGACCAGTTCCCGCTCAGCGTCTGGCAGACGGGCAGTGGAACCCAGACGAACATGAACATGAACGAGGTGATCAGCAACCTCGTCTCCCGCCAACGCGGCGAACCGCTGGGCAGCCATTCCCCAGTGCATCCGAATGATCACGTCAATCGATCCCAGTCGACGAACGACGCCTTCCCTGCCGCGATCCATGTGGCAGCCGCCCTGCGGCTGCAGCAGGCGCTACTACCGGAGCTGGATGCGCTGATTGGAGGGCTGGACGACAAAGTCCGGGCCTGGAGCGACATCGTCAAGATCGGTCGCACCCATCTGCAGGATGCGGTGCCACTGCGTCTCGCTGATGAGGTCTCCGCCTGGCGGGATCAGCTGGGGCAAGCTCGCCGCTGCCTGGCAGACTGCCTGCCGGAACTGCACCAGCTGCCGCTGGGAGGGACCGCCGTGGGCACTGGCTTGAATGCACCGGTGGGATTCGCCGCCGCGGTGTCGGTCGAGCTGGGCGGTCTTGTTGATCTGCCCCTGGCTCCGGCACCGAATCTGTTCGCCGTGATGGCCGGTCACGATG
>WTFZ01000174.1 GCA_011523835.1 Synechococcus sp. CO36386bin_29 | reverse complement strand
ATCCGCCAGAACATCGTCAACAACATCAAGGCCGCCAAAAAGCTGATCCAGCGCGCCGACGATGAGGTGATGCAGGTGCTGCAGGAAGTGATCGACGGTCACCCGATCATGCTGAACCGAGCACCGACGCTGCACCGTCTTGGCATTCAGGCCTTTGAGCCCAAGCTCGTTGATGGACGTGCCATCCAGCTGCATCCCCTTGTCTGTCCTGCCTTCAACGCTGACTTCGACGGGGACCAGATGGCTGTTCACGTGCCCCTGGCGATCGAAGCTCAGACCGAAGCACGCATGTTGATGCTTGCCAGTAACAACATCCTGTCTCCGGCCACCGGTGATCCGATCATCACGCCGTCTCAGGACATGGTGCTGGGTGCTTACTACCTGACCGCCCTTCAGCCTGATCAGAGCCCGGTTGAATTCGGTGATCGCTCACGCACGTTCTCTGATCTCGAGGATGTGATCCATGCGTTCGAAGACAAACGTCTCGGCCTGCACAACTGGGTCTGGGTCCGTTTCAACGGTGAAGTTGAAGATGATGATGAACGCGAGGAACCCGTATCCACTGAAACCCTCGCGGATGGAACGCGGTTGGAGCAATGGACTTATCGCAGGGACCGTTTTGATGACGATGGAGCTCTGATCAGTCGCTACATCCTCACGACCGTGGGTCGTGTCGTGATGAATCACACGATCATCGACGCGGTGGCAGCCACCTGACGCTCATCTTCGATCCGCTCGTTTTTTCAATCCTCTCCTTCCCGCGCTGTCATGACCTCCACTCCTTCCAAGTCCCGTAAGTCTTCCAAGGGATCCAAGGCTGCCAAGGCTGCCAAGGCCGCTCCCAAATCTCGCCCTCTGGCCAAGACTCCACCTCCCTTCCGCAATCGCGTTGTTGATAAGAAGGGCCTCAAGCAGCTGGTGGCCTGGGCCTACAAGCACCATGGCACTGCGGCCACGTCCGCCATGGCCGACCAGCTCAAGGACCTCGGGTTCCGCTACGCCACCCAGGCTGCCGTTTCCATTTCGGTCAACGACCTCAAGGTGCCTGAAGCGAAGCAGAACCTTCTTGGTCAGGCGGAGGAACTGATCACGGCGACCGAAGAGTCTTATCGCCTCGGTGTGATCACGGAGGTGGAGCGTCACACCAAGGTGATCGACACCTGGACTGAGACCAATGAGCGTCTTGTGGATGCGGTCAAAAAGAACTTCAACCAGAACGATCCACTCAACTCCGTGTGGATGATGGCCAATTCCGGCGCCAGGGGAAATATGTCCCAGGTGCGTCAGCTGGTGGGGATGCGTGGCCTGATGGCCAATCCCCAGGGGGAGATCATCGACTTGCCCATCCGCACGAATTTCCGCGAAGGACTTACCGTCACGGAATACGTGATCTCCTCCTACGGCGCCCGCAAGGGTCTGGTGGATACAGCTCTTCGCACAGCCGACTCCGGCTATCTGACCCGGCGTCTGGTCGACGTGGCTCAGGATGTGATCGTCCGAGAGGACGACTGCGGGACCACCCGTTTCATTCTGGTGAAGGCGGAGGATGGTAAATACGGCAATCGTCTTGTGGGGCGTCTCACTGCTGATCAGGTGGTGAGTGCTGAAGGTGAGGTGCTGGCTGAGCGCAACACCGAAATCGACCCACCTCTCTCCAAGCGCTTCGAACAGGCTGGCGTGCAGGCTGTGAGCGTGCGATCACCGCTCACCTGCGAAGCCAACCGTTCCGTCTGCCGCAAGTGTTACGGCTGGGCACTGGCGCACAACGAGCTCGTGGACCTCGGAGAAGCTGTCGGGATCATTGCCGCTCAGTCCATCGGGGAACCGGGCACGCAGCTCACGATGCGGACGTTCCACACCGGTGGTGTGTCCACCGCAGAGACCGGCGTGGTGCGCTCCAAAGTGGAGGGAACAGTTGAATTTGGTGCCAAGGCGCGCGTGCGTCCTTATCGCACCCCCCATGGAGTCAACGCCCAGCAGGCAGAGGTTGATTTCATCCTCACGATCCAGCCATCCGGTAAGGGCAAACCCCAGAAAATTGAGATCACCAACGGGTCGCTGCTTTTCGTCGACAACGGTCAAGCCATCGATGCTGATGTCACCGTTGCCCAGATCGCCGCAGGTGCGGTGAAGAAAAGTGTTGAGAAGGCCACCAAGGACGTGATCTGTGACCTGGCGGGTCAGGTCAGCTACGACCCCTCGATCCAGCCCCGTGAGGTCACCGACCGTCAGGGCAACATCACCCACAAGGCCCAGCGACTCGGCCGGATGTGGGTGCTGGCTGGCGATGTCTACAACCTGCCACCGAATGCCCGTCCAGTTGTGACAGCTGGGGCGACTGTGACGGAGGGTCAGGTGCTTGCCGAGGCGAGTCAGTCCTCCGAGTACGGCGGTGCGATCCGCCTGAGGGAAGCTCTGGGCGATTCCCGTGAGGTGCAGATCGTCACAACGGCGATGACACTAAGGGACTTCAAACTCCAGGGTGAGTCAACTCATGCCGGAGAGATCTGGAATCTGGAGGCCAAGGACGGCACCCGCTATCGGCTCAACACCATCCCGGGCAGCAAGATCGGCAGCGGTGAAGTAGTTGCTGAGCTCAACGATGATCGCTTCCGCACCCAGACCGGTGGTCTGGTGCGTTTCGCTCCAGGACTCGCAATCAAGAAAGCACGCTCTGCCAAGAACGGTTACGAGGTGAACAAGGGGGGGACGTTGCTTTGGATTCCCCAGGAAACCCACGAGATCAACAAGGACATCTCCTTGCTGATGATCACCGATGGCCAGTGGATCGAGGCCGGCACAGAGGTTGTCAAGGACATCTTCAGTCAGACGGCTGGCATCGTCACCGTCACCCAAAAGAACGACATCCTGCGCGAGATCATCGTCCGCAGCGGCAGCTTCCATCTCTGCACTGAGAAGAAAGCGTTGGAGCGCTTCCAGGGTGATGGCGTGATGGTCAATCCCGGTGAGCCGATCGCCAAGGGGATCAGCACCGAGACCATGGTCTATGTGCAGACGGTTGAAACCCCTGAAGGCAGCGGTCTGCTGCTTCGTCCTGTCGAGGAGTACACGATTCCTAACGAGGCTCAGCTGCCTGATCTGGGCCATGTCAAACAGCCCAATGGACCTCACCTTGGCCTGAAGGCCAGCCAGCGTCTTGCTTTCAAGGACAACGAGCTGGTCAAGTCCGTGGAGGGTGTCGAGCTTTTGCGGACGCAGCTGATGCTCGAAACGTTCGACACCACCCCTCAGATGACTGTGGATGTGGAAGCGGTTCCGGACAAGCGCGCCAAGACGATCGAGCGTCTTCAGCTCGTGATCCTGGAGAGCATTCTTGTCCGCCGTGACACCATCTCTGATTCCAGCCATGGATCCACCCATACCGAGCTTCAGGTGGAAGATGGTCAGTCGATCAAGGCCGGCGAGGTGATTGCCACCACCCAGATCCTTTGCAAACAGGAAGGTGTCGCTCAGATGCCCGAGGCCACGGCCGATGAACCCGTGCGTCGCCTGATCGTGGAACGTCCCGAGGACACGCTCACGATCAATACCAATGGCCAGCCCGTCGTGACGGTTGGTCAGCGGATCGTGGATGGTGAAGAACTCGCGGCAGGACAGCCCTCCGACTGCTGCGGTGAGATTGAGAAGGTCGACAGCCAGAGCGTCACTCTGCGTCTGGGTCGTCCTTACATGATCTCTCCGGATTCCTTGCTGCACGTCCGCGACGGTGATCTGGTGCAGCGGGGAGATGGCCTCGCTCTGCTGGTGTTTGAACGCCAGAAGACGGGAGACATCGTTCAGGGCCTTCCGAGGATCGAGGAATTGCTTGAGGCTCGCCGTCCGCGCGAATCAGCGATCCTCTGTAAGAAGCCGGGCACCGTTGAGATCAAACAGGACGAGGATGACGAAAACACCACGGTGACGGTCATCGAGGCTGATGATGCTGTCGCTGAGTATCCGATTCTGCTCGGGCGCAATGTGATGGTCAGCGACAGTCAGCAGGTGACTGCCGGTGAGTTGCTCACGGACGGACCCATCAATCCCCATGAGCTGCTGGAGTGTTTCTTCGAGGATCTGCGCAGCCGCAAGCCTCTGATGGAGGCAGCGCAGGAGGCGATTGCCAAGCTCCAGCACCGCCTGGTGACCGAGGTTCAGAACGTCTACAAGTCCCAGGGTGTGTCCATTGACGACAAGCACATCGAGGTGATTGTTCGCCAGATGACGAGCAAGGTCCGAGTGGAGGATGCAGGTGACACCACTCTGCTGCCCGGTGAGCTGATCGAGCTGCGTCAGGTGGAGGACACCAACCAGGCGATGTCAATCACAGGAGGAGCTCCTGCCGAGTTCACTCCCGTTTTGCTGGGCATCACCAAGGCGTCCCTCAACACCGACAGCTTCATCTCCGCGGCATCCTTCCAGGAAACCACCCGTGTGCTCACCGAAGCGGCCATTGAAGGCAAGAGCGACTGGCTGCGGGGACTCAAGGAGAACGTGATCATCGGTCGCCTGATTCCCGCCGGCACCGGGTTCAGTGGTTTTGAAGAAGAACTGAAGGCCGAGGCCGGTCCGCACCCAGACATCCTGGCGGAAGATCCTGCTGGTTACCGCCGCATGCAGAATCTGCGTCCTGACTACACCGTCGACATGCCTGCGGCACCAGCCGCCGATGCCACGGCCGTTCTTGACGATCCCAGTGATGCCGATCTGGAGGCCACTCGCAGCCGCCATGGCATCGAAGCGGGCAGCAACTTCGCTGCTTTCGCCCGGCCTGATGCCGACAATGAGTTGAAGGAAGAGCAGGTGGTGGATGCTGAAGCTGTGGAGGGTCTCCAGGAAGAGGGGCTGCTCAGTGATGAGTGAAGCGTGCGATTGTCACCGCGATCGCCACGCCAAAGTCCCCAAACTGTCCCTCCAGGTCAGAGTTGCTCATGATTGAACCCACCACAATCCCCGTCCGCCGTCTTCCCCGGTATGGGTTTCACACCCATACCGAGAGGCTGAATGGCCGCATGGCCATGCTCGGGTTCATCGCACTCCTGGCTGTGGAGATCAAACTCGGCCACGGACTGTTGGTCTGGTGACCAGCGCTGCGCAGTCCAAAACGCTCCTCGGGCTCGGAACTTCCGAGCTTGAACGCTGGGCTGTCTTGCAGGGACAATCCGCCTTCCGGGGTCGTCAGCTTCACGACTGGCTCTATGCCAAGGGAGCGAAGGATCTTCAGGACATCACGGTGCTCCCGAAATCCTGGAGGGAATCCCTCCAGGTCAGTGGTGTGAGCATCGGCCGCTTGAAAGAGCAGGACCGCAAAGTGGCGGCCGATGCCACAACCAAACTTCTCCTTGGAACCGACGATGGGGAGACACTTGAGACCGTCGGCATCCCCACGGATCAGCGCCTCACCGTCTG
>WTFZ01000202.1 GCA_011523835.1 Synechococcus sp. CO36386bin_29 | reverse complement strand
GTCTGGGAGCGATCGTCAGCGATCTGATGCTCGATACGGTCGATCTGGTATTGCAACACGGTCTGAGGCGGGGGGAGAGAGGGACCTGAACGAAAGCGCGTGGATTCAGACGCGGCGACGCTTGGAACGGCGGCAACCGTTGTGCGGCAACGGCGTGACATCCCGGATCAGGGTGATCTCCAAGCCAGCGACCTGAAGAGCACGAATGGCAGTTTCCCGTCCCGATCCAGGACCGCGAACCAGAACTTCGATCTGGCGCATTCCTTGATCGAGCGCGCGACGGGCCGCGGCTTCGGCTGCGGTCTGAGCTGCGAAGGGCGTGCCCTTGCGAGCACCCTTGAAGCCGCTTGCGCCTGCCGAAGACCAGGAAATGACCTCCCCGGTGGTGTCGGTAATGGAGACGATCGTGTTATTGAACGTGCTCTGGATATGGGCGACGCCGTTGGGGACGTTGCGCTTGGCTTTCTTCGGGCCGGATTTCTTGACGGTCTTGGCCATGGGCCTGGGGGTGATGGGGGCTGGAGGAACGGAGCGATCCGAACGACCGCGTGAGGCTTACTTCTTCTTGCCGGCCACGGTTTTACGTGCGCCGCGTCGAGTTCTGGCATTGGTGCGGGTTCGCTGGCCGCGAACCGGAAGGCTCATGCGGTGACGGCGCCCACGCAGGCAACCGATGTCTTGCAAGCGCTTGAGGGCCATGCCTTCTTGGCGGCGCAGATCACCCTCGATCGTGAAGGCTTCGGTGGCACCGCGCAGTTTCTGCACATCGCCATCCTCGAGATCCTTGACACGGGTGTCGGGATTGACACCGGTTTTGGAGAGGATGATCTTGGCCCGGGTGAGGCCGATTCCGTAGATGTAGGTGAGGGCGACTTCGATCCGCTTGTCGCGGGGAATGTCGACACCAGCAATCCGTGCCACTGAGCTAATAAACGAGGGGGACAGTTGCCGCCTTTGGCGGCGGATGGGCGATCAGAATGAGTTCAGACGACGGACGTTCAGCCCTGACGCTGCTTGTGCTTCGGGTTTTCGCAAATCACCATGACACGGCCATGGCGGCGAATCACCCGGCACTTGTCGCACATTTTCTTGACCGAGGCGCGCACCTTCATTGGGTGTGGCTCTCCAAAATTCCAAACAGCTAACCTACCACAGCGGGTCAAGCCAGACGTTCTTCAAGTCTTGTTGTGATGGCGTCCACGCTGCCCTGCGCGTCGACAGAAACCAACAGCTCTTTGGATTTGTAGTAATCGATCAGTGGGGCGGTCTGCTTGCGATAAATCTCAAGGCGATTGCGGATGACCGACTCGTTGTCGTCAGCCCGGCCCCTGGCCAGAAGTCGTTCAACCAGCACCTCGTCGCTCAGTTCCAGCAATACGACGATTTCGATGCTCTGTTGCAGTTCGCCGAGCAGTGGTTCCAGTGCTTGCGCCTGAGCAACATTGCGGGGAAACCCGTCCAGAAGCCATCCCTGACCGTTCAGTGCTGTGAGCTGTGAGCGAACGATGGCGAGCACGAGGTCGTCGCTGACCAGTTCGCCGCGGTTCATGACTGCTTCGGCTTCCTTGCCGAGGGCGCTGCCTGCTGACACCTCCGAGCGCAGCAGGTCGCCTGTTGAGAGATGGCGAAGTCCATGGGTGTCGCAGAGGCGTGAAGCTTGGGTCCCCTTGCCGGCCCCGGGAGGGCCGATGAACAGCAGGCGTTGTTTCATGGTGTTGGTGAGGCAGGGGCGGGTGTGATTTCGGTAGAGTGACGCGCCTTGGCGTCAATTTTGTACCCATTTCGTGACGAAATGGTGCTTTGGTCACTGTCGAACCATTCCTTCGTAGCGCTGGGAGATCACATAGGTCTGGACCTGTTTTGCAGTGTCGATGGCCACGCCGACAAGAATCAGCAACGACGTCGCACCCAGTCCTTGGAATGTCGTCACGCTGGTGGCGCGCTCGACGGCAGAGGGAATGATGGCGACTGCACCAAGGAATAATCCACCCAGCAGTGTCAGTCGATTTTTCACACCTTCCAGATAGTTGGCTGTGGCGCTTCCAGGGCGGACGCCTGGGATAGCGACGCCGCCACGTTTGAGATTGGTGGCGACTTCAGTTGGATTGAAGGTGAGTGAGGCGTAGAAGTAAGAGAACCCCAGGATCAACGAGAAAAACAGGAGTGCGTAGGGCCAAGGGTTGGATGCACTTGGATTCAACGTGCTCGCTGCGGTGATCAGCAGAGGGTTTTGACTGAAATTGGCAATGGTGATGGGTAGAAAGATCAGTGCCGACGCGAAAATGATCGGCATCACACCACCGGCGTTCAGCTTGAGAGGTAAGTAGCTCTGACGGTTCGGAAGGAGAGCTGTTCCCCCAACCTGGCGTTTGGCACTCACGATCGGAAGCCTTCGCGCTCCCTCTTGAACGAAGATGATTCCAACGATGGTGACCAAGAAGACCAAAACGAGCACGATGATGCCGAACACGTCGCTGCGATCTCCCGTCTGTGCTTTCTCGATGGTCGAACCAAGGGCCTGAGGCAGGGTGGCCACGATGTTCAGAAAGATCACGAGGGAAGCTCCCTGACCGATTCCTCGTTCGGTGATCACCTCACTGATCCACATCACAATCATCGATCCGGTCACCAGAGCCAGAGCTGTCTGGGTGATGAACACTGCGTCGGATAATCCCTCCAGTGCGTAGGGACGGAGAATCACAGCGAAGATCACGCTCTGAATCAGACCCCAGCCCAATGCCACATAGCGGGTGATCTGGGCGATTTTGCGTCGGCCGGCTTCGCCCTCATTTTTCTGCAGATCTTCGAGCTGGGGCAGGGACGCTGTCAGCAGCTGCAGAATGATCGACGCGTTAATGAACGGAAGAATCCCGAGAGCGAAGATGCCCAGGGTGGAGATGCCTCCGCCGGTAAAGATGTCGAGGAATCCAATCAGCTGACCTCCCTGCTGGATGAACTGCTGAAAGGCCACGCGGTCGATGCCCGGCATGGGGATGTAGATGCCGAGGCGCACCAACATCAGCAAACCAAGGGTGGTGAGTACCCGGTTGCGTAGCTCCGGATTTCGTACCAGTTGGGTGATGACTTCAGCGGCACTGGGGTTGCGTCCCCGACTGACGAGCATGAAACAGAGAGCGTGAGTTTGGGCTTGATGCAGGAAAGCCGTCCGCGGATCGAAATCCTGCGGACGGCTCAGACCTTAGGGCTGGGTGGCATGACCTTGAAAGGTCTCACTCAGGAAGTTCGCAGGTTCCACCGGCGGCTTCGATCTTGGTGCGGGCTGATGCCGTGAAGGCAGCAGCTTGAACGGTGAGTTTGGTCTTTAATTCACCGTTCCCCAGAATTTTCAGGGGATGCTTGGGGCTTGTGACGATGCCGTCCTTCACCAGCGAGTCGAGATTGACCGTGCTGCCGGCCTTGAGATCATTCAGGGCCGACACATTCACCACAGTGAACTGTTTGGGATTCACCAGAGGGAAATGCTTGAGCTTCGGAACCCTGCGGTAAAGGGGCATCTGGCCGCCCTCGAAGCCGGGGCGCGTCGGTCGGCCAGAGCGGGACTTCTGACCACGCATCCCGAATCCGCAGCTTGCACCCTGGCCGGCGGCGATGCCACGACCTTTGCGCAGTTTGCGGCGACGGGCGCCCTTGTTCGATTTAAGTGATTCGAGTCGGAGAGTCATTGGGAATCAGGAGTAGATCTGCTCGAGGGAGATCCCCCGTTCCTTGGCGGTCTCCTTGTGGGTGCGGAGACTGTCCAGAGCCACCATGGCGGCTCGCGCATTGTTCAGGGGAGTTTTGCTTCCCAGGCGCTTGGCGAGTACGTTTTTAATGCCGGCGAGTTCCAGCACCGTACGGATGGAACCACCGGCGATTACACCCGTACCGGGAGCGGCAGGCCGGATCAGAACACTGGCGGCTCCGTCACGACCATTGGAGATCGTTGGGATTGAGTTGTGACGGGTGAGTGGCACCTTGACCAGGTGCTTTTTGCCATCGGCAACGCCCTTGCGGACGGCTCCGATCACATCACCGGCCTTGCCGACGCCGACACCCACCTGTCCACGTTCGTTACCGACGACGACAATTGCGCGGAAGCTCATCTTTTTACCGCCTTTGACGGTCTTGGAGACCCGGCGGATCTGAACCACGCGCTCCTGCCACTCGGAGTCGCGCTCCTGATTGCGGCGGTCTCCACGACGGCCACCGCGACGGTCTCCGCGGTCACCCCGTCCTCCGCCGCGGCGTTGCTCCTGCTGTCCTTCAGCTGCTGCCGGGACGTCGGCCGCCGATGGGATGTCGTTGGGATTGGTCTGAGGGTTGGATTCGGTCATGTTGAGAGCAGGATCAGAACTGAAGGCCCGCTTCCCGGGCGGCGTCGGCGAGGGCTTTCACCCGGCCGTGATACAGGTTGCCGCCACGATCGAAGACCACCTGTTGAATGCCCTTGGCCAGGGCGCGTTTAGCGACGAGTTCGCCAACGGCAACGGAAGCATCGCAAGTGCTCCCTGTGGCTTTGAGGCTTGTGCGCAGGTCCTTGTCAAGCGTCGAGGCGGAGCACAGGGTGCTCTGCGCTGCATCGTCGATGACCTGGGCGTAGATGTGGCTGTTGGAGCGAAACACGGCCAGTCTTGGACGGTCAGCGGTGCCACTGAGATGGCGACGCAGGCGCCGGTGGCGCTTCTGGGTCTGTTGTTTGCGGGAAAGGGTCGACATGGTGGGTTATGCGGAGGAGTGTCTGGCGGGGAATTACTTCTTGCCTGACTTGCCTGCCTTGCGCAGGATGCGCTCGCCCGCATATTTGATGCCTTTGCCCTTGTAAGGCTCAGGCGGACGGATGGCGCGGATCTTGGCAGCCTCATTGCCCACCAGCTCCTTGTCGGTGCCGGAGACAGTGACGTTGGTGTTGTTTTCAACGGCGAAGGTGATGCCTTCAGGGGCCTGCATCTCAACCGGGTGGCTGTAGCCGGCACTCACCACGAGGGTCTTGCCTTTCACTTGAGCCCTGGAGCCGACGCCCACGATTTCCAGTTTCTTGGAATACCCGTTGCTGACGCCTTCAATCATGTTGGCCACCAGGGTGCGGCACAGTCCGTGACGCTCTCTGGAAAGACGCTTCTGGCTCGTGGGTGCGACCACAATTGTGTTGTCCACCTGATTCACGCTCACTCCATCGGGGAGGGTGCGCTTCAGTTCGCCTTTCGGTCCTTTCACGGTGACCGCGAGTCCGTCCAGACTCACACTCACCTTGTCGGGAATGGGGATGGGGGATTTACCGATACGTGACATGGTTCTGGCTCCGGATCAATAGACGTAGCAGAGCACTTCACCGCCGACACCCTGCTTGCGGGCGTCGCGATCGCTCATCACACCCTTCGAGGTGGAGATGATGGCCACCCCCAGTCCACCGAGGACTTTGGGAAGTCCGCGGGTGTTCTTGTA
>WTFZ01000045.1 GCA_011523835.1 Synechococcus sp. CO36386bin_29 | reverse complement strand
GACCGAACTCCTGATGCCGTTGCCCCTCATGGATCAGAGGACTGGTTGTTGGAGCCCGTCGATGCCGAAGAAGCCTGTCGACTCTTTCCGCACCTTGAGAAAGATCGGGCGGTTGTGCATTACCAAAAACTGCGTCTGCAGATCCGAGAGCAGGACGGTCGTGGGTTTTGAACACGATCCCATTGGTTGCCAAACGCCAACAGACCCATGGGGGTCTAACTGGACACCTTGGCGGGGAGTTCAGCATTCCTAGGCCTGGCCGCAGCACGATTTAATTCTCGCTCCAGTGCCTCCACCCGCCGCTCACGCAGACAATGCCGGCATCCTCCAGTTGTCTGCAGATGCTTTTCAGGAGTAATGGTGATCCACTGAACCGGATGTTTGCGGCAGCGGATTTTCACTGGGCTTTTGTAGCTCCGCCATTGAACCTCCGAGTAATCGAAACGGTCACCGAAGCGCTGCTTCGCCCGCTCAAGGAAAATCGCCTTGGTAATCCGTGCTGCCATGGGGGCAATCTATGGATGATTGGTTTCGACTAACCACAGCTGTGATCCGTCTTCACGTTGTGCAGCACCGAGATGAGCAGCACCTGGAGTGAGGTGACCTGATGAACTGGACCCGCCAATCCCAATGGCTTCCCCCCGCCAACTGTCAGCGGTGGATGGAGCGATGCATTGAACACATCAACTGGGAGCAGACCGATGTGAGGGTTTATGGCCGTTGGCACAAGGTGCCCAGGCTCACAGCGTTCCTGGCCGACCAATCAGTGTCCTATCGCTACAGCGGTGCTCTCCACAGCGGCTCAGGCTGGCCGTCGTGGTTTCAGCCGCTGCTCGATCAGGTCACGAAGCAGTGCTGCGCTCCCTTCAACGGATGCCTGTTCAACCTGTATCGAAACGGCGAAGACAGGATGGGTTGGCATGCCGACGATGAACCTGAAATCGACACTTCGTTCCCAATCGCCTCATTGTCGTTCGGCGCAACGCGAGACCTGCAGTTCCGTCACCGACAGACTGGGCAGCGTCTGGATGTCAGGCTTGCGGACGGCGACCTGTTACTCATGGATCCTGAGTGCCAGAGTCTGTGGATGCATGGTCTGCCGAAACGCCGCAGGATCACAGCGCCGCGTCTGAATCTCACCTTCCGCGTGTTCAGAACAAACGATTGAGCACGAGACTCCACAACGGGACACTGACCAAGGCAATGAGGGTGCTGCGCAGGACAAGCTGGGCGGAAGGTGCCGCATCGCATTGCTCCGATTCCGCCATCAACAACACCGAGATCGCTGTCGGAGCCGCTGCTTGAAGCACCAGGGCTTTTCTCGCAAGGAGAGGGAGGGGAAGGAAAAAACTGATCAGGAGCATCAGCGTTGGAAACAGAAGCAACTTGCAGAGCAAGGGGTACGTCAAGCTGACTGACAGCGCTGGGCGACCGAACTGGGCAATGCTCCCCAGTCGCATCCCCACCACTGCCAGGGCCAGAACGATCACCACCCGAGACGGCAGCCAAAGCGACGTGCTGATCGCCTCATGCCAGGGGGTCGCCAGCACAAGTAAGGCACCAATCAGACCACGCGTCGCTGGACTGGCCAGAAGGTGCCGAATGAAAGCGCTCCAACGCTCGTCATTAACACCATGGCTGCTCTTCTTCGTGAGCCACAAAGGGCCAAGACCCCATGCCAACAGAGTGGCTCCGAAGTCGTAACCAATGCTGATGGGAAGCGCCTCAGGTGGAAGCAATGCCAGAGCAGCGGGAATGCCGAAATACGCCGTATTGCCGATACAACTGGCCAGCTGTAGATCAGGGTTAACAAGAACGTTGCTGAAGGATCGCGAGAATCGCAGCAACGCCAGCATGAGACCAATCACTGCGACCGACAGCAGGGCCATCAGCAGAAGAGAGCGGTTGAACCCACCGTGAAGCAGCAGACCCATCAGGCTGATCGGCACGCCGTATCGAACCAGTGGAGTGGCGAGTGGAGTGATCCAGAGCGGACGACAGCGACCGATCAAGGCACCGACCACCAGGCAGGGAACCATTTCCCAGAGAAGCCTCAGCACCTCTGATCAGCTGAAGGCTGAAGCCTAGAGGCCAGGCCTTGTGCCAAACTTCCCACCGTCCTCACCTGACTGGCAGCATGACTCTCGCTGCACCGTCCTGCCTGATCCAGCAACATCTCCTCCAACTCAGCACTGCGCTGATAAAACGCTGTGAGAAGCTGCAACTCAGTCTTTCTGAGCAAATCGAACAACTCCCGCTGGACAATGAAAGCTGGCTGCAGACTGAGCGTGAGCTGACGGCGGCAGAACAGGCACTCGATCGACTGCATCTTGATTCCCATTGGGCTGTCTGATGAAGCCCAGATATCCAGACGATGTTGAGATGGGTGGAGTCAATCCGAACCATTAACAACCAACGCAGAAGAGCACTGCTGCCATCTTCAGGAAAGCAATTGGCGCAGAGTGAGACAGTTGCCATCAGGATCAAGAATGATGCCCTGAATCAATTTGCCGGGGGCATCCATACGCTCGACCTCAACGGAACCTCCGAACGACTCCACCTGGTCAACGATCTGTTGCAGGTTGGGGACATCAATTGCGATATGCCGAGGGAGTCGACACAAATCCTCAGCCTTTGGAGGGTCACCGAAGAAACGCACGATCTCAAGCTGAACAACGGATCCCGAAGGCCCGTAACCAAGCTGAACCGCTTCGTGATGAAATGGCGTGCCTTGATCCACTTCCATCCTCACATTGATGTCCATCATCAACAATTCATGATAAAAACGAACACTCCGCTCTAAGTCGAGTGTCTCGATGGCCGTATGGTCAATTCTGAAACGTTGATCTCTCACGAACTGAAGAAGGCCTCGGGCATCAAGTTACGACAAGACAAGAAAAGTTGATAAATAGATCTTGAATACAACAACAGGCGCCATTAATAATGCATTTGACTAAGAAAGCGTTGAGAACGTTCTTCCTTGGCTTGGGTAAAAAACTCCTCAGCATCCGTTAACTCAACAACACGCCCCCCATCCATGAACAACACACGGTCCGCCACCTCGCGAGCAAAACCGAGTTCATGGGTGACCACCACCATTGTCATTCCATCGGCTGCCAGTTTCCGCATGGCATCAAGAACCTCTTTCACCCGCTCAGGATCAAGAGCACTGGTGGGTTCATCAAACAGCATCAACTCTGGATCCATGGCCAGGGCCCTGGCAATCGCAACCCGTTGCTGCTGTCCACCACTGAGCTGAGCTGGAAATTTCTGGGCCTGATCAGCGATTCCCATCTGATCAAGAAGGGCATGGGCCCTGTCTTCAGCCTGAAGTTTTGGAATTTTCTTCACCTGGATGGGTGCCAGGGTGATGTTCTGGAGAATCGTGAGATGGGGAAACAGATTGAATTGCTGGAACACCATGCCCACACGGCGGCGGATTCTGCGGATCTGACGATCATCATGATTTGAATCCAAGGGGATACCAATCACCTCCAGGGATCCGGAGTCGATCGATTCCAACCCGTTGAAGGTGCGAATGAGGGTGCTCTTCCCCGAGCCGGAAGGCCCCATCACCGCGAGAACCTCACCATGACGAACACTGAGGCTCACATCGTCCAGCGCAGGATTCCCAGCGTTGAAGCTCTTCTTCAGTGACTCAGCACGAACAGCAACAGTCATGAACGAGTCTCTGCAATGGGTTGGGAGGTGTCTTGGCGTTCAAACTGGCGCGCCATGAGAGCCATGGCAGTGCAGAGCAACCAGTACAGGGCCGCGACCCAGACATACACTTCAAGATGACGTCCGATATAAGTCGGATTGGCCAGCAAGCTTTGACTGATTCCTAGCAATTCCACCAAACCCAGAATGGCCATCAGACTCGTGTTCTGAAGTAAACCCACAGCCTGATTCGTGAGCGCAGGAACGGCAATGCGCAAAGCCTGCGGAAGAATCACTAAGCGTTGAATTTGCCAGGGGCCAAGTCCGAGAGCTGCTGCTGCCTCGCTCTGCGTTGACGGCACCGCCTGCAATCCTCCTCTAACATCCTCCGCCACATAGGCAGCTGCAAACAAGCCAAAGGCCACAACGGCACGAAGCACCCGGCTGATTTCAATCTGAACCGGAAGAAACAGCGGCAACAAAAGCTGGCCAAAAAAGAGAACAGCAATCAACGGAACAGCCCGCATCCCGTCGATGTAGATCTTGGACAGTTGGCGCGCTGTGGTCAGCTCGCTGCAGCGCCCTAGGGCGAGAAGAACACCGAGTGGAAGCGCGATCACTCCACTGAATACGGTCAGCAAAAGCGTCAGCACAAGACCTCCCCAGAGACGAGAGGGCACGGGATCCAGCACACCACCACCAGCCAGTAGCCAGAGCCCGAGGGGCATCATCAACAACCAGCTCCAGGACAGGATCGTGCCGTTGAGGCCCATCCCTCGTCGCAGAAGGAGAGGCTGGGCCAACGTGAAGAACGTGAGCAGCAGCAGCAAACCAAGCCACAGGATTGGCCTCCATCGCAAAGCCTCCGGGTAACCACCGACAGCGAAGAGCGGAAGATTTCCTGAGACCACAGACCAGTCGGCTCGCTGAACAAGCCAGAAGCCTGTAGACCAGAGAGCCCAGGCGATGAGTCCCAGGAGAACAACACTGAAACAGCCTTGCAAGGGATGGCGACGACAATGACGCAACCCAGCGCGAAAGGACGACGACCTCGTCAATGCTCAGACACCAGGCTCATTGGACGGAGACCGAAACAAATTCAGCGCTGAAAGGAACAGAGCGACACCGAAAAGAGTTCCAAGGGCCCAGAGGCTGTCGGAGGGCCACTCAAGAACGAGCAACAAACCCAAAATGGAGGTGACTACACCATCCACAACCGTCAAACCAGCAGCAGCTCCAGGGGTTGTTGCACCTGAGGCCAGTTCCATGACCCCTTCAATCAGAAGCAGAACACCTGCGAACAGCGTGAGGCTGATTTCACTATCGATCGGATCGACCAAGATGAAAACGGCACCTCCGATGTAAAAAAGCGCAGACAGCACACGGAAGAGCTTGGACTGTGTGGAGGCCTCAGAACCCAGGCGAAGAAACTGTCCGATCCCAGCGGCGAAAGCAATGCCTCCGATGCCAATGGTCAGCAGCGTGGCGGAAACGAAGGGGAGAACAATGGCAGCAACAGCCGCAACGACGAGAAGTACTGCAGCAATACGGCGTGAGGTCATCATTCCAACCAGGACCGCAGAATGTTAAGGGCGTTGACCCTTGTTCAGCACAGCGTGATTGAGGATCTGCATGCTTCCGTTAATCAGCAGGTTGAGCAGAAGAAAGCTCAACAACAGGAGCAGAAAGCCTTCGATGGCACGTCCCGTCTGGGTGATGGCCGTATCACTGACGGCATAAAGATCGGCATAGCCCACCGCGATTGACAAGGTGCTGTTCTTGGCAAGGTTGAGATATTGGCTGCTGAGAGCAG
>WTFZ01000096.1 GCA_011523835.1 Synechococcus sp. CO36386bin_29 | reverse complement strand
AGCGTGCTCTGAATCGAACCCAACAGCTGAGTTTCCTGGAGATAGCGGCCCAGTCGCACCCAAGCCGTTGCACTGCCCACGTGTTTGCCGCCCAAGATCCCGTTTCAGCATGACAAACCGATTGGACGAAAGAGAAAACACTCCGATCAGTGCCAAGGAAAAAACGACGCATACTGGTTTCCGACCCACAGCTCAACGATGCGCCAGCAGACGATTCGATGGATCCTGATCCCCGCCTCCCTGGCCACGATTGGACTGCTGATTGCTTTCATCGCCGTGGTGCGCTGTGAATCCCAGCTTCAATTTCTCTCTGGCCGGTCAGACAATCTTTGGTGCGCTGAGTGAGCACCGACAAATTCTCAGAGGACTCTCATCAACAAAGCAGAAAGAGTTTCCTTAACTATCGAAGAATAAGCAAGCAAGCTCTTATTTCTTTGACTCTGACTCGCAAAAGCTACTCCGAAACAGTCCAAACGTTTAAGACACAGCTGGAAGCTGATCTTGCAACAGGCATGCGTGGAGGACGCAAAGCAAAACTGATAGCGAAAAGCTGGATTGCCATTCATCAAGGACAATCAATCCTTGAGAACCATGACTATCAGAGCTTTCGAGCGAAATGGATGAATCGAACGATGTTTGACATCAAGCAATGTCTCAGTGCGCGAGTTGAAGTACCTGAATCGCAAAGTCAACGAACAAACAGTCAGTTCATGCGGCAATAACCACCGCCGCTGGGCGACCATCCACTAGGACAAGGTTTGTCCTTCGCTGGCTTGAGGGTGTAAGTCATCAGCCCTAAGGCACTACAGCTTCCCTGGCCAGCATTGACGTAGCCGATTGGACATTGATCGGTCAGTTTTTTCACAACCCTCTGAGCCTGGACATCGTTCACCGCAACTACAGTGAATATGACCGCAGCTGTGACCGATCTTCGCAATGAACTCATGGTCCCACGGCGCCAAGAAAATCATAGGAAGCACCATGGATGCAGCGTCAATCAAATCTTGATTGCACTCGACGCTGTCTCAATCACAGTGGAGATCCTTCCGTTCGGCAAATCATGGCCACACCTCTCAGCACGAAAGACATTGCAGGCCTCAACACCTCACTTCCTCACTGGCAGGTTGAGGCGGATCGCCTGAAGCGGGACTGGCAATTCAAGGATTTCAGCGAAGCGTTCGCCTTCATGACGCGGGTGGCCTTGCTGGCCGAGACGATGCAGCACCACCCCAACTGGAGCAACGTCTACAACCGAGTGTCGATCGAACTCACCACCCACGACCTGGACGGGCTCAGTGATCTGGATGTGCAGCTGGCCCGGTCCATCGACGCCCTCAGCTGACAGCTGCCACGATGGTATGAAGCGCAGAGACCCTGAATGACAGGCACAGCTCAGCCGGCTAGCACCGTGCCAGTCACGATTCTCACAGGCTTTCTCGGAGCTGGGAAAACCACGCTTCTCAATCACATCCTCACCAACCAGAACGGCCTCAAAACAGCGGTGCTGGTGAATGAGTTCGGCGAGATCGGGATCGACAACGACCTTGTGGTGAGCACCGGCGATGACATCGTCGAACTCAGCAACGGCTGCATCTGCTGCTCGATCAACGGCGAGCTGCTCGAGACGGTTGATCGCATCCTCGAACAATCCAGAGACCTGGATTACCTGGTGGTGGAGACCACGGGGCTGGCCGATCCCCTGCCGGTGGCGATGACCTTTCTCGGCAGCGAACTGCGGGATCAGACGCGCCTAGATTCGATCATCACCCTGATTGATGCAGAAAATTTCGGGGAGGAGATCATTGCCAGCGACGTGGGGCGCTCCCAGGTGATCTACGGAGACATCCTTCTCCTGAATAAAACCGATCTGGTGGATGAAGAGCGCCTCGAGTCCATTGAAAGCACGCTGCGGGGAGTGAAAAACGACGCGCGAATTCTGCGTTCGCAGAAGGGGGAGGTTCCCCTACCGCTGCTTCTGAGCGTGGGCCTGTTCGAATCGGATCGCGTTGTCAGCGCTGCTGAGAATCACGACCACAGCCATGACCACGATCACAGCCACGACCATGGGCACAGCCATGACCATGGACACAGCCACGATCACGGGCACAGTCATGATCATGGCCACAGCCACGACCATCAATCGGCGGATCACCTCGCGATCGAAGGTTTCACCTCCCTGTCTTTCCGCAGTGACGGCCCCTTCGGCTTGCGCAAGTTCCAGAACTTTCTTGACAATCAGCTTCCAGACAGAGTGTTCCGGGCCAAGGGCATCCTCTGGTTCAACGAGAGTGCGCGGCGGCACGTGTTCCATCTGGCCGGCAAACGCTTTTCCATCGACGACAGCGACTGGACTGGAGAACGCAAGAATCAACTGGTGCTCATCGGTCGCGATCTCGACCACGACACCCTGCGCAAACAACTCCAGGCCTGTGTCGCCAAGGACGCCGGTCAAGATTTCGGCTGATTGCACCACTTTCAGCCAATGTGATTAGGCTGTCGTTCAATAAGGAGAAGGATTGTTGGAACTTCTTGCAGCTGGCAGTCTTTTGATTGCTCTTGGGCTGGCCTTCTGGCTTCTCCTGGATTCCGATGATGACAATGGTGGCGGCGGCTTGATGGAACCCACCCTTGTGCCCATCCCTGTGCGCCGCAGCGACCGCTGATCTCCATCGAAAGGCTTGTTGAACCCCCGCCATGTTCGGGGTTTTTTTTATGGCTGAACTCGGGCCCCGTACCAAACCGCCGACAACCGCGCACTTATTGAGTACGATTCTCAAATTCATTTAGTCATGACGCAATGCGCACGCTTCTCCTGCTCCTAGCAGCCACAGCCCTTCTGGCCTCCTGCAGCCAACAAAGCCAGAGGTCTGAAATCGGTGTGTATTCCGGCCGTCACTACAACACCGATCAAAGGCTTTACGACCGCTTCACTGCCGAAACCGGCATCAAAGTGAAGCTGCTGGAGGCCAAGGATGACGCCCTCATTCAGCGACTGCGCACCGAAGGCGACACCTCGCCCGCCGACGTGCTGATTCTTGCTGATGCCGCACGCCTGGATCAGGCGGCCGATCTCGATCTGTTTCAACCCTTGCGTTCAGAAGAACTGGATGCGGCGGTACCCGCGGCGTTGCGCGATCCCAAGCAACGCTGGTTCGGACTCACCCGCAGGCTGCGCACCCCCATGATCAACACCGCCTCGGTGCAACCCGAGGAGGTGGATCAATACCAGAAGCTGGCTGCTCCTGAGTTGAAAGGTCGCCTCTGCCTGCGCAACCGCCGCAGCGTGTACAACCAGTCGCTGGTGGCCTTCATGCTCGATCGCGATGGAGAAGAGGCCACCGCCCAGTGGATCCGCGGCATGGTCGCCAATCTCTCCCAGCCGGTCTTCAGCAGTGACACCCCGATGATTCGGGCCGTGGCCCAGAACAAATGTGGTGTGGCGCTCGCCAACAGCTACTACCTCGGACGTCTCCAAGCTGGCGACAAAGGGGAAGCGGACCGCAAGCTCAGCGAAGCGGTGACCGTGGTTTGGCCCGAGCCGGTTCACGTGAACATCACCGGTGGCGGTGTGACCCGGTCCAGTCGCAATCCCAAAGCCGCCACTCGCTTCCTGGCCTTCCTGGTCGCCAGCGAGAACCAGGGGGGCTACGCCGCGGCCAACCACGAGTACCCCATCAAGGGCATGGGAGAGGATCCAGTGCTTAAGGCCTGGGGCCCTTTCCGCCAGGCTGATGTGTCGGCCGCCCGCCTCGGTGAACTCAATGGCAAAGCTGTGGAACTGATGAGTGCCAACGGTTGGCAATGATCAAAGAGTGAAGAGCGTCAGTCCCTCCATTCCCTGTCCCCTGCCCCAGGGCATCAGTCCTCGGGGCAGCCGATGGGTGCCGGGCCGGCGCTTGCTTGTGGCCAGTGCCCTGCTGATTGCAGTGCTGGCGCTGCTGCCGGTGCTCGGACTGATTGGCGAAGGCCTTCAGGGGCTCAGAAACGGCAACGCCAGCCTCGGCTCCGACGGCGTCAGCCAGTTGCGAGGCACCCTCGTACTTCTCCTGGGGACCAGCGTCGCGGGAGGTCTACTTGGCACCGTGAATGGTTGGCTTCTGGCCAACTGCCGCTTCCCAGGTCGCCGCTTGCTGAAAATTGCACAGTTGCTGCCCCTGGCCAGTCCCTCCTATTTGCTCGCCGCCACGCTGGTGGATCTGGGAAGCCTCCATGGCCTGCGCATCCATGGCTTGAGCTGGGGGGTGGCCGTGATGGCCCTCAGCACCTACCCCTATGTGTTCCTGTTGAGCACCGAAAGTTTCACCATCTGCGGGCGTCGGCAACTCGAAGCCTGTCGCTGCCTCGGCGTCGGCCCCTGGAACAGCTTCCGCCGCATTGCCTTGCCCATGGCCCTACCGGCCATCGGCGCCGGCATTGCCCTGATGGGGATGGAAGTGGTGAATGACTACGGCGCCGTTCAGCTGTTGGGGATTCCCAGTCTTTCGGCCGGAATTCTTCAGGCCTGGCAAATGGATGGCAATCCCGCAGGTGCTGTGGGACTGGCACTGATCACCCTCAGCATCGTGATGCTGCTGGTGTTCGGAGAACGGCGCTTGCGCCGGCGCAGCCGCCGTTGGGCGGAAGGCGTGGCCGGAGGCGAATCCCCCGCCTGGCAGCTGGAGGGGCTCCGGGCCGTGCTGGCCCAGGTGCTTGGAGGAATTCCACCACTACTGAGCGTGGGGATTCCTCTCATCTGGGCCAGCCACAACCTGGGCCAACTGGCCGCGGGCTGGCAGCCGGAACTGCTGTTGCTCACAGCGCGCAGCCTCTCCCTGGGTCTCGCCGCCGCGGTGCTTACGGGCCTAGCGGCCCTGCTGCTCGCCATTGCCAAACGCTGGAGTCGCTCCCGCTGGCTCGAAAGTGTGACCTTTCTTGCCGGAATGGGCTATGCCATTCCCGGAGCCGTCTTGGCCCTGGCCCTGCTGCTGCTGGGCGGCCCCTGGCAACTCTCGCCGATCCTGCTGCTGCTCTGGGGATACAGCGATCGCTTTCTGGCTGTGGGCAAAGGGGGGTTGGACGCCGCCCTGGAAAGGCTTTCGCCCAACTTGGATGAAGCGGCCACCGGCCTGGGTCTGCGCTGGCCCGCCGTGCTCCGCCGCGTGCATCTGCCCCTGCTGCGCGGACCGCTGCTCGTTGGGAGCCTTCTGGTTTTCGTCGACACCGTGAAGGAACTCCCCCTCACCCTGGCGGTGCGTCCGTTCGACTTCGACACCCTCTCCATCCGGGTGTTTCAGTACGCCAGTGACGAGCGCCTCGCCGCCGCCCTCTGGCCGGCCCTGATGATCCTCACCTTGGGTCTGCTCGCGTCAACAGCGTTGATTCCCAAGCTCAGTCGGGAAACAGATCAGCCCTCCAGCAGCGGCTGACCGTTGCGTCGCTGCACCGCCACCACCCCAGGGCGGGGCGGTCGCCCGGGTGCCTGGGCGGGCCAGTTCGAGCCCATCGCAACCGTGCGCAACTGCTCGATCACCCCTCCAGCGCG
>WTFZ01000198.1 GCA_011523835.1 Synechococcus sp. CO36386bin_29 | reverse complement strand
TGCGCAGGCTCACGGCGTTCTGTTCGGCTTCCTTGGCACCGATGACCGCCAGCACGGGGATCTTCATCTGTTCGCCGGTGCGGATCAACTTGCCGAGCCGGTCGCCGCTGCGGTCGATGGTGGCGCGCACACCCGATTGGGTGAGCTGGTCCAGCAACTGCTCCGCATAGGGCTGCACCTCGTCGGTGACCGGCAGCAGGCGCACCTGCTCCGGGGCCAGCCAGAAGGGGTAATCGCCGGCGTAGTTCTCGGTCATGATTCCGAAGAATCGCTCCAGTGAACCGAAGATGGCGCGGTGGATCATGATCGGTCGTTGCTTGCTGCCGTCGGCGGCGATGTAGTCGAGCTTGAACCGTTCCGGCAGGTTGAAATCCAACTGGATGGTGGAGCACTGCCACATCCGACCAATGGCGTCTTCGATCTTGAGATCGATCTTGGGGCCGTAAAAGGCACCGCCGCCCTCATCGATCTTGTAAGCCCAGCCCTTCCGCTCGAGAGCCTCGATCAGGCCCTTGGTGGCCAGATCCCAGACGGCGTCATCGCCGATGGATTTCTCTGGGCGGGTGGAGAGGTTGATCTCGTAGTTGCTGAAATCGAAGGCGGACAGGATCCGCTCGGTGAGGTTGAGGATTTTCAGGATCTCGTCGCTGATCTGCTCAGGCAGGCAGAACACATGGGCATCGTCCTGCGTGAACCCCCGCACCCGCATCAGGCCGTGCATCACGCCGGGACGCTCGTAGCGGTACACCGTTCCCAGCTCAGCCCAGCGGATGGGCAGTTCCCGGTAGCTGCGTAGTTTGCTGGCGTAGGTGAGCACGTGGAATGGGCAGTTCATCGGCTTGAGCTGGTATTCCCGCTCGTCCACCTCCATCGGGCCGAACATGCTCTCGGCATAGAAGTCGAGGTGGCCGGAGGTTTTCCAGAGGCTGATGTCCGCAACGTGGGGCGTGTAGAGCAGCTCGTAGCCCCCTTCGAAATGGGCCTGGCGCCAGAAGTCCTCGATCAGCAGACGCATGCGGGCGCCGCGGGGGTGCCAGAAGACCAAGCCGGCACCGGCCTCGTCCTCGATGGAGAACAGGTCGAGATCCTTGCCGATCCGGCGATGGTCGCGGCGCAGAGCCTCCTCCTTGCGGCGCTTGTGTTCGGCCAGTTGTTCGGGGGTTTCCCAGGCCGTTCCGTAGATCCGCTGCAACTGGGCCTTGGTTTCATCGCCTCGCCAGTAGGCGCCGGCGACGCTTTCCAGCTCGAAGGCTTTGGCATTGAGCTGGCCGGTGTGTTCGACGTGGGGGCCGGCGCAGAGGTCCCACCAGTCCTCTCCGAGCGTGTACAGGGTGATTGGCTCCTGCAGGCCTTCAAGGATCTCCAGCTTGTAGGGCTCGTTCTGGGCTTTGATCTTTTCCTCGGCTTCGCTGCGGCTCACCTCGACCCGTTCCAGAGGCAGCTTCTTGTTGATGATCTTGATCATCCCCTTTTTGATCGCCTTGAGGTCGGCCTCGGTAAAGGGCTCCGGGTTGTCGAAGTCGTAATAGAACCCGGATTCCGTCCAGGGGCCGATGGTGACGCGAGCGTTGGGGAAGAGTTGCTGCACCGCCATGGCCATCACATGGCTCATGGAGTGGCGGATCCTGAGGAGTTGCTCGTTTTCGCTGGTTTTTGGCAGCACCACTGGGCTGGGGGAGGCTGAAGTCGTTGCTGCCGCGCTGCTCACCGTCTGTTGATCGTGATTCGCCATCCTATGGGGGTGCTGCCTGCAACCCTGGATGAAACCGGACCGGGACCCTGAAGCCGATGCCCTGCTGGAGTCCCTGTTGGATTCTCTGCTGAAGGATTTCAATCACTGGTTCCATCGGGGAGAGGAGTTGCTGAAGGTCTGTCCCGACGCTGTGATGGATAGGAAGGGGCGTGAGGCAATGGCAGCACGGCTGCATGAAGGGCTTCGTGCCATCGAAGCCACCCGAGCACTCGTGAACGCCAGTCCGGAAGCGATGGCCGTGTCGATGGAGGCCATGGCGCCTTGGCATCAGCTGGTGATGGAGGTTTGGGCTCTGGCGGCTCAGGTGAGCAGAGCGTCGCGATGAGGGGTGCCTCGGGTCATCGCCGCAGCGGATGGATCAGCCTGGGGGTGCTCGCCGCCCTCGCTCTGCGCGCTCAGGGCGTGCCTCTGCTTCTACCGGGGTGCCCGCTGCGCAGTCTCACAGGAATTCCCTGTCCCACTTGCTTCCTCACCCGTTCCGCTCTGGCCACGCTCCACGGTGATCTGGGAGAGGCCTTGGAGCTTCATCTCTTCGGCCCGCCCCTGGTGATGGGCCTGGGTTGGATCGGATGGCAGCAGGGGATTCTGGGTAGACCTTTGCCCAGACTCGGATCGTCCTTCTGGCCCCTCCTGCTAGCGCTCGGCACCGGCCTTGCTGCTTATTGGATCCTGCGCCTCGGGTTGTGGTTTGGTCTTCGTGTTCCCCTGCCGGCTTGATCAGCCTTCGGCACGACTTCGCAACTCGAGCAGATTGCTTTTGTAGAACGCAAGCAGTTCGGCGTGAGATTTCACGGGTTGGCCATAGGCACTGCGTCCGGCATGGGTGGGAAAGGATGCCCATTCCGGTGCCAGGCGGTTCATTGCGGCTCGGGTGAGCCCATGACGGTCTACTTCTTGCAAGGCGCCGCGCTTTTTCACAAGGTGCAAAGCGGCCTGGTCCTGATGCTTTGGAGCAAAGCTGGGAAGGTTGAGGACCCGAGCTGTTTCCTGCCAGGTGCTGGGAAGAAACTGATAGGCACCAGCAGCAGCGCTCGTGTAGCGCCTCACCACGGTGCGTTCCGGGTGACGTGAGAGATCCTGAAAAAGCCCGCCTCCATAAAGAGTGCGGTATCCCAGATCGCGACCATCTTTCCAAGTCCCTTCCGCATAACGGATGGTGTTGAGCAGGGCTCTGCGTTCCGGGGTGATGGCGTAGGGAGTGGCCTTCTTGTCGTCTGAGTGTTGCTTCTGGGTCTGGGCCTGAAGGGCCTCAGTCACGGTCTGAGCCTGGTCCACTCGCTCTTCGGAGCGTTCGGCCTGCATGCTTGTCCCCAGCGTCATCATCAGGCCAAGGCTGAGAACTCCAGTTCCAAGCCATTGGGCTCTGGAGGACTTGGTCGGGCGGATCAACGCGGTGATTCGTCGCTGCAAGCGGGCAACACTCCAAACCTGTGGAAGTGACACCTTCGTCAATGGCCAGGGGGTCTGACGAGTCGGTCAGCCCCCCTCTTGACGCAGTGAGCGGTGTGTGCGTAAGCACAAAGACTCAGTCTGGCGTCGAGCTGAGACCCATGAGACCTCTTCCTGCGACTGGCAAGCCCTTGCCTGCGGAGGTTTGGGGGTTGTCCGTGCTCTCAGGAAGCTTTAATCATTAGGGAAACTTTTTGTTTTCCTTGTCAATGATCAGCTGCTTCTGAGAAAGCCCAGGGCTGTGCGGACCCTCTGCACGCTGGCATCCGCCACGGCACCCGCGCGTTCACGGCCGGTTTCCAGAACCGTCAGGAGTTGACCTCGGTCCGTCATCAGTTCCTGGTAGCGCTTCTGGATTGGTTCCAGGGCCGCCACGGTGACGTCGGCGAGGAGGGGTTTGAACTGCCCCCACCCCATCGCGGAGCACTCTGCGGCGGCTGCCTCTCGCCCCTTGCCGCTCAGCAGCGCATAAAGCCCGAGGAGATTGTCAGTCTCAGGTCGTTCAGGGTTGCCGAATTCGAGGCCCCGTTCCGGATCAGTCTTGGCCCGTTTGATCTTCTTGGTGATCAATTCCGGAGGGTCGAGCAGGGTGATGCGGCTTCCCTCATTCGGGTCGCTTTTGCTCATCTTGCTGCGCCCATCCGTCAGGCTCATCACCCGCGCGCCGTCCTTGAGGATCAGCGGTTTGGGAACTTTCAGGATCGGTGCCTCGTCAGACCCGAACCTGGCATTGATGCGCTGCTGCGCGATGTCACGAGCGAGCTCAAGATGCTGTTTCTGGTCTTCCCCGACAGGAACGAGGTCAGCGTCGTAGAGAAGGATGTCAGCGGCCATAAGCACTGGGTAATCCAGGAGCCCCACCGACACGTTGTCTCCCTGTTTCACAGCCTTCTCCTTGAACTGGATCATGCGTTCCAGCCAGTTGAGGGGGGTGACGCAATTCAGCAGCCAGCACAGTTCGCTGTGGGCAGGAACCTGACTCTGCACAAAGATCGTGCAGAGCTCAGGATCGAGTCCGCAGGCCAGATACAGCGCAGCGGTGGTGAGGGTGTCCTCCGCCAGGCGCTGCGGATCGTGGGGCACTGTGACGGCATGCAGATCCACGACGCAGAAAAACGTGTCGTGGTCGTGTTGCAGATCCACCCAGTTCCGGATTGCTCCGAGCCAGTTCCCCAGGTGGAGGGCACCGGTTGGCTGGACGCCGGAGAGAACGCGTGGCCGCCCCATCAATCAGGCTCCAGGCTCGCTGGTCACAACCTCCTCAGAGGCTGCTTGATCGTTGGTTGGGTCTGCTGGATCTGTCGATGCTTCCTCGCTCTCGCCCTCAGCGACTGTGCTTGGTTCGGGTTCAGGTTCGGGTGCAACAGGCTGAGGCTTGGCCGGTCGGGCGAAAGGATCCGGTCTGGCGCTGCGACCGCCATCACCGCCTCCTTCACCACGACGACCGCCTCGCCCCTCATCACGACGTCCCCCGCCTCTGTTGCCCTGGGAGCGTTGCTGGGCCACCAGCTCGTCGAGCTTGCCATCTTCGAGCATCTGCCCAAGGGTGCGGACTGAGAAGCCGAGCACCGCCACTGTGGAGCGCAGATTGAGAGCTTCCTGAAGCGCCCGAGCGGACCGCATCTCGTTGTCGCTCAATCTGATTCGGAAGCCGCCACCCTCACGGTTGCCGGGGCCGCGGCCGCCTCGGGCTCCGCGTCCGCCCTCGCGGCCACCTTCACCTGGTCCGCCCTGTTGGCGGGAATCGCTGTAGGAATCAGTCATGGCCTGGGGCCTGGAGTCAGGCGCAAGTGTGACGCATCACCGCGGATTCGCGGCTTTCCTGGGGAGCTTCATCAGCTGTTTCAACCGTGGGTGCCCCGAAAGGTGATCTGCTGTTCCGCGTAATCCCTCGGCTCCAGGTGGATGGTGCAACGCACCGGTCCGAAGCGGCTCTCCAGTCGATCCTCAACCTGTTCGGTGATGCGGTGCGCTGCGGCGAGGTCATCCACGTCCACCACCATGTGCATGTCAATGAAAACCCTCTGGCCCAGAACGCCTCTGCTGGCGATGTCATGACAATTCAGCACCCCTGGCACTCCCATGGCCTGAGCATGGATCGCTTCAGGTGCGATGGCGATGTGATCAACGAGCCAGGGCAGGTTGTCCCGCAGAACATGCCAGCAGACACGGATCAGAATCACGGCCAGGGGCATGGCCAGGATCAGATCGAGCCAGTTCACCTTGAAGATCCAGGCGCCGGTCAGCCCCACCAGCACGATCACAGTGGTCCAGATGTCGCTGGTGGTGTGATTGGCGTCAGCCAGAAGCAGCTGACTGTTCAGCTT
>WTFZ01000050.1 GCA_011523835.1 Synechococcus sp. CO36386bin_29 | reverse complement strand
ACGCTCAGGGATTGAGCCGTCGCTCAACCCAACCGTCGCCTCGATCCCAGCAGAGACGCCGGTGGGGATGGGGCTTGAGATCGAGCTGCTCCACCCGCAAAATCTTGATGCGGATCAGCACCAGGTGCGGGGGCGGAGATGCCCCGTCGGCGACCTCCTGTGGCCAAGGGCCACCGGGCTCGAAAGGTTGACCGGGGTGGGGCCAGGCCCAGACCGAGCGACCACCAGGCGTCAGCCGCTGCCAGTGGTCGAGCATCGTCTCCGGAGCGTCGCTTTCACCCAAAACCTGAGCGATTCCGCGCAGGCGGAACTGCTCCCGGGCCTTGCGGAACAGCCAGCACAGCTCCACCTGTCCCTGCCCACTGAGCTCCACCGGTTTCTCACTGCGGGCATCGCTGAGCAACTCGAGGGCGCCATCGGCACTCCAGCCACGAAACACCAAGGTGCGCACCCGTGGCGTGCCATCAGCCGCCACGCTGGCCAACTGAAGCCAACCTGCGCCCGGAGCCCGTCCCTCTCGCTGGCGGGCACCTCGAAGCAACGGCCGCCAGGGGGGGAGCTCCAAGGGTGTGCCTGGATCAACCGGCATCGGCCATCCAGGGATCGAGAAAGGCCAGCGGACGATTCATCGTTTCGGAAAAACCGAGAATGCCGCGGTCTCGGTACACGTAGAGGAGCGAGTCGTTCTCGTCCAGGAGAAACGTGCCTCCGCGCTGGGTGATGAAGCGATCATCCGGCACGTAGGTGCCCCAGTGGCGAAGAACCTCATTCATGTTGCGCAGGCGCACCGTTGCCAATTCGAACGGTCGTTGAAACCCGCCGCCACCGGCCCGTCGGAACAGTCCAGCGGGGATCGCCGGCAGCACACCCGTGCTGATCACTTCATCGTCGCGGAAACGTTGGGGCGCGGTGCGGTCGCCGGTGTAACCCCGCAGCACTTCCGCCAAGGTGCCGGGTGAACCGATTCCCGCACACATCAGCAGCAGAGAAGGCCAGGGCCCCCCAGGGGCCTGCAGTCCTGCAGAGAGGCCGAGCGCCAGATGCAGGCGAGCATCTGGCTCCACCTGCAGCCGCTCGCTCGGAAAACCGGTGAATCCGCAGAAGCGATCGGCCCCCTCGCGGTCTCCGATGGCGATCGCCAGGAGCTGGATTCCTGCCTGCTCCAGTCGGGGCAGGGCCGGCACGAGGGCCTGGGCGTACTCCATGGAATCGAAATCGCCGAGCTGGGTGAGCAACACCACCAGCCGCCGGGAGCCTTGGCCCATGCCCGGAGCATCAGCGATGCGTTCAAGCAAAGGATCGGGAGCGTTCATGCCTGTCATCAAGACGCCCACATGATCAGGCATTGAGCACGACATCAGGCATCGAGCACGAAGCGGTAACGCACATCGCCTTCGGCAAGCCTCTGGATCGCCACATTCACCTGATCCATCGGCAGATGTTCGACCAGAGGGCGGATGTTGTGGCGAACACAGAACTCCACCATCTTCAGAAGACTTGCAGGTGAAGATGTGGGACTGCCGGTGATCGACCGCCGTGCCGGGATGAGATCGAAGGCGCCGACCTGAATCGGCTCCAGCACGGCCCCGAGCTGATGCAGACGTCCCCGGGGTTTCAGCGAAGCCATCACAGCCCCCCAGTCGAGGGAGTGATTCACGGTGTTGATCAGAAGATCAAAGCGATTCTGAAGATCGGGAAGCGTCTCGAGTTCCTCCACATGATGCGCTCCGAAGCGTCGGGCCTGTTCGGCTTTGGCGAGGTTCGTGGTGATCGCAGTGACCTCACACCCCCAGGCTCTGGCGAATTGCAAAGCGATATGGCCCAGTCCGCCGATGCCCACGACGGCCACATGGGCCGTGGGCGACACCGCTTCATCCACAAGCGGCGCAAACACAGTGATGCCACCACAGAACAGGGGGCCGGCATCGGCCGGGTCCAATCCCGGCGGCAGCGGGATCGTCCAGTCCTGCCGGGCCACCACATGACTGGCGAAGCCCCCCTGGCGCCCCACGATCGTGGCCTCCAGGGAGCTGCAGAGATTCTGATCACCCCCGAGGCAGAGGCTGCAGTGGTTGCAACTGCCGCTGATCCACCCCAGACCGCGAACCTCACCGATCAGCGCTGGATCCACCCTCTCGCCGACCGCTGTGACCCTGCCGATCACCTCATGACCAGGCACCAGTGGATAGCGGCTCACACCCCAGTGATTGCCGATCATCGAAAGGTCACTGTGACAGAGACCGCAGTGCATCACCTCCAGCACCAGTTCATCAGCAGCAGGCTCAGGGGCTGGCCGCTGGCCGCACTCAAGAGGAGCCCCTGCGGACGGTGCTTGCCAGACAGTGATCACAACGGAACCCAGCAACGGCGCCCCCTTGGCTTTAGCCATCGCGAGGGCTTCTCGCCACAGCGCATTGACACACTTGTACTACACACTTAGAACAGGTGTACCAGCAGCGCGTCCATGGCTCCGAGTTCTCCCTACGCACCGTTCAAGGCGGAGGAGTGGATGCGCGCTTCCCTGATCACCCCCCGCAAGCGATGCCACGTCACGGCTGGATCCAGGACCCAAGCACCCAGGACACGAAACGCTTCCACCCCGATGAAAAAAGCTGGAACCGCGACCCCAGGGTGTTCGTGGATTCAGGGAGACCTCTTCCAGACCAGCCTCCTCTGCTGACCACCCGGGTGCATCTGCGGCGAGAGACGGCGGAGCAGCTCTGGAAGGAACTTCTACGGGTGGGCTGGCAACCCTGCAGGCCTCAGTGGGGAGCCGATGTGGACATCTGAACACCGAAGTGCATCAGCAAGGAGCGCAGCCGTCAGCCGAACTGATAGTGCTTGCGAACCGGTTGATGCACGGTCCACGTGCAGGTCAATCCAGCTGGGAATTCCACCAGATCGCCACGTTTGAAGTGCACGGGCTCACCCGATTCAGGCGTCACCGTCACTTCACCGTCCAACAGCAGACAGGTCTCCCTCTGGTCGTAGTGCCAGGAAAATTCACTGGCTTCACAGGCCCAAATTGGCCATTCACGGGCCCCCAGCGCCACGATCACGCTGTCAGGGCAGGGAGAGGTCACATGGATCATCGCCGAACCGATGATGTCATCAATCAAGTTCCATAATTGCGCGGCGCCAGCCCGTCACCGACCGTCAATCCCCGCTCCCAACGCCGAAGACGCTGGAGCAGAACAGCGGTCAGGATGGCCAGGACGCCTCCCCAGGCACTCAACCAACCCATCTGGCCGAGGCCGATCAGGACAGCTGCCATCCAGAGGGCGACCCAACACCATGGCTGGCTGATGCGAATCCAACGCAAGGCTCTGGAACAACTGCGGCAATGCACGGTGTGGCTGTGGTACCGATCCATGAGAGCGTCCATCCCCTGACGGGGGGGAAGCGGCTGTCCGGCGAAGGGCTCCCCTCCGTGATTGTTGATCCAGCGATGCAACGCGGCAACGTACACATCCGCCTCGGTCGGCAAATAAAAAGCACGCTCGGCGGCAGCACTGCCTCCGGATTGATCCAGCACCCGCTCCTGCCAGTGCAGAAACACCTGATCGTCCTCCAGCACTTTGTGGTTGCCGATGTGTTGCAGCCAGCGGGGACGCAGACCAACCACCACCTTGGGCAGGGCGGACTTGAACTGGAACGGGAAGCGGGCGAACAGACGACACTCCCCGCGGCGGATCGGCACGGCGTACACAACAGTGAGAATCCGTGCAAACCCTTTGGCATTCAAGTCATGCCACATCAGCTGGGGGGCCTTGAAATGTGTGAACTGGGAGCCAAGCCGCCCCCGACGGGGACCCTCTTCCCAGACGGCTTCAAACCCCGTGTCATCCTCCGACGCGATCACGGCCAGCACAGGGGCTGCATTCTCGCGGTTGCCAACTGTTTTGTGGTGGGTGAAGGGCACGTGACTCACATCCAGCACATTTTCGAGAAGCGTGGTTGCGTCCATGGGCAGATCGCGGAAGGTGTCCTGCACGATCCACCCGTCGGCCCAGCCATTCCCCTGCTCCTGAAGCAGAGGCACCAGAGGCGGATCCTGGTCCGCAGCATTCTCCGGATCCCCACTCCAGACGAACAGCAACCCCTGGGCAGCGCATGTCGGCAGGCTGGCGCACTGTGATCGGCGACCACGGGATGAGCCCGACGCGCTCATCTGGGGGATGCGTGTGCACTGCCCTTCACCGTTGAAACTCCAGCCGTGATAAGGACACTCCAGATCGCCAGCGGCGTTGATGCGCCCCTCGCTCAGGGGCACCAACCTGTGGGGACAGACGTCGTTGAATGCACGCCAGCGTCTGTGGGCAGCGTCCCACCAGAGCACGAGATCCCTTTCCAGCAGGGTGAAGCGCTGAGGCTTTCCTGGATCGAGATCCCGCAAATAAGCCACCGGCCACCACTGCTCAGTCCAGCTGGCATGCATGGGTTTGCCACAAAAGCAGCCATGATCGCCGTCTCGAAGGAGACTCCGCGACATCAAAACCACGATTGATTGGTGCTGCTGCTCACAATCGCGGTGCTCATCAGCAGTGACGTGGTTCCCCGCGGCCAGACAGCCAACGCCAATGTGGTGAGACTTCTTGGGATCGCAGCAAGGAACGCCGACGTCTGCAGCTGCACAATGACTGGCGTCGGGAGCTCAAAGAGCTGCGAGGGCAACGTCTCGATACCCTCAAGCTGCCCCGTATCAGCAGCCAGCTTCAACTCTGTCTGCAGCGGGCCGAATGGCCATCGGTGGACTGGAACGCATCGGCCTCACGATTAGCCGCGATCTTCTCGATGGTGACGCTGATCATGTGCAGCATCTGAACTCCAAGGATCCAGTGCGCTGGACCTGACCTGCCACCCGCTCCCACTTACGTCATGACATCGTTCGCTCTCTTCGCCCTACCTCTGGTTCTCGCCCTGTTTCATCTGATCGGCCCGGTCCCAGAGGATCTGGGAATGCAGGGCGGTCACCTCAGCCCCTGCCCAGGCCCAGCACACTGCGCGCGGGTTGACTGGGCTGTAACTGATTCCGGTGCAGCACTGGAGAGCCTCACCACACTGATCGAATCAACGCCCAACGCCGAAGTGATCAGCCGGGAGGAGGACTACCTCCATGCCACGTTCAGCAGCCGAATCTTCGGATTTATCGACGACCTGGAGCTTTACGCCGCCGCTCCAAATCAACTTGAGGCCCGATCCATTTCACGTCTGGGGGATTCCGACCTCGGGGTGAACGCGCAGCGTCTGCAGACCCTGGCCCAGGCCTTGGAGAACAAGGAGTTCAACCATCCCTGAGACAGCCCTCCCCTAAGACCAGTCCCTAGCGGTCGCCAAGCGCAGGGCGACCGGATTGTGATCGCCCTGGCAAGGCCTGAACCATGTCCTGCAAACGACCTCGCAGGGCCACACATGCAGCACACTGGCAAGGGTCGTCGTCGTGGACGCTGGCATGAAGCCGAACTGGCTGAAAGTGCGATCGCATGGCGAGAAGCCTTTCTTCAGTTCTGACGCGCAATCAGCAACCCAGCCAGCTTCAGTACTCAATTTCGAGATTTTTTTTAGCTGATGAAACAAATCTGAGTGTGGCTTGCCACTGCAGGCATCACTGCAGCGTTTCGGCCAGATCCAACGCACTTTGCAGGGCGCCTTCCGCCATCCCGAAGCCAGAACCAGCGATCCAGTCGCCGCAGAACCCCACCCGGGCCTGCGGACACCACTGCAGATCCCGGGGCAAGGCAT
>WTFZ01000009.1:2963-5802 GCA_011523835.1 Synechococcus sp. CO36386bin_29 | reverse complement strand
TTCATCCATTACCCCCAGGCAGCCGCTGAAGAGATGGTGAAACATCTCTGCAGCCTCAGCGAGCAGCGGCTGATTGTGAGCTTTGCTCCTTACACCCCGCTGCTGGCACTGCTGAAGGGTATTGGCCAGTTGTTCCCCGGCCCGAGCAAGACAACCCGTGCTTACACCCTGAAGGAGGAAGGCATCGTCAAGGCCGCCATGGAGTGCGGCTTTAAGCCCGTACGACGCAGCCTGAACAAGGCACCGTTTTATTTTTCCCGCCTGATTGAATTCCGCAAGAGCTGACGATCACGGAGCGAAACGATTGAACAGACTCAGCTGAGCCCTGGGAGGAATTCCAGGCATGAATTTGGCAACACCCACATACCCGTTCACGGTTCCTCCCTGGCCAAAAACCGTTGCGTCATGCTCAGCTGGGAAAAGATCTCCCAAAGTGAATCGTTTTCCAGCTGATTGAGCATCTCCTTGCTCCATGGCAATTCCCACCATGAGATGACCGGTTGCACGGGTTTGAAGATTTCCCTCCGGAAGCATGAACGTGCCTTGAGCATTGGTCAGAAAAACCTTTTCTCCATCGATCAGACGCTGATCAACGATTTCCTCCAACCCGTAAAACGTGCCATTCGTACTCTTGCAGTTCGCCTGCCCATCAAGCGACGAGGCAACTTTGATTTTATAAATAGCCGAATCCCCGATATCAAATTGCCCGTCTTCATTGAGATCAACAAATGTACCGCTCAATGATTCACAGAACGCAACATCTATGGTCTTTGTCTTGGTCGAATCCGAACCTTGGCTTGAACACCCAGCAGCCAGAACCAGTGAACTCAGAGCAAAAACAGACCGTGAGCGACGCACGACCAAGAGCCTGACAACCAATAGATTTTGGCAAGCAGCGGTTAAATCGGAGCAAACCAAATCCCCGCTGCGCAGCGGAGATGCAGACCGTTCACAAACGCCAATGTGTGGGCATGCAACCGGTACCCACCATCCCCAGGGACAGCGGCAGCGTTGACCCGTTGCTCAGTCAGGTACAAAGGATCCCCCAGCAAGGGTGATCCCAACTGCGCCAGATGAATGCGAATCTGATGCGGGCGTCCGGTGCTGATGGACACCTCCACAAGATCGCCTTGATCGCACCGCTTCAGAACACGAAGGTCGCTCCGGGCATGCAGACGCCTGCGACAAGGCTCGCCATCGAGAGGTTCTGGCCCCCAGACCCATCCCAGAAGGGGATGCGGACGCTCCACAACATCCGAGGTCACCACCATCGTCTCGCCAGCACACAACCCTCTCAACGGCTGGGTCCAGGCCAGATAGGTTTTCCGGCAACCTCCCTCAGGCCGCAACTCGCGGGACAGCATGGCTCTTGTCTGCGGGCGGCGCGCGCACACCTGAAGCCCCGACGTGAATCGGCCCAGACGATGCACCGGCTTGGGAACCAGGCTGTCTCCGATCGATCGACTGCTCTCAGTCAACAGGGCCGAAAGGGTGTGCTGGAGAAATCCGCCGCCAGGCATCACCGGCAATCCTGATGGCTTGTTGATCACCAGGACATCACCGTCGTCGTGAACGACAGGCCACTGATCAGGAACCGCAGGCTCCAGCCATGGAGGTCGTCGCCACTCCACGACATCTCCAAAGCCAACGGGCACATCGTGCAGAAGCGTCTGGCCGTTCAGGGAGATTTCACCGGAGTGGATCCGAGTGTCCCAGACGTCCTGGGGAGAATGGCCATAACGACTGGCCATCACCACGCTCAACGGACGACCTGACTCGGACCTTTCCATTCGATCCGTGTAGGTCCATCCGTGATTCAGTGCGGCTGGTCGCCAGCCCGTCACTCCACCAGTCGATGCTGCAGGGCGTAGCGCACCAGCTCTGTGCGACTTGATGTCCCGGTCTTGATGAACAGACGACTCACGTATTTCTCAACGTTGCGGATCGACGTCTCCAACTGCCTGGCGATTTCCTTGTTCATGAGCCCTTCCGCAACCAACTGAAGAACACTGCTTTCCCGGGGTGTGAAGCTGTGTTGGACAGTGTCCTGAGCGGGTAGGGCTTCGGCCTGAGCCAGAAGCGAGCGAATTTCAGTGATCTGCTTCGCAATCTGCCCCATGTCAGCGTCCGCAAAGCGGGCCGCTTCCTGAAGCAGCCGCTGCTGGCGCTGGGCCACGTTGCGAACCCGGGCAACCAGTTCATCGGGGTCAAAGGGTTTAGGGATGTAGTCGTCGACCCCGGCGAGATATCCCTGCGTGCGGTCAGCTGTCATTCCCTTGGCCGTCAGGAAAATCACCGGTGTCCCCCCCAGCCGTTCATCGCCCCTCAGGCGATTGAGCAGCCCATAGCCATCAAGACGCGGCATCATCACATCGGAGATCACTAGATCGGGCAGCATCTGTTGTGCCTTGCTGAAGCCCTCCTCGCCATCCACGGCCGTGGTCACTTCAAACCCTTCGTCTTCGAGGTAAGCCTGAACGGCAGAGCGCAGACCGGGCTCGTCGTCCACGAGCAACAAACGAATCGGTGGCTGCTCGGACACTGAATCGGTCATGACCTGATCGCGTCTGGGCGGAATCTACGTGGATTACCCCCCAGGTAATCGCAGCACTTCCTGGGATTCGATCAGGAGGGTGGAGTAGCCAAGTTCTCTGGCCTTGTCCGTCAAAGAGCCTGGATCCTGCCCTGCCAGGTCGGGATGACAGGCCGCCCACCACACCAGATGATCCTCACGGGCTGTGGCGCGAACAGGGCCGCCGGGATTCAGCCTGCGGATGTAGATCGCGTCCTGATCCCGGGTGACCCGCACCGGCTCCTCAGCGCTGCAATCCACCGACTC
>WTFZ01000009.1:0-2863 GCA_011523835.1 Synechococcus sp. CO36386bin_29 | reverse complement strand
CCATCTGGGGGTTGAAGCCAACGAACTGATCTTCACCAGCGGAGCGACAGAAGCCAACAACCTGGCTCTTCTTGGCCACGCCCGAGCCCGCGCCCAGGCTGAAGGACGCTGTGGCCACTTGGTCACCGTGGCCACGGAACACCATGCGGTGCTGGATCCGATGCACCAGCTCCAGAAAGAAGGCTTTGCGCTGACGGTGCTGCGCCCCCAGAACAACGGCCTGATCGATGCGGACACCTTGAGCAGCGTGCTTCGCGACGACACGCAGCTGGTGAGCGTGATGGTGGCCAACAACGAGATCGGCGTGATTCAGCCCCTGCGCGAGCTTGCGCAGCGCTGCAACAGCAGGAACATCACCTTGCACACCGATGCAGCCCAGGCTTTCGGCCATCTCCGCCTGAATCGAGACGAGCTTGGTTGTGATCTCATCAGCCTCAGCGCCCACAAGCTGAACGGCCCCAAAGGCATCGGCGCACTGGTGAAACGCCGCGACCTCGCCATCCAACCCCTGGTCTGGGGAGGCGGCCAGGAACAGGAACTGAGGCCAGGGACCTTGCCGGTGCCTTTAATCGTGGGCTTCGCGACGGCGGCAGACCTCGCCCATACCGACCTTGAGCTCCGGCAGCATCAATTGTCCGTCCTCCGAGACAGACTCTGGGATGGCCTGACATCACGCCATCCCGAGCTGCAGATCAATGGAGCCCATCAGCCGCGACTGGCTCACAACCTCAACATCACGGTTCCCGGCATCTCAGGAGTGCAGTTGCATCGGGGTCTGAAGCGCTCTCTGGCCTGCAGCAGCGGCTCCGCTTGCAGCCGTGGAGAGCCGTCCCATGTTCTGAAAGCGCTCGGCCGCAGCCGGTCAGAAGCCGAAGCTTCCTTGCGCCTGAGCCTGGGACGCACCACAACCGCTGACGAGATCGACAGCGCTGTCGCGGTGATCTCGTCATGCATCAGCAAGCTTCAAGGACGCTGAGGGATACGCAAAATCGTCGCTCTGATTCAAAACCTGGAAAAATCCGTCAAAACGGTTACTTTCCGGGCAATTGAGAAGCCTGTTTCATGACAGCAGCACCCGAAAACGGACGGCTTCACGTTCTTCGAGCTGTTGAAGACGGCTGGACAGCCTTCACCAAGGCCCCGTGGCCGTTCGTTCTCTTCACCCTTCTCGTCGGGCTTCTCTCGATCGTTTTTCAGCTGATCGGCAATGCCGCCGCCATGGGAAGCGACAACAACTTGATTGGTATCGGCGGAATCGTCCTCACCCTCGTGGCCTTGATCGGCTCTTGGATCGTGAGCCTCTGGGGCGTCACTGGGATGGTGAGGGGCTCGTGGATCGCCCTTGATGGGAACAAACCGTCCTTCAGCGATTTCAGCCGTTGGGATGGTGCGGCGGCACGGCGCCTTTTCATGCGCTGGATTGCTCTTGGCGTTGTCTTCTTGGTCATCGTCACGATCTGCGCACTGGTGGGCGTCGGTCTCTCGCAGCTCAACCAGGTTCTGCTCTGGATACCAGCCGCTGTGGGCCTGAGCCTCTTCGTCTACCTGTCTGTCAATCAGAAATTCCTTCCTTACATCGCCCTGCTCGAGCAGCGAGGCCCCTTTGAAACGGTTCAACGAGGCCGTGATGTCGTCGACCCGTCCTGGTGGTGGGTGGTGCTGCTGTTGATCGTCGACACCCTGATCATCGTGATCGGCACGCTGCTTTGCGGCGTGGGCCTGCTTGTTGCCGCTCCAGTTGTGGCCTGCATCACAACGGCGGCCTACCGCCAACTCTTCGGAGCCAACGATCACACGGGCCTGCTCGGAGGAAGCAATTCATCCTCGCTCTGATCCAGCACCTGAAGCGGATCGACGCCTAGCAATCCGCAGTTTCGCGCTGCGACTGCGCGGATTCCGATCCTGCTCCTCCTCAGCGGCTGTCAGCGGTCGACGGGTGATCCGTTCCAGCCGCTCATCCTGCAGAAAGGCCGTCTTCACCCGTCGGTCCTCAAGGGAATGAAAACTGATGATCGCCAGCATCCCCCCAGGCTGAAGCCAGTCAGGGGCCTGCTCAAGCAAGCGATCAAGCACGACCAGCTCATTGTTCACCGCAATGCGTAACGCCTGAAACGTTCGTGTCGCGGGATGAATGCGACCACGCCGGGCCTTGGGGGCGTAGCAGCCGGCAATGGCGTAGGCGAGGGCAGCGGTGCCTGCATAGGCCCCTTGATTCGACAGATCGGCCTTGATCCGTCGAGCGATCCGACGGGAAAGTCGTTCTTCGCCATAGGCGTAAATGACGTCAGCCAGGTCGGATTCGTCGAGACGATCGATCAGTTCCGCTGCCGTTTCGCTTCCACCCTCGGGATTCATGCGCATGTCGAGGGGGCCATCAAGACGAAAGCTGAAACCTCGTTCCGCCACATCGAGCTGAGGACTGCTGACACCAAGATCCGCAAGAACCAAGGAGGCCGACTCCGGAGGGCTGTAGTCAGCAAAGTTGGTCGCCACGATGGTGACCCTTTCGTCCCAGGGGCTGAGCCGTACCGCTGAGGCCGCTCTCGCTGTGGCGTCCTGGTCAAGCCCGATGAGACGCAGCTCGGGATACCGCTCCAACAACAGACTGCTGTGGCCCCCACCTCCCAGGGTGGCATCCACAACCAGGCCGGATTGCCAGTGATCACTGGGCTCCTGATCGAGTGCGCTCAACAGGGCATCGGCCAGAACCGGCACATGCTGGAACGCTGAATCGGTGTTGGGAAGCTGATCGGGCATGGGTCCTTCCTAAGATCCCGACACGAATGTTCTGTACCGGCCCCATGACGCAGCTGGAAACGCGCACGGAGCCGATGGTGGTCAACTTCGGCCCCCATCACCCCTC
>WTFZ01000063.1 GCA_011523835.1 Synechococcus sp. CO36386bin_29 | reverse complement strand
CCTGAAGCACCAGGCCAATCACCATCAGCGCGACCAGAGCCGCAGTTCCTGCCAAGAGCCAGCGGGTCTGCTGTTTCATCCGTTCGTTATCGCGTCTTGAGACCGCCACGACCAGCCGATCGGACGATGTCTCCCCACAGAGATGCTGCAAGAGCACTCGTGCTGGCCGAGGGGCTGTTGTCGTCATTGCCTAGCCAGATGCCCAGCACCCAATGACGCGTTGGTTCGTAGCCAATGAAAAGAAGATCGCGACCATCGTTGGTGGTGCCGGTTTTTCCGCCTTCCTGTCCTCCAAGAGACGCACCCGTTCCTGTGCCGCTTCTGACCACCGCTCTGAGCATGGCCTGCATCTGTTTGGCAACTTCCGGACGGATGGCCTGGCGTCCGGCATTCACGTTGTTCCCCTGCGTTTGAGCGAGGCTTCCGCATCCCAGCAGACTGTCTTCACGGCATGTTTCCGCATCCATCAGACGGCGGATCGTGGTGGGAGGTTTCCACTGGCCCTGGTTGACCACTGCGGCATAAGCACCCGTGAGCTCGATCAAACGCACTTCGCTCTGTCCGAGAACCAAGCCGGGAACAGGATCCAGAGGGGTGGTGATGCCCAGGGAACGTGCCTGGCGGATCACCTGCTCGAGCCCCACGCGTTTGGCCAGACGTAGGGCTGCGGTGTTACTGCTCGAGGCGAATGCGCTGGTCAGCGTCAGACGACCCCTGCAGGGACTGTCAAAGCGCTGCCCGCCCCATTCCATCGGGCTGCAGTCGATGCTCTCAGTGGGCTTGACCCCCCGGTCCAGAGCTGTGAGGTAGGTCATGAGCTTGAACGTGCTTCCTGGCTGTCGCAGGGCCATGGAGGCACGGTTGAACTGACTGAAGCGGTAGTCGCGACCTCCGGCGATCGCCAGCACCCCACCACTGCGACTGTCGATCACGACCGCAGCTCCTTCACTGATGCCCAGCCCGCCTGCATTGCCGATCAGCTCGCGCAGTCTCCGTTCAATGACGTCTTGAAGCACCGGATCGAGGTGGGTTTCGATCAGAAAATTGCCTTCCGCTGCCACCTCTGGGCCCACCAGGGCCTGCAAATCTCTTCTGACCTGATCGGTGTAAAAGGGAGCAGATCGACGTGTGGATTGTTGGCTGCAAGCAGTCTTGGCCAGTTCTATGGGTTGACGTCGGGCCGTGCGCGCCGCATCCAGGGAGAGGCGTCCGGCATCTGCCATCTTGTTGAGAACTCTGTTCCGGGCTTCGAGCGCCCGCTGCGGAAACTGACAGGGGTCATGACCGTTGGGTGATGGCAACAGACCCACCAGCAGTGCCGCCTCCTCCACCGTGAGTGATCCGGCTGATTTGTTGAAAAAGGTTCGCGAGGCATCGTCGAAGCCCCATCCCACCCCGATGTACACCCTGTTGAGATAGTTCAGGAGAAGTTCACCCTTGCTGAAGCGGCTTTCCAGCTGCAGGGCGACCAGCAATTCTTTCCATTTCCTGCCCAAGGTGTCTCCTTCACCGACAAGGTCCGGATAAAGACTTCTGGCCAGTTGCTGGGTGAGGCTGCTTCCTCCTTCGAGAACCTTGCCTCCACTCAGGTTTGTGGCGAAAGCCCGTGCTGTTCCGATGGGATCAACGCCGGGATGCCACCAGAAGCGGCTGTCTTCACTGCTCAGCAGAGCGTTGATCAGGACTGGTGAAAAATCCGATAGAGAGGAGAGTTCGCGGTGACGACTGGAATCAATGGAATCAAGAGGTTTGTCGTTGCCGTCGTAGATGGCCACTGGTCCGCGCACATTGGCCAAGCGACCTCGGACTGGAACATCAAGGCCAGCGAGAAGCAGCAGGATGCCTGAGCCACCGAGGACCAGTAGCAAGACGATCCCGAGCCAGCGTTGCAGGCGTTGCGCGCCACGATTGGCTTTGTTCTCGAAGACGAGGCTCGGAGCTCCTGCTTCAGCGGAGGGCGCCAGGCTGATTCGATCACCGTCTTTCAACTCAATCTCTCTGACCCTTCGTCCCTTCCACCAGAGTCCATTGGTTGAACCTTGATCTAGAAGACACCACTGCCGTTTGCGCTTCTGCAGAAGAGCGTGCAGTCTGCTGACGGCCGGATGCTCGATGCAGATTTCCAGTTCTGGATCGCGACCGATTCGGTATCCCTCTCCGTGCAGCCAGAGGCTTTGATCGGGGCAATCGTCTTGATGGATGGTCAGATGGGCCGCGATGCCCTGACCGTCAGGATTCGGTGTCGCCATGGCGTTCAAGGAAAGCGTCGATGGCGAAGCAGATGACGGCGAGATTGATCACGACATCCGCCCAGTTGAAGATTGGGAATTGAATCGGAATCAGTTCCAGGAAATCGGTCACAGAGCCCAATCGCCAACGATCAAGGCCATTCCCAACGGTTCCTCCGAGCAGAAAAGCCAGAGCCAGCCCCATCCAGAGCCCCCGTTTGGGCTGAAACCAGATCCAAGTTGTGACCGCAAGCGTGACCAGCAAGCTGAGAACACCGAGCCAGAGCGCTGAGTCTGTGAACAGACTGAAAGCGGCTCCAGTGTTCTGAACAAGTCGCAGCTGCAGGAATCCTGGAATGAAGGCCACCGGCCGGCCAGGGGGAAGGGCACTTTGGGCCCAGTTTTTGCTCCATTGATCAAGGATCACCATCAACGCGCTGATGAGAAGCAAATGTCCGCGCCGAAGGGAACGTCGACTCCATCTCATTGAGCGTTCTGCAGAGTTCATTCCACCCAGAGGAGACTGCGGATTCCACGAGCCAGAAGGCCTGCGGCGCAGCAGAGAGCAAGCTGAGCGGCCAGGGGACCAAGGCTGTAACTGAAGATGAGCTCGGATAGGGGAGCCTGCCATCGGCCGAGCTGCGCTCCGATCAGGAGATTGAGCAGACCGCACAGCTGGATGAGCAACAGACCTGCCATGGCTGCCAGTGTGAGCCTGGGGATGTCATTCATTCCGCTCTGTTGGGATAAACGCCCCGTCAGCCACGCTGCGGGAACGAAACCGGCCAGGTACCCGAATCCAGGGGTGAGCACATAAGCGAATCCCCCGCCGCCGTGAAACACAGGCAAATCCACAAGACCGATGGTCAGGTAAGCAACCGAAGCGATCACACCGGCTCTGGGACCTGCCACAAGTGAGCAGAGAAGCAATGCTGGAACCTGCCAGGTGCTAGGCAGAGCCAGGACCCCTGGTGGGAGTTCCCTCAGAGGAATCACCAGGGCAGCCTGTATCAGGCTCCCGACGAGAATCAGGAACAGTCCGGCGACAGCGCCGCTCCACGTGGCTAAAGCCCTCACGGGCAGTCGTCAGCTGGCACCATCCTGCTGTAAGAGGAACGTATTGCCCAGTACTCATGAATGTTTCCATCGGTGACCAGGTGCGACTCATTGGCGCCCAGCCCTTTCTGAAGACAGCCGATCCGATGCCGATGCTTCGCCCCCCCGATCTCGTGGACCTCGATGAGGTGGGAATCGTCGTCGCGTTGCAGCCAGGAGACACCGTTGCCGTGCGTTTCACACGGGGAACGTTCCTCCTGAAAGTTGAAGCGCTGACTGTTGTCGAGGATCAGGTTTCAAGCTGAGGCGAAGGGTCCCCTCCTCCAGATGGATTCGAGACCGTTGATGGTTGATTCCGGTCCACACAGGCTGAGCGATGGAGATTGCAGATGCCTGCAGGCTGCTGTTCTGAGTGCAGAACCATTGAGTTGGTCGAGTTCATCGAGGCTGCGGCGATCGTGATCGTCCGGGAGCCCCAGCGCACGGATCTGGGCGCGGCGTTCCGCCCGCTGGCCTGTGGTTTGGGAGGCGTGAGCGAGCTGTCCCCGGACTTTGGCTTTTGCCAGATCAAGATCCCCTTGCTCAATCACGAGGGTCAGCAGCTCTTCCCAGCTCGTCATCAGCAGTTCAAGGCTCAGACGTGCACGTTCCACTCCTGTTGAGGCGTGCATCACAAAGGGAGCCGAATGCTGTCTCGCCGGGTGGTGTACCCCCACGTCGTAGGCAACCCCATGGTCTTCTCGCAGGCGTCGGAACAGAAGGCTCGACATCCCCGAGCCCAGATGGGCTTGAAAGACTCTCAACGCCAGATCATCCGGATGGCCGTGGGGCAGGGTGGGTTGACCGAGCATCAACACCACTTGTTCGGTCTCGACGGTGTTGAGCGTCAACGACTGGTCTTGTCGCTGTGATTCGCCTGAACGATCGGGTGTTGCCGGCTCCTTCGCTGTGCTGTTGGGTTGCGTTTCGAAGTTCTGCAGGATCGTCTCAATTTCCTGGGGAATCGTTCCGGACAGGGCCAGAACAGATCCTTCATCATTGACTCCTGAGGCAAGTGCAACGAGGTGTTGGGGATGAAGGCTCTCTAAATCCTCGGCAATACCGAGAGGGTCGTGTCCATAGGGACCATGTCCATAGACCAGCCGTCGCCAGCCATCGAAGGCCCGTTGAAATGGATCCTCCTGTTGTCGTTGGAGAGCCTGCAGGCTGAGGTCCTTTTCCAACGCAATTTGAGCCGGATTCAAATGAGGCTGTTGCAGCATCCAGCCAAGGATCGGCAACAAACGGTCGGCATCGTTCTGCGTGCATTTGAGACTGACCAGGATTCCGTCTTCGTTGGTGTCGCAGCGCAGTCCTGCCCCGCAGCCTTCCACCAAATCCGCCAGCTGGACATGGTCCAGCGGTCCGCAGCCACGACTGAGTACGGAGCCAAGAAGCTGATGCCCACCCCGTTGTCCGACAGGGTCTGCGCCGCTTCCCCGACGGATCCAGAGTTTTGCGGAGAGGACTCCGGTGGTGGTGACCGGGTCGATCACCACCTCAGGTCTGCCATTCATGGTGTTTCTGCAGGGCGGGCGATCAAGGTGCATGCCTGCTCTGGCTGAAGCTTCTGCATCACAAACTCCTGCAGTGAAGTGGCACTCCACTGTTCGAGATCGTGGAGTGGTTCAAGAAGCTGACGCTGTCTCCCCCAGACGGCCTGGGAGCCCGCGCAGGCCGCCACCGATCCTGGAGCTTCCAGGCTGAAGCGGTAACCATTGCCCACGAGTTGAAGTGCACGGTTCCGTTCCTCCTCAAGAAGAGGCTCCTCGGCGCTGCGCCTCAGTTCCTGACGGATCTCCTGTTCAACTCGATCCAACTGTTCTTCCGGGCAGCAGGCCTCCAGCATCACCAGGCTCCCCTGTTCGAGGGTCGTCACGTCCATGTCGATGGATTCAACGATCTGCAGATCTTCGCGGAGTCGTTGCACCAGCCTGCTGCGGCGACCCTCGGAAAGAATTGTCGTGGCCAGGTCTGCACCTGCAACGCCGATCGGGTCGGCTGCAGCCGCGGCTGGCCAGACCATCAGGAGGCGTGCTGACTCGAGTCTGGGAAAGCTGTGGCATTCCCTTCTGCTTTGAAAGGGCAGCTGCTCCGCTGAGCTGGTGTCGGCTTCAGTGGATGACTGACCTGACGCAATCGCCCCTCCGGGTAGGGCTGCGAGTGCGCTGCCTTGGATCTCGGTGACCAGATCTCCGGGATTGGCGCCTGCTACGGCAAGGCAGCAGTTCGGCCCCTGATAGCGGCGTTGGTGATAACGGCGCATTCCCTTGGGGTTCATGGTTTTCAGGCTGGAGTCAAGTCCCAGCACTGGACGGCCATAGGGGTGTCCGGGAAAGCTGAGTTCCAGAACTTTCTGAAAAACCAGATCATCGGGTTGATCGCGGTACTGGGAGATTTCCTCCAGAACCACCTCACGCTCCATGGCAAATGAATCCTCATCGAGGGAGGGATGCAGGACCAGATCAAGCAGGAGGTCCAACGCTGCCTTCGATTCCCTGGGAGGAACGAGAACGTGGAAGTGCACGTCGTCGAAACCAGTGGCGGCATTGCTGCTGCCGCCGAGGGCTTCGATCTGACGGTCGAAGTCACCGGGTTTCAACCGTTCACTCCCCTTGAACACCATGTGCTCAAGAAAGTGAGCGATGCCTTCCTCACCGTCCCGTTCCCAGAAACTGCCGCCCTGGCACCAGAAATCGAGGCAGGTGAGACTTGCTCCTGGAAGATCTGCGGAGACCAGGGTGCTGCCGTTGGAGAGAGTCAGGTGTTCCAGTGCAGGACCGGATGAGATCGCTTTCAGGGTCCCGTGGCAAAGTCCCATTCTGTGCAATGACGGATCGGATTGATGCCTGAGTCCCAGAGCGGCCCGGAGCTTCAACCGCTGCTGGTCTCCCTTGCCGATTGCATCCGTCGGTATCGCGAGGGCCTAACTGGTCTGCAGGATCTATCGATTCCAACGGATCTCGAGGAGGTCTGTGGCCGTCTCGATGGGGAGGACCTGTTCATCAACAATGAGGTTCACTCCTGTCGAGGACTGCGCAAGCTTCACCTCGAAACGGCCCGACTCGGAGTCGGTCTGCAAATTCTCCACTGCGTGTTCTTCCCGGACCCACGCTTCGATCTTCCCGTATTCGGAGCTGACATCGTCGCCAGTCCAGCTGGCATTTCCGCGGCCATCGTCGATCTATCGCCTGTGGGCGAGGCTTTGCCGACCGAGATCAACGAGGCCCTCAGCAACGTTGAGACACCTGCTTTCGAACAGGTTCGCGACCTTCCCACCTGGGCGACGATCTTTTCACCGTTTGTATGTTTCATCCGCCCTGCGAGCCCTCAGGAACAAGGCTGGTTTTTGGATCTTGTTGAGACGTACCTGGCGATCCTGAGTCGTGCTGTGGAGCGCGCACAGCCTTCGGAGCCCAGCGATCCGCTTACGCTTGCCAGGTATCACGGGCAGGTGTCGTATTGCCAGCAACAGAAACGCAACGACAAGACTCGTCGGGTTCTGGAGAAGGCCTTCGGGACGGCGTGGGCCGACCGATACATCGAAGAACTCCTTTTCGAAGAACCAGCCTGTCCATGATGTCCAAGCGCACCCTTTGGATCGGTGCCGGGACGCTCTCAATCCTTGCCATTGCTGGGGTGGTTCTGTCGCTCCAGCGGCGGTCCGACCCCGTGGTCGTGGAGGCTCCGAAGACCGAATCTCCGCGACCGCGGGAGGCCGTCGCTGCCCTGGGTCGGCTTCGTCCCCTTGGAGAGATCCGTCGCCTCGCGGCACCGGTCAGTGGCTTCGGGGGCACTCCGAGAGTTTCGCAACTGTTCGTTGAAGAGGGGGACATGGTCACCCGTGGTCAGGTGTTGGCGGTCTTTGACAGCCGCCCTCAGATCGAAGCTGATCTCTCGGCTCTCGATGCGCAGATTCTTTCGGTTGATACGGAAATTCCGTTGCTGCGTCGAGAAGTTTTGCGTTACTCACAGGCTGCCAAAGCCGGCGCTGCCGCCATGGTGATTCTCGAAGAGAAGCAGGACGCGTTGACCTTGGCTCAACGGAGACGCGTCGAGCTGATCGCCGAACGACGCACCCTTGAGGCCGACCTGGCTGACAGTGAATTGAAGTCACCGATCGATGGCACCGTTCTCAAGTTGAACGCCAGGGTTGGGGAGCGTCCCAACGCTGATGGTGTTCTTGAGGTCGGCGCCAGCCAGTCAATGGAGGCTTTGATCGAGGTTTATGAATCCGACATCAATCGGATCGCTGTTGGTGACCCTGTGACACTTGTGAGTGAGAACGGTGGATTCGACGGAAGCCTCAGGGGACGTGTCGAGCGCATCAGCCCCCAGGTGAGACAACGGGAGGTTCTGTCCACTAACCCCACCGGTGATGCCGATGCCAGGATTGTCGAAGTGCAGGTGGCTCTTGATCGGGCTTCAGCAAACCGTGTTGCAAGGTTGGCCGGATTGAAAGTGATCGCCCGCTTCCAAGGCCAATGATTGATGGTTTCTGGAGTCGACGGGGTATTCCTTTGGCATCGTTGATGCTGATCCGGCAGCCGGTTCGCCTGGCCGTTGCCCTCGCTGGCATCAGTTTCGCTGGAATCCTGATGTTCATGCAGCTGGGATTCCGAGACGGTTTGTTTGATGCCAGTGTCACTGTGCATCGTTTATTCGATGCTGACATCGTTCTAATCAGCCCGAGATCAACGAGCTCGGTGAGCATGGCCGGCTTTCCCCAAAGGCGCTTGGTGCAAGCCATGGCGCTTTCGGAAGTGGAAGGGATCACCCCTGTGAACTGGAATCTTCTTCTCTGGAGAAATCCGGAAACCCGAGGGACACGCTCCATCCTTGCCCTCGGATTTGAACCGAGTGATCCTCTGTTGACGGATCCGACCCTGGCGCCCAAAGCCAAGGAACTGACTCAAAAAGGCAGAGTTCTGTTTGATGAGCGATCGCGACCGGAATTCGGACCTGTTGCCGATTGGTTCCGCGAGGGCCGTGTTGTGGAAAGCGAAATTTCGGGCAAACGTGTCCGGGTTGCTGGTTTGATCGAGCTCGGCACATCCTTCGGTGCCGATGGAAACCTGCTCACCAGCAGTGAAACGTTCCGAGAGCTGCTTCCCAATACGCCTCCAGGCAGCATTGAAGTGGGGCTGATTCGTCTCAATGCAGGAGCCGATACCCAGCTGGCAGTTGAGCGTCTTCAAACCCTGCTGCCAGATGATGTGACCGTGTTGACCAAACAGGGGTTCATCGATTTCGAGCAGAACTATTGGAAAACCGGAACATCCATCGGCTTCATCTTCACTCTCGGTGCCGCCATGGGGTTCGTGGTGGGGTGCGTGATCGTTTATCAGGTGCTCTATTCGGATGTGAGTGATCATCTGCCTGAATACGCCACGTTGATGGCGATGGGGTACCGGCTCAAGACCCTTCTCGGTGTGGTTGTGCGCGAAGGATTGTTGCTGGCTCTGTTCGGATACTTACCTGCTTATGCCGCAGGACAGGGTCTATACCTGCTCGTGAGAAATGCAACTCAGCTTCCCGTTGCCATGGACTTCAGCCGAGCCTTCACCGTGTTCTCCATGATCCTGATCATGTGCATGGCGTCGGCTGGATTAGCGATGCGCCGTCTTGTGGATGCTGATCCGGCGGAGATCTTCTGATGTCGAGCATCACGCTTTCAACATCGTCCCAGAAGTCAGAGCCCTTACAGAAGCTCAGTGTGAGCATCAGCGGCTTGAGTCACTGGTATGGCAAGGGATCAACCCGACGGCAGGTGTTGCAAGGTGTCGATTTAGAGATCGCCGCCGGTGAGGTGGTGCTTCTGACCGGGCCCTCCGGATGTGGAAAGACCACGCTGCTTACCTTGATCGGTGCTTTGCGCCAGGTTCAGCAAGGTGATGTTCGTGTGTTCGGGCAGCAGCTTCAAGGAGCCGGACGGGGACAGAGACAGAAACTCCGGCGCCGGATCGGGATGATTTTTCAGGGACACAATCTGCTTCGTTGCCTGACGGCGGAACAAAATGTTCAAATGGGCGCCGATCTTCTTCCAGGTTTCAGTTACAGGGGTCGGCGTGATCAAGCCAGGGAGTGGCTGCGCGCTGTCGGTCTGAACGATGAACTCGGGAAGCGCCCCCACGATCTCTCCGGGGGGCAGAAGCAGCGCGTCGCCATCGCCAGGGCGCTTGCAGCCAGACCCAAATTGTTGCTGGCGGATGAACCGACAGCAGCCCTCGATCGTTCAACTGGTCGAGAAGTTGTGGAACTTCTGAAACGCCTGGCGAGGGAACAATCCTGTTCCGTGCTCATGGTGACCCACGACCCCAGAATTCTTGATGTGGCCGATCGGCTTGTGCGAATGGAAGACGGCCGCCTGTTTCAGGCCATTGAGTAAGTTGGAGTCACAAACGCCAAGATTTCAACCAAAGTATGGCCAAGCGCAGAAATCTCAAGAAGGAAAAGCAAGAGCGCAACCGCGCTTACGCGCGCAAATTCAAGAAGCGCAAGCTCCGCAACGATGGACGTGGCGAAGGTGCTGGTAACGGTGTGACTGGTACTGCAAACAACGGTGGCGCCGCGGATTGATCCTGCGCCTTCAAGCTGGACGAGGGGGGATCTCCCCCCTTTTTTTGTGCCCTTAGGCTGACGTCAATCGGAGTACCGAGAAGCGCGGATGTTCATCAGCGTTGTCATTCCCACTTACAACCGACGCCCGATTCTGGAAAAGTGCCTACTTGCACTGGAAGAGCAGCGTCCCAGTGGTGAAATCGAGTCGTATGAAGTGGTTGTCGTGGATGACGGCTCCACCGACGGAACTCCTGACTGGTTGCGAGCGTCGAGCAGCCGTTTCCCGAGTGTTCGGCTCATCGAACAGCGACATGGTGGTCCCGCTGAAGGGCGGAACCGCGGTGTCTCTCATGCCCGGGGTGATGTCATCGTTTTCATCGACAGTGATCTCGTCGTCACTCCGACGTTTCTCGCCTGCCATGCGAAAGCGCTCTCTTCCCACTGGCGCCACAGCGGTACACGTCTTTGTTTCACCTACGGCGCTGTCATCAACACCGCGAATTTTGAGCATCCAACACAAGAGCGTCACAAGCTCAGAGATCTGTCCTGGGCCTACTTCGCCACTGGCAACGTTGCCATCGACCGCTCGGTTCTTGAGCGGTCAGGACTGTTTGACACGGGATTCCACCTTTATGGATGGGAAGACCTTGAACTCGGTGAGCGTCTGCGACAGATGGGTGTTGAACTTGTCCGTTGTCCCGAGGCTGTTGGTTACCACTGGCACCCTGCTTTCCGGCTTGAACAGATCCCCGATCTGATTCGCGTGGAGAGAGAACGCGCCCGGATGGGTCTCGTTTTTTACCGAAAGCATCCCAGTCGCCGCGTGCGCATGATCATTCAGTTCACCTGGATGCACAGGGTTCTCTGGTCTGTTCTCACCCTGGGCGGTCTGGTGAATGAGCGCACTTTGAAGCCCCTTCTCTCCTGGCTCATCCATCGGGGGCAGCCATCACTGGCTCTCGAGCTTCTGCGTCTTCCGTTGAATCGAATCGGTGTTGAGGCTCTTTACAGCGAAGCCAAGGCCAGCGGTCTTCGCTGAACAGACCGTTTGATAAATTAAAAAAGTTCCCTAAAACCGCACACCTGTCTGTTTCGGGTGCTGATCGTGGTTCGGGCTATTGCCTGCCGCGTGATCCCTGACAGGTGGAGGCCAACCCGAAACCTCAATCAATTATGGCTGTCGTCACTCTCGCTGAGATGATGGAGGCTGGTGCACACTTCGGTCACCAGACCCGTCGCTGGAATCCCAAGATGTCGCGCTACATCTACTGCGCGCGCAACGGGGTTCACATCATTGATCTCGTGCAGACTGCTGTCTGCATGAACAATGCTTACAAGTGGGTTCGTTCAGCTGCGAGAAGCGGCAAACGTTTCCTCTTCGTTGGAACCAAGAAACAAGCATCTGAGGTGGTTGCACAAGAGGCTTTGCGCTGCGGTGGGTCTTATGTCAATCAGCGCTGGCTGGGCGGCATGCTCACCAACTGGACGACGATGAAAGCCCGAATCGATCGCCTCAAAGATCTGGAGCGCATGGAGTCGAGCGGAGCGATTGCCATGCGTCCCAAGAAGGAAGGGGCTGTTCTCCGGCGTGAGCTTGATCGTCTTCAGAAATATCTGGGCGGATTGAAAAACATGCGTCGCCTGCCTGACGTCGTGGTGCTGGTTGATCAGCGTCGTGAAACCAATGCGGTGCTTGAAGCCCGCAAACTGGATATTCCTCTGGTTTCCATGCTGGATACCAATTGTGATCCTGATCTCTGCGAGGTCCCCATCCCTTGCAATGACGACGCTGTGCGTTCCGTTCAGCTGGTGCTGAGCCGTCTGGCTGATGCCATCAACGAAGGCCGTCATGGCTCCAACGAACAGCGTGGTGGTGACGACAGCGAAGGCTGAGTCCCGCGAGCCGCTATGTTCACGCCGCCCTTCCAGATGTTTGGAAAGGCGGCTTTTTGTCCAAATACACACCTTCTTCTCTTCCGATGGCCGCTGCCGTATCCGCCAAGCTCGTTAAGGACCTGCGTGACAAGACCGGCGCTGGAATGATGGATTGCAAGAAAGCTCTTGCAGCCACTGATGGCGATGCTGATAAAGCCATCGAATGGCTTCGCCAGAAAGGCATTGCCAGTGCTGAGAAAAAGTCCGGCCGCACGGCTGCTGAAGGTGCGATCGGCAGCTACATCCACACTGGAGCTCGCGTCGGCGTCCTGGTTGAGGTCAACTGCGAAACCGACTTCGTTGCTCGTGGTGACATGTTCCAGGAGCTTCTGAAAGACGTGTCCATGCAGGTGGCTGCTTGCCCTGGCGTGGAATACGTCACCACCGACGAGATTCCTGCTGAGATCCGTGAACGCGAGAAAGCTATTGAAATGGGTCGTGATGACCTCGATGGCAAGCCTGAACAGATGAAGGAGAAAATTGTCGAAGGTCGGATCAACAAGCGCCTGAAAGAGCTTGCCCTGATGGAGCAACCCTTCATCAAAGACAGCTCTCTCACCGTTGCTGAGCTGGTCAAGCAGACAGCTGGAAAGATTGGTGAAAACGTGAAGGTCCGACGTTTCACCCGCTATACCCTTGGTGAGGGCATCGAAGTGGAAGAAAACGATTTTGCCGCTGAGGTGGCATCGATGACCAAGGGCTGATCTTGGAGGGTCATACGGAGAGCCGCCACCGTCATGATCCAGACCTCCAGCTGGAGCGTCTGGCTGACCGATGTCGCTCTTTATCCCCATCCATCTACAGGGAGCAAGCGCTTTACCTTCAGATCGTTCGCGATCAACTTCCTCGGGCTGTTCAAACAGCCATCAAGCATCTCCTCTGTGATCTTGATCTTGATTCTCAGATCCGCAGAGGGGATGGCCTGAAAAGTTTCCATCTCCGGGTCGATTCACTCGTTCAGCGCACCTCGTCTCTGATCACCATCGAGCAGTTGCTCGTTACGGCTGATCGTCTGCGGGCGGATGCTCAGCGCAGCCGACTCCTCCAGGTTCAGGCACTGGCCAATGCCGCTGAACCTCCGGTGCCTGAGGAGCCCTGTTACGAAGTTCATCTTGGCCTGTCACTTCCCCTCGATCGTCCCGATTTAGTTGACGGTCTGCTTCCCTCTCCACAATCCTCAGACAAGGGTGTAGAGGGCGTTGCAGAGCAACCTACGAAGGCTGTCCCACCGTCTGGGCAGGAATCCACGGAGCTCGATCTGCTCCGCTCTCTGTTCGTCCTTGCTGGTGAGTCAATGGAAGCCAGGGAGATCCAGGACGCGACCGTTGATTCCATACAGCCGTTTGAAGTCTCTGACATCAGGGAGCTTTCCACTTCAGATCAGTTGATGCCGAGCTTGCCCAGTGATCTGCTGGCCTGGATGTCAGGACTTGATGCAGCTCTTAGCAGACGTCTACGCAATCTTTCCCATGCACTCAATGTTGAGTTGATGCGCTCGGGGATCATCAGAAGTCTCCTACCCATTCAGTTGCTTGAGGCCGCAATCAACGGGCAGGTTCCGTCTCAGTCTGCCCAGTCGAATCTTCTGAGACTTCAGCTTCCGCTTGCCGTGATGACCGATGAGCAGTCCTTCGACAGCCACTGCCTGCTATTGCGCAGTTCCGAACTGGAATTCGATCACTACGCTCTGCGTCGTTGCCGTGAACGCATTCAGAAGCAACGGCGCTATCTCTCCACTCTTGTGGTGAAAGAGCGACACTGGCAGCGTCGCTTAAACACCAGGGAGGTTCAGACCCATTGGTGGCCCAACCGTTCGGAGAACAACCCGAATCTTTAAGTCCTGGTCTGGATCACCAGGCTCTGGAGCGTTTTCTGGTCTGGATTCGTCCTCTTCAGCAGGCACTGTCGCTTGAAGCAGAGCGTGGATTCGGCAATGTTCAGGGTCGGCAGGAAACGTTTCACAGTTTCATGATGCGGGAGTTGGGTGCTCCTCCTGGAATTCCCTTCCCATCAGATTCTGAGCATCGCCTTCAAACGTTCTCCAACGACTTCAAGTCCTATCCATCTCTCAGTGATGCTGCGCGCCGGCGTCTGGTCACCACGTTGAGGCAGTGGCTCCACGGCCTGCGCCAGCGACTCGAACCAAGCCGTCCGATGGCACCTCCAAAACTGAAGGTTGCCACCAGCAGCACGAAAGCCTCAAGTTCCCTGAAGGGCGTCATCCCGCTCGATGCACCGCTGTCACGGGTTCGAGGTATTGGCCCCAAGCAGGCGGAACGGCTGGCCAGCCTTGGTCTTCTTGTGGTCAGGGATCTACTGCTGCACTATCCGAGGGACTATGTGGACTATTCCGCCTTACGTCGGATTGAAGCTCTGGTGCCTGGCGAAACAGCCACGATCGTCGCAACCGTACGTCGATGTCACGGCTTCACGAGCCCGAGAAATCCCAATCTCTCCATCATCGAACTTCAGCTTCAGGATCCCACCGGTCGAATCAAGGTGAGTCGTTTCCTGGCAGGTCGGCGCTTCAGCAATCCCTCCTATCTCCATGGTCAGACAAGGCTTTATCCCAATGGAGCCACTGTTGCTGTAAGCGGTCTGGTCAAAGACGGTCCCTACGGCCTGAGCTTTCAGGACCCTCTGATCGAAGTCATGGAAAGCGCCCAGGCTCCATTGCAATCCAGACGCATCGGCAGGCTGTTGCCGGTGTACTCCCTGACCGAGGGACTGACGGCGGATCGTTTCCGAAACCTGGTGGAGGCGGTGCTGCCATCGGTTCGTTTCTGGCCGGACCCACTGCCGCCGCAGAGACGTCAGGCCAGGCATCTCTTGGATCGTCACCAGGCTTTGACGGCGATTCACCGACCGGAAACGTCCGAGCAGCTCCAGAAAGCCCGACACCGTCTTGTTTTCGACGAATTCCTCCTACTGCAGCTCGGATTGATGCAGCGCAGGGCGGCACTGCGTCAGCGAACGGCACCTTCGCTACGGCTTCCATCGAATCCTGATGGTTTGCTGAGTCGCTTCCTCGACAATCTTCCCTTCCAGTTCACAGCGGCACAGAACAGAGTGTTGGCGGAGATTGATGATGATCTCGAACGATCTGAGCCCATGGCCCGGTTGGTTCAGGGTGATGTGGGGAGCGGCAAAACCGTTGTCGCCGTGGCTGCACTGCTCAAGGCGATCGAGGCTGGATGGCAGGGGGCAATGATGGCTCCCACAGAGGTTCTTGCTGAACAGCACCACCGCAGTCTCTGCCAATGGTTTCCGCCTCTGCATCTCACTGTTGAGCTGCTGACCGGTTCCACACCTTTGAAGAAACGGCGGCAGATTCTCGCCGATGTGGCCTCAGGGGCTTGCAAGGTTCTTGTGGGCACGCACGCACTGCTTGAGGATCCTGTCGCTTTCGAACGACTTGGACTGGTGGTGGTGGATGAGCAACACCGCTTCGGAGTGCGACAGCGCAATCGACTTTTGGGGAAAGGGCTTCAGCCCCATCTCCTCACGATGACGGCAACACCGATTCCCCGAACCCTGGCGTTGTCACTTCATGGAGACCTGGATGTCAGTCAGATCGATGAATTGCCGCCGGGACGCACGCCGATCGTCACCACGATGCTGGCAGGCTCGCAGCGGGACGAGGCTTACAGCCTGATCCGCGACGAGGTGGAGAAAGGTCAGAGGGCCTATGTGGTCCTACCGCTTGTTGAAGAGTCAGAAAAAATGGACCTGAGGTCAGCTGTCGATGTGCATCGTCAACTGAAGGATGAAGTGTTCCCGGATCTCAAAGTGGGTCTGCTGCATGGACGCCTGCCGAGTGCGGAGAAGCAAACGGTGATCCAGGCCTTTGCTCGTGGTCAAACGCAGGTGTTGGTCTCCACCACGGTTGTGGAGGTTGGTGTTGATGTTCCCGAAGCCAGCGTGATGATGATTGATCACGCCGATCGGTTCGGGCTGGCCCAGCTTCACCAGTTGCGTGGGCGGGTCGGGCGTGGAGCTGCGGCATCCCGCTGCCTGTTGATCAACGACAGTCGCAATCCTCTGGCCAGGCAGAGACTTGAGGTGCTGGTCCGCTCAACCGACGGTTTCGAGATTGCTGAAATGGACCTGAGGCTTCGTGGTCCCGGGCAAGTGCTGGGGACGCGCCAGTCGGGTCTGCCCGATCTGGCTTTGGCCAGCCTTGCCGATGATGGGTCCGTCCTGGAGGAGGCTCGAGAGGAAGCGGCAGACATCCTCCTCAACGATCCTGATCTGAACGAGCACGCGGTTCTTCGCAGTCTTCTCGATGATCAACGCAACCGCGTGACGTCAGCAGCACAGTTGAACTGACGGTGATGACCCGGTGCATAAAGTTCTGATGATCTGAAGTTCAGTGATGCGCCGGCCTTGGAGTGATGTGGCCATCCAGGAGTGCGGTGAACCGCTGGAGTCGATCAGGGGGCGGTTTCTCTGTCTGGAGCCCCATCCTTACGTACAACTGGGTGCTCCTTACGGTCAGCAGGGTGATCCCTTCAGGGTGCGATCGAGCGTCCTGAGCCGTCTCGCTCAGGCGCAGAATCACCTCACCCAGCATCCGGATTCTCAAATCGGCTCGATCCAGTTGCTCGTGTTTGATGCCTGGCGCCCCGTCAGTGTTCAGGCCTTCATGGTTGACCATGCGGTCAGGGAGGAATGCGGGCGGCGAGGCCTTGAACCGACGATGCCGCAATGGACGAGGGCACTGGAAGACGTCCGGCGCGATGTGGGGCGCTTCTGGGCACCACCCAGTGACAATCCGCGCACACCGCCCCCCCACAGCACTGGTGGAGCCATCGATCTCACACTGGCGGATGCGTGTGGAGCTCCCCTTTCCATGGGGGGAGAGATCGACGCCATTGGCCCCGAGTCACTGCCTGACCATCACGCAGCATCCGCGAAAATCAATCCCGAGAGTCTCGAGGCTCTTTGGCATCACCGGCGATGCCAGCTGCAGGCAGCGATGGAACATGCCGGATTTGTCCGTCATCCCAATGAATGGTGGCACTTCAGCTATGGCGATCAGCTCTGGGCCTGGAAGGCTGAGGCTTCAATGGCTATTTACGGCCGCGTGGATAACAACTAAGGCACTGAAGCCAGCAGTTCAGCCACCCGATCCTCACCGAGCCGGCTGATGTGATCTCCGAATCCTCTGCGTCCACCAGCCTCTTTCCAACTGACAAACAAGGGTTCAAGAGTGTTCTCGAGTTCATCCAACGGCATGCGTTGCAGAAATGGCTTCGCCAGACGCTGCAGATTGGCGCTTCCACCAAGCCACAACTGGTACTGATTCACGCCGCTGCCAACGAGTGCCAGTTCAGCCATGTAGGGGCGAGCACAACCATTGGGACATCCGGTCATCCGAAACAGCAGTGACTTTTCGATTTCGAGTTTGCTGAGTTGTGCATCCAGACGTTCAAGGACCTGAGGAAGGATGCGCTCGGATTCAGTGATGGCAAGCCCACAGGTCGGCAAGGCAGGACATGCAATGGCGTGACGTGCCAGCGGTGGGGGTGCGTCCGGAGTTTGGATTCCCAGGCTCGACAGCGCTTCACGAACGGAGTTGCGCTGAGAGCTTCCGATGTTGCACAACAGGATGTCCTGGTTGGGCGTCAAGCGCAACTCAAGCTGGTAGCGATCAACGATCTCGCGTAGCCCAACCTTGAATGAACCTTCAACCCGCCCACACAGCAGGGGAATCCCGACAAACCAGACACCGGGCTGCTGTCGGTGCCAGCCGAGATAGTCGCTCAGTTTTGCCTTCGGCTCGTTGCGAAGACTTTTGAGCTCACCACGGAAGTACTTCAACTTCAGTTCACTTCTGAACCAGTCCACCCCTTTGTCGTGGAGGAGATATTTCATCCGGGCGTGCCGCCGGATCTGACGATCACCATGATCACGCTGCAAGGCCAGGATCGCCTGCACGAGGTCAAGAACATCGTCTGCGCCGACGTAACCAAGAGGATCGGCAATTCTTGCGAAGGTTTCCTCCTTGTTGTGAGTGCGGCCCATGCCTCCACCCACATAGACATTGCATCCGATGAGGACTCCTGAGGCATCGGTGAAAGCAACCAAACCGATGTCTTGGGTTAGTAGATCAACAGAGTTGTCTCCCGGAACGGTCACGGCGACCTTGAACTTTCTCGGGAGATAGGTGTCTCCGTAGAGAGGTTCTGCATCACTGCCCGAAAAAACGCCGGCATCACGCTGACGGGAACGCGCTGCCTTAACCGTCCGCGAAGGACGGATTCGATAGCTCAGATCACCATCGATCCATAGATCGAGATAAGACGCTTCACCTGCCTCAGGACTGAGAACATCTGCAATCTCATCGGCAAGTTCACGTGCTGCCGGATAGGCACCCTTGGCGTAAGGCGCCGCCGGAGCCATCACGTTGCGATTGATGTCACCGCAGGCCGCCAGTGTGGACCCCATGTTTTCAACGATGGTTCCGATCACCTCTTTCAGATCACCTTTCGGAATGCCGTGCATTTGAAAGGCCTGTCGCGTTGTGGCACGAAGGGTTCCATCGCCAAGACGATTGGAAAGATCGTCCATGGCCAGGAAGAGCTTCGCCGGGATGCGGCCAGCTGGGCTTCGCAGCCTCAGCATCATCTGCCAGGTCTTGTCCTTGCCTTTTTCCCGTTTGTCACGATCATCCTGCTGGTAACTTCCGTGGAACTTCAGGAGCTGAAGAGCGTCCTCACTGAAGAAAGGGAGTTCGTTCGAGAGTTCATCGAGCAGGGGGTCCCGCAGATGACGACTGTCAACCTTGCGTTGCTCAGCCTTCGGCAGCCTGGCAGTGGTTGATTCCGTTGCGGATTCCACACTGGACTGACTCACCGGCAAAGAGCTGCATCAACTATCTGAAACTAGCGAAGCGGCTTCCAATACAGTCGCCACTTGGATACGCACGTGCTGTGGCGAACACGTTTCTGCTTGAGATCGGCACTGAAGAACTCCCCGCCGATTTCGTTCCCTCGGCCCTTCACCAACTTGAGCAGAGGGTTCGCAGTGATCTCAAGGATCTGCGGCTCGAGCATGGTGAACTTTCTGTCACGGGAACGCCGCGTCGGCTTCTCGTGGTGGTCAAGGACCTCATCGATTCTCAACCGGATCTTGAGGAGGATCGCAAAGGGCCCCCTGTCTCCCAGGCGCTCGTGGATGGTCAGCCTGGTCCTGCTGCCATCGGGTTTGCCAAGCGCTGCGGAGTGGATCCATCCGATCTCCAGCCAAGAGACACACCGAAAGGTCCCTGTCTGTTCGCGCGGGTCTGCACTCCAGGGCGCTCCAGTTCCTCGTTGCTCAGCGAGTGTGTTCCCCGTTGGATCGATGCGCTTCAGGGTCGACGATTCATGCGTTGGGGGTGTGGAGAGCAGCGCTTCAGTCGACCGGTTCGCTGGCTTGTAGTCCTGCTCGGGGATGCAGTGATCCCTGTGACTCTGGATGCGGCTGACCCTGTGGTGACCAGCGGTCGGCGAAGCCGTGGTCATCGTCTCCATGCACCGTTGAAGGAGGTGACTTCAGCTGAGGAACTGCTGGATCAGCTGGCCGGAGCTGGGGTGATGGTGAACCGTGATCAGAGGGCTGAATTCATCCGTGATGCGATCGCGCTGGAATCCGAGCGTTGTGGTGGTCAAGCGGATTGTCCGGATTCACTGTTTCAGGAATTGGTCGATCTTGTCGAAACCCCTGTTGTGCTGAAAGGCAAGATCGAAGATCGTTTTCTTGAGCTGCCACCCGAGGTGATTGTCACGGTCATGCAGGCCCATCAGCGTTATGTGCCGCTACGTCATCCGCAAGCCGCCTCAGACCCTCTGCAGCTTCAGGCCAGGGACGACCTCATGCCTGAATTTCTTCTGGTGGGCAATGGTCTGGAACCCGCTTCAGACACCATCGTCAGCGGCAATCAACGCGTCCTTGGCGCCCGACTGGCTGATGCTGAGTTCTTCCTAACGGTGGATCGTCGCCAGTCCAGCGAGATGCGGCGGCAAAGCCTGGAACGGGTGACGTTTGCCGAAGGTCTTGGCTCACTCCTTGACCGCAGTGAGCGGATTAGCTGGGTCATGGACCAACTGCTTCTCGCTCTTCAATGCGATGAGTCCGTCGCCAGCCATGCGAGGCGAGCTGCCCATTTCTGCAAACACGATCTTGTTTGTCAGATGATTGGAGAATTTCCTGAGCTGCAGGGACTCATGGGCGGAAAATACCTTCTTGAAGAAGGAGAACCCCGTGACGTGGCTCTCGCTGTTGCAGAGCACTACCAGCCTGCTGGTGCCGGCGATGCGCTTCCCACGAGTGAGACAGGAGCCCTGTTGGCGCTGGCGGAACGAATTGAGTTGCTGTTGAGCATTTTCGCCAAGGGTCAGCGCCCGACTGGATCTTCTGATCCCTACGCCCTCCGGCGGGCAGGCAATGGAATTGTTCAGATCCTCTGGAGTCGTGGCTGGAAACTTCCTCTCCAGTCACTCTTCAAGACGGCGGCGACCCACTGGGCAGAGCGTTTTCCGGACTTCAAGGTTGAAGCGTCAGCTTTGGCTAGTGATCTTGGACAGCTCTTGCGTCAGCGGATGGTGTCGCAGTTTGAGGAGGATGGATTTGCGATTGATCTGGTGCAAGCCGTCAGCGGCGAGGGCGTCAGCACTGAACGTCTGCTGGAGGATCCTGTGGATGCACGGAATCGTCTCTTGCTGTTGAGCAACCTCCGTAAAACCGGAAGTCTGCAGGTTCTTCAGGCCGTTGTTCAACGGGCATCGCGGTTGGCTGACAAAGGCGATCTGCCGCAGTCAGCACTGCGTGCTGATGGGGTGGTGGATGCCACGCTGTTTGATTCACCGAGTGAAGGCGTGCTTCTGGCGGAACTACAAGCCATGAGTCCAATGGCATTGGCTCGAGACTATGAAGGACTGGCCCAGAAACTTCAGGATGCAGCCCGCGCCCTTGAAGCGTTCTTTGATGGCGCTGACAGCGTGATGGTGATGGCCGACGATGCTTCTGTCAGACGCAATCGTCTGAACTTGCTCGGAGTCCTGCGCAATCAGGCCTTCGTTTTGGCCCGTTTCGACAATATTCAGTCCTGAAAAGGTTTGGGTGAGCTGAATCTGCAGAACGCAGATTCAGCTGTGATTGCATCAACCAGTCGTGACGGTGGGGCGCTCCTTCGGTTCAGCAGCGGAGTCGGTCTGGGCCTGCGCCTTGATGGCTTGGGCTGCTTCATCAGCCAGAAAATCACCCTCTGAACGCCCAACGGCGGATGGAACGGCGTCATAGCCTTCAGGGGCAAGGGCTTCACCGCGGAGAAGACTGCCAAGGGTGCGCAGAGTGAGTTTGATCTGCTGCCAGGGATTCATCATCACCACCCTCTTGTAGAGGTAACTGTCAAAGGTGAGTTTTTGAACATCCCGGTCATCACACATCTCGACGAATGCTTCGCGGGCCGCATCATTGCGATAGAAGATTCGCTGAAGGATGTCCAAGACGGCGTAAGTGGCTCCGTACTTTCTGTCCCAGCGCTTGAGATAGGTCGATTTGATTTCTTTCTCAGTGGGCACACGGCTGCCGTTCGCTGAAATCTCAACGATGGCTTCAGCGCACATCCGACCACTCTTGGCTGCGAAGTAAATGCCTTCACCGGAACTTTTTGTCACATAACCGGCAGCATCGCCAACTAGGGCCATGCGACCGACGACACGACGTGGTCTGGGATGTTCTGGAATCGGATGCGCCTCAACTTTGATCACCTCTCCCTTGAACAGTCGCTTGCGGGCGCGCTCACGAATTCCCTTCTGCAGCCCCTTGATGAGGGACTGATTCTGTTGCATGGTCCCAGTGCCAACGGCCACGTGGTCGTATTTGGGGAACACCCACGCATAAAAATCAGGAGAAACGTCCGTTCCGACGTACATCTCTGCGAGATCTTCGTAATAAGTCATTTCCTCAGGAGGCAATTTGATGCGTTCCTGAAAGGCGATCGCCACGTTGTAATCACCAGCGTCCATCGCTTTGGCGACACGGGAGTTGGCCCCGTCAGCACCAATGATCAGATCCACCTCAAGCGTCTTCAATTCACCGGTTGGTCCTCCGGAGCTGTAGTCGGCGTAGTGAAGGGTGTAAGGACCCTGTCGGGCCGTTCCGGTATCGATTTTTTGAACAAGGCCGTTGATCAGCGTCGTGCCGAGTTCTGCAGCACGATTGCGCATGAAAGCGTCGAAAACCTCCCTGCGGCACATGCCGATATAGGCGTTGTCGTCGTAGCCGAGCGGATCAAGCTTGATGTCGACCTCCTTGTTGGAGGGCGAAATCATCTTCATATTGCGAACCTTGCGGTCGATGATCGATTCCGGTAAGTCGAACTCCTCGACCATGCACAGTGGAATCGCCCCACCACAAGGCTTGGCGTTGTCGAGTTTTCGCTCAAACAACCAGGTGCTGATGCCAGCCTTGGCAAGAATTTCGGCTGCGCAGGATCCGCTCGGACCACCTCCGACGACGGCAACTCTCAGCATCTCAGCTCACTCCGCTGGATTGTTATTGAAAAGCTATCACTGATGACTATCAATCCGGGGGCGTTCCCGGCTCCTCCCCTTACGATCGACACATCACTGCAAGGAAGTCGTGTCACGGGCTGTCGCCAGACGCAGCAGATCCCGCGATCAGAAACGCGACGATATCCCTGTAGCGCGTCGCAGTCGCTCCGCAGCTCCGAAACGGGGGCGTGGTCTCGTCTTGTTTCTCGCCTGCGGGTTTCTGTTCACAGCGTCAATGGCTGCAGTTCTGTTGGTCCCTGAATGGCTCAGCGGGCGTTCCTCGATTCCCCCAGTTGCCGTGGATGGAATCGACGCTGAACCCACGACCGATGGCCGTCTGCTCGGACACTTCCCCTACTCAGAAGCAAGCTCCGACTTGCTTGTGCCGGTGGAGGCAGGCATTGAACTGCATCGTGATGCGGCTCTTGCTCTGAATGCCATGCGCCGATCGGCTGCTGCTGATGGTGTGGACCTGCGCCTGCTCAGCGGTTACCGCTCTCATGATCTACAGAAAAGCATCTTCTTTGATGTGAAATCGGAACGGAACCAATCCGCGGCGGAACGGGCCAAAGTGTCCGCGCCGCCGGGCTATTCCGAACACAGCACCGGCTATGCGGTGGATCTTGGAGATGGAGAAGATCCTGCAACGAATCTCTCCCAATCCTTTGAAAACACGCGTGCCTTTCGCTGGCTTCAGGACAACGCTGCTGTTTATCACTTCACGTTGTCGTTCCCCGTCATCAATCCCCAGGGTGTGAGTTACGAGCCCTGGCATTGGCGGTTTGAGGGATCATCCGAAGCCTTGCGCGCGTTTGAGCCGGCCCGAAGGTTGGCTGTAGGTCAGTGACAATGACCACCGCACCGGAACTGCTGGCACCTGCCGGAGACTGGGACGCCCTGCGGGCAGCAGTGGCGGGAGGTGCAGATGCGGTGTATTTCGGGGTTGAGATCTTCAACGCCCGACTACGGGCTGAAAACTTCAGCATTGGCGAGCTGCCCGAAATCATGGGTTGGTTGCATGCCCGAGGGGTCAAGGGTTTTCTCACCCTCAATGTCTTGGTGTTTACGGAAGAGCTCGATCAGGTCTCCGAACTTCTTGTGGAGTGCTGGATGGCCGGGGTCGACGCCTTGATTGTTCAGGACCTTGGTCTGTGCCTGCTCGCCAGAGAGCTCGTGCCTGGCCTGGCCCTTCATGGATCAACCCAGATGTCCGTCACCAGCGCCGCTGGTGTTGCTCAGGCCGCTGCCGCTGGTTGCGAGCGGGTTGTCATGGCCCGTGAACTCACCTTGAAGGACCTGGAACGGGTGCAGCAGCAGCTCAGGCAGCGTGAGCTGGATGTGCCCCTTGAAGTGTTTGTTCACGGAGCCCTCTGCGTAGCCTATTCAGGTCAGTGTCTGACGAGTGAATCCCTCGGACAACGCAGTGCCAACCGTGGGGAATGCGCTCAGGCCTGTCGACTGCCTTACGAGCTCATCGTGGATGGGAAGGAGCGTGACTTAGGCGATCAGCGCTATTTGCTCTCGCCCCAGGACCTTGCGGCGTGGTCCCTGATCCCTGAACTCGCCAGAATCGGCATCAGCAGTCTCAAGATTGAAGGAAGGCTCAAAAGTGCCGCTTACGTGGCAGCGGTCACTGACGTGTATCGCCGTGCTCTTGACGGAGTCATCGACGATCACGATGCCGTTCACCATCAGCTTGAGCTCGGTTTTTCCCGAGGTCTGAGCACCGGTTGGCTTGAGGGTATTGACCATCCAGCACTGGTTCATGGTCGTTGGAGTAAGAAGCGCGGCCCTTCGTTTGGTCGGCTTGTCGCGGCTCACCCACGTGGTTGGATCGAGGTTGAGGCTGAAATCAAGCCGCAGCGCGGTCAGGGTTTGGTGCTGGAAGTGGCTGCGACGGAGGGCGGAGCCTTTGATATTCCCCGTGAAGTCGGGGGCAGGATCATGGATCTTGTGTCCACAGGTCATCACTGCTGGCGCCTGAAGCTGGGGCCAGGTCGCGTCGAGACCAGTGGGCTGCGCCCGGGCGCTCCTGTCTGGTTGACCAGTGATCCTCAGTGGCAATCCACATGGAGCCGCCGAGCCACTCGAGAGACCCAACCTCTGGATTCCCCGCTCTCCGTTGTCGTTCGAGGCCAAAACGGCAAGCCGCTCGAACTTGAACTTCTGTTTCCGCAGCGGTCAGATCATCGTCCGCTGGTGGTTATCAGTGATCGTTTGCTCGAACCGGCGACGGATCACGGTCTCAGCCGTGAGCGCCTCATTGCTCAGCTGGGACGCCTTGGCGGGACTGGTTGGCGCCTGGAGCATCTGCAGCTGGAGCTCTCTGAGTCGCTTTTTCTGCCTGTTGGCGAACTCAACCGCCTGCGTCGCGCCTTGCTGCAGGCCATGGCAAATGCAGGGATTGTTCCTGGGAATCCTGTGATGACATCAGAACGATGCGCTGCAGCCCCAAGCGAATCAGAGCGTCACCAGCTGATTCAAAGCTGTTTCAAGCGTTTACCGATAGCCAGTGTCGATCAGGACCCTGGGTTGACGGTGCTGGTGCGCAGCCTCGACCAGCTCAGGGGATTGATCGCCATCGGTGACCAGTCGCTGATTCAGAGTGTCATCGCCGATCTGGAGCAGCCTCGCGAGCTCAAGGAGGCTGTCGCCATGGCACGCGGTTGCTGGGGTGATGGCATCTGGTTGACCGGCCCCAAGGTGACTCGACCCGACGAGGCATGGACGCTGGAGCCACTTCTGCGCGCCCGGCCTGATGGCTTTCTCGTGCGCAATGCCGATCAACTCGAACGTCTCAGTGACAGGGCCCCTTGCCGAGGGGATTTCAGCCTGAATGTGGCCAATCCCCTCACGTTGCTCTGGTTCATCGAACGCTGGGGACTTCAACGCATCACCGCAAGTTGTGATCTGAACCTCCAGCAGCTGCTTGCGCTTTCCGAGAACGCGCCTGCTGATCGTCTGGAGGTCGTGCTGCACCAGCACATGCCTCTCTTTCATATGGAGCACTGTCTGTTCTGCTCGTTGCTTTCCGATGGTCACGACCACACGGATTGCGGCAGACCCTGTGAAACCCACACCGTTCTTCTGAGGGACCGCAGTGGTGTTGAGCATCCTCTGCGAGCAGACCTTGGTTGTCGCAACACGCTGTTCAACGGAACGGCTCAGACCGGAATCGAAGCATTCCCTGCCTTGCGTGCGCGGGGCCTGCGGCATTTCCGCCTTGACCTTCTCGATGAGGATTCCGAGGCTGCCCAGCGACGGGTGCTTCTGTACAGCGAGGCACTGAAAGGACATAGGCCGTCCGCTGAGGTGTGGCGACGTGAACAGATTGAGCATCGCCTCGGGGTGACCCGCGGAAGTCTGCGCTCGGATCGTCCGCAGGGGACCACATCGATCTCACGTTGAGATAGTCTTCACCGGCTGCGCCTCCGGGCGTCTCAGCGACCTTTCGCCCCCAACACCGACCCCCATGAGCGCCCAGCAAAAGGCGATTCGCAACATCGCGATCATCGCCCACGTTGACCATGGCAAGACGACCTTGGTCGACTCTCTGCTGGCCCAGTCGGGCATCTTCCGCGATAACGAGGCGGTGCCCACCTGCGTGTTGGACTCCAACGATCTGGAGCGTGAGCGCGGTATCACCATTCTTTCCAAGAACACAGCGGTCACCTATAACGACACCCGCATCAACATCGTTGACACACCCGGTCACGCCGATTTCGGCGGTGAAGTGGAGCGGGTGCTGGGCATGGTCGACGGTTGCCTGCTGATCGTGGACGCCAATGAGGGGCCGATGCCTCAGACCCGATTCGTTCTCAAGAAGGCACTTGAGCAAGGGCTGCGCCCCATCGTGTTTGTCAACAAGATCGATCGCGCCCGGGTAGATCCCGAGACCGCCGTCGACAAGGTGCTCGATTTGTTCATCGAACTCGGGGCAGATGACGATCAGTGCGATTTTCCTTATCTGTTCGGCAGTGGTCTGGGGGGCTTCGCCAAGCCCGACATGAAGACCGACAGCGAGAACATGCGTCCGCTGTTCGACGCGATTCTTCGCCACGTACCACCCCCGGTCGGTGACCCTGAGAAGCCCCTTCAGCTTCAGATCACAACCCTTGATTATTCCGACTTCCTTGGCCGCATCATCATCGGCCGTGTTCATAACGGAAAAATCAAACAGGGTCAGAACGCTGCGCTAATCAAGGACGACGGCTCCGTCAAGAAAGGTCGCATCAGCAAACTGCTTGGTTTTGAAGGTCTTCAGCGCGTTGAGATCGAAGAGGCATCCGCCGGAGATCTGGTTGCTGTGGCCGGCTTTGACGATGTCAACATCGGCGAAACCATCGCCTGCCCTGATGAACCGACGGCTCTTCCGCTGATCAAAGTGGATGAACCCACTCTGCAGATGACGTTCGTCGTCAATGATTCACCGTTTGCAGGTAAGGAAGGCAAGTTCGTCACCAGTCGCCAGGTTCGTGACCGTCTCCAGCGTGAATTGCTCACCAATGTGGCTCTGAGAGTGGAGGACACCGATTCTCCGGATCGTTTCGCCGTCAGTGGCCGCGGTGAGTTGCATCTTGGAATTCTGATTGAAACGATGCGCCGTGAAGGTTATGAGTTCCAGGTGTCTCAGCCACAGGTGATCTTCAGAACTATTGATGGCACTCCCTGTGAGCCTGTTGAGACACTGGTCATGGATGTTCCGGAAGAAGCAGTGGGGTCCTGTATCGAAAAACTCGGTACACGTAAGGGCGAGATGCAGAACATGGAAACCGGTCAGGATGGTCGCACCCAACTTGAGTTTGTTGTGCCGTCCCGTGGTCTGATTGGCTTCAGGGGTGAGTTCATCCGCGCAACCCGTGGAGAAGGAATCATGAGCCACTCCTTCTTCGAGTACCGGCCGATGTCGGGTGACTTTGATACCCGCAGAAATGGTGTGTTGATCGCCTTCGAAGAAGGAACCGCAACGTTCTATGCCCTGAAGAATGCCGAAGATCGCGGTCAGTTCTTCATCTCACCTGGCACCAAGGTCTACAAGGGAATGATTATTGGTGAGAACAACCGCCCGCAGGATCTGGAGATCAATGTCTGCAAGGCTAAGCAACTCACCAACATGCGTTCAGCCGGTGCGGAAGAACTGGACACGCTTCAGTCTCCTGTGCAGATGACCCTTGAAAGAGCGTTGGAATATATCGGTCCTGATGAAATGCTCGAGGTCACTCCGGAGTCCATTCGCCTCCGTAAGTTGCCTGCCAAGAAGATGGCCAAGCGTTGAATCTGATTGAAGACTCACGCTTCACTCATGCTCTGGAGCTGTTCAACTCCGGAGCCTGGTACGAAGCCCACGATGCCTTCGAGGAGCTCTGGCATGAGCAAGTCGATCCTCAACGGCGTCTGCTCCAGGGAATCATTCAGATTGCTGTGGCCCATGTTCACCTTGAGAGAGGCAACGCCCGTGGGGCCACCATTCTTCTCGGCGAGGGAATCGGACGCCTGAAAGCATCACTGCCTTCTGCTCTCGGGCTTGATCTCAACAAACTGAACAAGCTTGCGAGTGCTCGCCTGCAGGCACTTCAACACAATCGAGACCCAGAGCAGCTTCCGCCCCCAACCCTCTCCCCGTGTCGGGATCCCATGGGACCATGACCCCGTGATCTCTTTTTGCCACCCTCCATTGCCGTTCAAGTCGCAGAGGATGAGACCAGTGCCGTGGCTTTCAGGCTGTTTAGCCGCTGTGTTGGTTCTGGCATCCGTTGAACAGGTGCGCTCCCAGGTTTTACCAACTCCGGTTGATGAGGCCGAATCAGTTGAGGCTGGTCTGATCAATATCGAGTCCGACAGCCAAAGTGCCGACAACGTCACTGGAGTCGTCACGGCCTCAGGCAATGTGAGAATTGAGTATCCCTCGAGGGGCGTGATAGCAACATCACGGCAAGCGCAGTACTTCAGCCGCGAAGGGCGCATCGTTCTGAGTGGCGACGTTGATCTGATTCAGGAGGATGGCAGCCGTCTTCGTGCCGAGCGGGTGACCTACAACCTTGATGATGAGCGGGCTCTGGCCCTACCTGCCGAGGGAAATCAGGTGAGATCCACACTCTTGATTCCTGCCAAGCCGACTGAAACGACGCCATTGACACCATGAGTTTGAGCCTCATTGGCGTCTCTCTCACTCTGGGAGGAAGACTTCTTGTAAGAAACCTCACCCTCACTCTGGAACCCGGTGAAGTGATCGGCCTTCTCGGCCCGAATGGTGCAGGCAAAACAACCAGTTTCAACTTGGTGATCGGACTGCTCCGCCCGGATAGCGGAGAGGTCCTTCTCGATGGACACCCGGTTGCAACCCTCTCCATGCCCCAGCGAGCCCGTCTGGGCATCGGTTATCTGCCGCAGGAGCCCAGTGTCTTTCGTCAGCTCACGGTGCGTCAGAACCTTCAATTGGTCTTGGACCAGAGTGGGCTGAGCGGAGCTCAGTCCCGGGAACGACTGCAGCAATTGATCCGAGATTTTCATCTCGAACCGTTTCTCAACCGTCGCGGTTATCAATTGTCGGGTGGTGAACGGCGCCGTTGTGAGGTGGCCAGGGCTCTGGCCGTGGGCCTCGAAGGCCCGCGATATCTTCTTCTTGATGAACCTTTCGCTGGTGTGGACCCACTGGCAGTGGCCGACCTTCAGCAACTCATCCATTCCCTTCGGCAGCGGGGTATGGGAATTTTGATCACCGATCACAATGTCCGGGAGACCCTGGCGATCACAGATCGTGCCTACATCCTCACCGATGGAAGCATCCTCGCTTCAGGCTTGTCAGCGGAGGTTGCTCATGACCCCCTGGTCCGTCGTCACTATCTCGGGGAGGGATTCCAATTGTGATCGAATCCGTCAGATCCTCTTTCCGACGCCTGATCCATCAGATTCCTTTGCTGGATCGTTGGTTGATCACTGAGCTGCTGGGTCCGCTGCTCTTCGCGATTGCTGCCTTCACGGTGGTCTCCCTCTCCGTGGGGGTGATGTTTGAACTGGTCCGTCAGATCGTTGAATCGGGTCTTCCTGTTGCAACGGCCGTTGAGGTTCTCCTTCAGCGTCTGCCCAGCTTTCTGGTGATTTCGTTCCCGATGGCGACGCTCATGGCTTCGCTTCTGGCCTACAGCCGTCTATCCGCCAACAGTGAGCTCACAGCTCTGCGCAGTGTGGGAGTGACAGCCACACGCATGATCGTGCCTGCTCTTGTTCTGGCGCTGCTGATGTCAGGACTCACCTTTGTCTTCAACGACGTGCTGGTGCCGCGGGCCAATCGTTCCGCTGAAATCACTCTGCGTCGTGCCCTGGGGAAAGCGATTGCAACAGAAAAGGGAAGCAATATCGTCTATTCCCGTTTTGGTCGTATCCAGAATCCTGATGGCAACAGCAGCAAAGGTTTGGCTCAGCTGTTTTACGCGCGCCAGTTTCTGAACGGCGTGATGAGTGGAGTCACCGTTCTGGATTTCACTCGTGCAGGGTTCACGCAGATGCTTGTGGCCGATCGTGCTGTCTGGAACGAGAGCCAGGCCAAATGGCAGTTCTCTGACGGTCAGATTCTCACGCTCACTCCATCAGGTAGCACCACATCAGCTGATTTTGATCAGTATTTCTATCCACTTAGCGCAGCTCCGATCCGAATCGCCCAGTTGCCTAAGGATGCGAACAACATGACGGTCGCCGAAGCTCTTCGGGCCAGGGATCTGCTCGAACAGGCTGGTGACATCAAGGAGGCGCGACGGCTTCAGGTCAGAATCCAGGAGAAGTTCACCCTTCCCATGGCGTGTCTGGTCTTCGGCCTGATCGGCGCCAGCCTGGGAGCCAAACCAAATAGCCGCACGAGTCGTAGTCAGGGTTTCGGGATCAGCGTCGTGCTGATTCTTGTGTATTACGTCCTGAGTTTCAGCTTCAGTTCCCTTGGAGTGAAAGGCACCTTGCCACCTCTCCTGGCGGCTTGGTCTCCAGTGTTGATTTCGTTGGCTGGTGGAGGTTTTCTGTTGAGGCAAGCCAGCCGCTGATCCGTCACGGCAGAATTGCCTGTACAACTTGATGCGCCCGTGCCTGCCTTGGGGAGTCTCGATCTGGAATCAATCGCTTCAGAACCAGTACTGGTCTTGGGTTTAGCAGCATTTGCTTTGCTGCTCACATCTCTCCCCTGGAGCTTCTGGGCTCTCTCCAACGGTCGTAGTTCCAGCGCTGTGCGCTCGTTAGTGGCTCTTGCCAATCTGATTCTCACAACACAACTGGTGTTGCGTTGGTGGCAGTCCGGCCATTTTCCGATCAGCAATCTCTACGAATCTCTCTGCTTTCTGGCCTGGGCTTGCACACTCACCCAATTGCTGGTGGAACGTCAGTGGCCTTCTCCACTCGTCGCTGCATCTGCAACACCCATGGGTCTGGGATGTATCGCATTCGCCAGCTTCGCCTTGCCTGATCAGTTGCAACAGGCATCCCCGCTGGTTCCTGCTCTCCGCAGCAGCTGGCTTGTGATGCACGTCAGCGTGATCATGGTGAGTTATGCCGCACTTCTCGTGGGTTCACTACTGTCGGTGGCGGTTCTATTCACAGATCGAGAGCAGCAGCTTGAGCTGCGAAGCAGTTCGATCGGATCAGGTGCATTCCGTCGAGCAGTGTCCTCTCCGGCCGGTGACGGCACCGCTGTTTTTCAGACATCACCAGATCTGCAATTATCCTCGCTGAATTTCAGTCGCAGTGAGCAGCTCGACAGTCTGAGTTACAGGACGATCACTGTGGGATTTCTGCTTCTGACTGTTGGCATCATCAGCGGCGCCGTGTGGGCAAACGAAGCATGGGGCAGTTGGTGGAGCTGGGATCCGAAGGAAACCTGGGCCTTGATCTGCTGGTTGGTGTATGCCGCTTATCTTCATACCCGTCTCAGCCGTGGCTGGCAGGGACGTCGACCCGCTTTGCTTGCAGTCGCTGGCCTGATCGTGATTGTTGTCTGTTACATCGGAGTCAACCTGCTCGGTATCGGATTGCACAGTTACGGATGGTTCTTTGATGCGTGAAAAACGATGCTTTTAAGCCTCAGATTGTTTAGGCATGGATTTGAAGTTGGTGCTGTAAGGAAATTCAAATCCCTGTTCTTGCATTCTGACAGTCTCTTCAGCCAGCCAGAGATTCGAGACAATTCTGCAATTGTGTTCACTGTCACAGACTGTGTAATGACCCTCCTGCATCCGAATTATGGATGAGCCCCTGGGAGTGATGGCAATGGCACGATCTTCAAGTGACATGGACTTATCGCTTACAGATTTCAACTTATGAGGCGACTCGACTCATCCAATGTGGTCGTTGCAACAAAAGGGAGCTATTAATGAATCAGAAGCTCAGAAGTTTTGAGTCATTTAATACATTTCGGCGAAGGTATCTAATGAGGCTGTTGGAATATTCTTAATCTGTTCATGATCGGGATACCTGATCCGGGATCATGGAAATCATCGTTGGACTTGCATTTTTACTGCCACTTTCAGCTCTGGCGATTCAGGCCAGGGAAGCGGAAAATGATGACAGTCACTGTGATTTTCTTTGACCCGTGTGATCGACTGGATGCACCAGCCAGCCTGAGTGTTGATGCATCCAGAAGGCGGTGACTGCTGATCAGACCAAGACGGCCTCAGGGCGCTTGCTGTCACGAATGCCTTGGATGGCAGCGGCGTAATCCGACTGATTGAAGACTCCGGAGCCGCTCACGATTGCATTGGCACCGGCTTCAATCACCTTCCAGGCATTGCCGCCCTTGACGCCGCCATCCACTTCGATCCAGGGATCCAGTCCTTTTTCATCGCACATGCGACGGAGGTCACGGATTTTCTGAACCTGATTCTCGATGAAGCTCTGGCCACCAAAGCCAGGATTCACGCTCATGATCAGCACGAGATCGCACAGTTCGAGGCAATACTCAAGGGTGCTTAGCGGCGTGCTGGGGTTGAGAACGGCACCCGCCATTTTTCCGAGATCCTTGATCTGGGCCAGATTCCGATGCAGGTGCGGACAAGCTTCAACCTGAACGGAAATGATGTCGGCACCTGCTTTGGCGAAGTCGGGAACGTACTTCTCGGGTTCGACGATCATCAGGTGCACGTCCAAAGGCTTGGTTGTGACCGGGCGGAGTGCTTCGACGATCAGTGGACCGATGGTGATGTTGGGAACGAAACGCCCGTCCATCACATCGACGTGGATCCAGTCGGCACCGGCTTGGTCAACAGCTTTGACCTCCTCGCCGAGTCGTGAGAAATCCGCTGAAAGGATGGAAGGGGAGACCACCAGGGACTTGGTGCTCATGACGGGAAGACTGCTGAGACCAGGCGATTGTAAAGAGTGCGGAAGTCGCTGATACAGTGAGCCGCGCTTTTGAGTGAGAAGCCCAGTGGCACCAAGCCCAGTGAGCTGACACTCTCCGCAACCAGTACCCCCGCCGCACTCCCGTGGATCGCACTCTCATCCAGGAAATTCTCGAGGTCGTTGAGCAGGCGGCTATCGCCTCCGCTCGCCTCACTGGTCTCGGCAAGAAGGATGAAGCCGATGCTGCAGCTGTTGAGGCGATGCGTCAGCGCATGGGTCAGATCCAAATGCAGGGCCGCATCGTGATCGGTGAAGGTGAGCGGGACGAAGCTCCCATGCTCTACATCGGCGAGGAAGTGGGCAGCGGAACCGGCCCCGGGGTTGATTTCGCAGTCGATCCCTGCGAAGGGACGAATCTCTGTGCCAACAATCAGAGAGGCTCCATGGCTGTTCTTGCAGCCTCCGATCGTGGAGGTCTCTTCAATGCACCCGACTTCTACATGAAGAAGCTGGCTGCTCCTCCGGCTGCCAAAGGCAAGGTGGATATCCGCAAGTCCGCCACTGAAAACATCAAGATTCTCAGCGAATGTCTTGGAATGGCTCCGAGTGAGCTCACCATCGTCGTGATGGATCGTGCGCGTCACAAGGACTTGATCGCTGAAATCCGCGCCACCGGCGCTCGGGTTCAGCCAATTTCCGATGGTGATGTTCAGGCCGCCATTGCCTGTGGATTTGCCGGCACGGGAACCCACTGCCTGATGGGCATCGGCGCTGCACCCGAAGGTGTGATTTCTGCTGCTGCCATGCGCGCTCTCGGCGGTCACTTCCAGGGTCAGCTCGTGTACGACCCCGCGGTCGCCCAGACCAAGGAGTGGGCTGATCTCACTAAGGAAGGCAATCTTGCCCGTTTGGCTGAGATGGGGATTGCTGACCCCGACAAGATCTACGAAGCTGAGGAGTTGGCTTCCGGTGAGCACGTGGTGTTCGCAGGCAGCGGTATCACCGATGGACTCCTGTTCCACGGCGTTAAGTTCGAGTCGGATTGCACCCGTACGAGCAGCCTGGTGATCAGCAACCTCGACAACACCTGCCGCTTCACCAACACGGTGCACATCAAGGACGGCGCTCAGAGCATCGCGCTGAGCTGACCACTTTTTCACGCAACAAGGGATTTCTCCATGCACATCGCCGTTGTCGGCCTCAGTCATCGAACGGCACCGGTTGAAGTGCGCGAAAAGCTCAGCATTCCTGAGCAGACGATGGAGGAATCCCTTCAGAATCTCCGTGGCCATGATCAGGTGCTGGAAGCCTCAATTCTCAGCACCTGCAACCGTCTGGAGATCTATACCCTTGTTCGCAACCCTGAACTCGGAATTTCAGCTGTCAGGGAGTTTTTGAGTGGTCACTCCGGTCTGGATACCGGAGATCTCAAACCTCACCTCTTCACGTTCCACCATGAAGAAGCAGTGGCTCACCTGCTGAGGGTGGCCGCTGGTCTCGACAGCCTTGTGCTTGGAGAAGGACAGATTCTTTCCCAAGTCAAGAAGATGATGCGCTTGGGGCAGGAACACAAATCTCTCGGTCCGATTCTGAATCGGCTTCTGACCCAGGCTGTCACTACCGGCAAACGCGTTCGTTCGGAAACGAATCTCGGCACCGGTGCTGTGTCGATCAGTTCAGCTGCGGTCGAACTGGCACAACTCAAGCTCGGTCAGTCCCGTGGACTCGACGATCTTGTTTCTCTTCAGGATGAGCAGGTCGCCGTTGTCGGTGCCGGCAGGATGAGTCGCCTCTTGCTGCAGCATCTCCAGGCAAAAGGCGCATCCGATGTTGTTTTACTCAATCGCACAGTTGAAAGAGCTGAGGCTCTCGCGGCGGATTTCCCAGCATTTCCCGTTCAGTGCAGACCACTGAAGGATCTTGATCACTGTCTGAGCACATGTTCCCTGGTCTTCACCAGTACTGCGGCTGATGATCCGATCATCGATGCCCAGCGTCTTTCCAACTTGAACAGACGCAGTTCGCTGCGCCTGATTGATATCGGCGTTCCCCGCAACATCGCAGCAGATGTGGTGGGTCTTTCGGGCGTCGAATCCCATGATGTTGACGATCTCAAAGAGGTTGTGGAACGCAACCAAGAGGCCCGTCAGCAGGTCGCCCGTGAGGCGCAGAGCCTTCTTGATGAGGAAAGTCGGATGTTTCTGGAGTGGTGGGACTCTCTGGAAGCAGTTCCCACGATCAACCGCCTGCGTTCGTCGATGGAGTCCATCCGCTCCGAGGAGCTGATGAAGGCACTCAGCCGCATGGGTCCCGACTTCTCAGCCAGAGAACGCAAGGTGGTCGAGGCTCTCAGCAAAGGGATCATCAACAAGATTCTGCATACCCCTGTGACGGCTCTTCGCAGTCCCCAGACCCGCTCAGATCGTCAGAATGCTTTGTCTGTTGTGGAGCGACTGTTTGCTCTTCAGCAGGACGACGACGGGGATCGCTGAGGGTGTGATTCGCCACGATCGCCGCTGTCCAAAATTGATTCGCACCATTCTTGGCGGATCTTGCGATTTCGCGGTTGAGAACGGGAAAAGTCCGGTAAGTTTGCTCCGCAACGCCGATCTGCGGGGGCGGCATGAAGCGCGTTCTGGCCATCATTCTCGGGGGAGGCGCAGGTACGCGTCTCTACCCTCTAACCAAGATGCGGGCCAAGCCCGCTGTGCCACTCGCTGGTAAGTACCGACTGATTGATATTCCGATCAGTAACTGCATCAACTCAAGCATCAACAAGATGTATGTGTTGACTCAGTTCAATAGTGCCTCACTCAACAGACACCTCAGCCAGACTTATAACCTCTCGGCTGGTTTTGGTCAGGGGTTCGTTGAGGTTCTGGCAGCTCAGCAGACACCAGAGAGTCCATCCTGGTTTGAGGGTACTGCCGATGCTGTTCGCAAGTATCAGTGGCTGTTTCAAGAGTGGGATGTTGATGAGTATCTGATCCTTTCGGGCGATCAGCTGTACCGAATGGATTACAGCCTGTTCATCAATCACCACCGCAGCACCGGAGCTGACCTGACTGTTGCGGCTCTTCCAGTTGACGCCAAGCAGGCAGAGGCCTTCGGCCTGATGCGCACCGACCAGGATGGTCGCATCCTTGAATTCAGGGAGAAGCCCAAGGGTGATTCTCTTCTGGAAATGGCTGTCGACACTGCGCGTTTCGGTTTGAGCGGCGAGTCAGCGAAGGAGCGTCCTTACCTTGCCTCCATGGGGATTTATGTCTTCAGTCGCGACACCCTGTTCGATCTTCTTCACCAGAATCCAACGTATAAGGATTTTGGAAAGGAAGTCATCCCTGAAGCACTTCAGCGAGGTGATCTCCTCAAGAGTTACGTCTTTGATGATTACTGGGAAGATATCGGCACCATCGGTGCCTTCTATGAGGCCAATCTGGCACTGACTCAGCAGCCAACCCCGCCATTCAGTTTCTACGACGCCGACTTTCCGATCTACACACGTCCTCGGTATCTGCCCCCCAGCAAGCTGGTGGACTCCCAGATCACTGATTCGATCATCGGTGAAGGCTCCATTCTCAAATCCTGCAGCATTCACCACTCAGTGCTAGGTGTGAGAAGCAGAGTCGAGAACGATGTAGTCCTGCAGGACTCCCTTGTGATGGGCTCGGATTTCTTTGAGTCATCCAGTGAGCGCGCCATGCTCAGGGAACGTGGTGGAATCCCACTGGGTGTTGGTCAAGGAACCACTGTGAAGCGAGCCATTCTCGATAAGAACGCGAGGATCGGCAGCAATGTCACCATCGTCAACAAGGATCACGTTGAAGAAGCTGATCGTCCCGAACTCGGGTTTTATATCCGCAATGGGATCGTTGTGGTGGTGAAAAACGCTTCCATCCCCGATGGAATGGTGATCTGATCATTCATTCCTGACAGAGGTTGTCCAGGTTGCAGCCGAAGTTCGATGGCATGGTCACACTGTCCACAGTGAATGGTTTAACTGACCATGTCCAAGGCCCACTTCGGTCTGATCGGTTTGGGTGTGATGGGGGAAAACCTCGTCCTCAATGCCGAAAGCAACGGTTTCTCGAGTGTTGTTTACAACCGCACCTATTCCAAGACTGAAGACTTTCTGTCTGGTCGTGGTGCCGGCAAGAACATTCAAGGCGCCACTGACCTACAGGACTTTGTCAACAAGCTGGAGCGTCCCCGCCGCATCCTGATGATGGTGAAGGCCGGTGGCCCCGTTGACGCTGTGATTCAGCAGATCTCACCGTTTCTCGAGGAGGGAGATCTTCTGATTGATGGTGGTAACTCTGAATATCACGACACCGAGCGTCGCGTTGCCGAGTTGGAGAGCAAGAGTTTCGGCTTCATCGGTATGGGTGTGTCCGGGGGGGCCAAGGGTGCTCTTGAAGGGCCGAGCATGATGCCGGGTGGCACCAAAGCCTCCTACGACGCCATTGAAAGCCTGGTTCGCAAAATGGCTGCCCAGGTGGAAGACGGCCCCTGTGTGACCTACATCGGTCCCGGAGGCTCAGGTCACTTTGTGAAAACCGTCCACAACGGCATCGAATACGGGATTGAGCAGATCCTTGCCGAGGGCTACGACCTGATGAAGCGTGTGGGTGGCATGAACGGCACCCAGATGGCTGACGTCTTCGCCCATTGGAACAGCACCGAAGAGCTGTGCTCTTATCTTGTTGAGATCACCGAAGTGTGCCTGCGCACAAAGGATCCCGACGATGGCGCCGACTTGGTGGAAAAAATCCAGGACAAGGCCGGGCAGAAGGGAACAGGGCTCTGGACCGTTGTCAGTGCACTGCAGATGGGAGCCTCCGTCCCCACGATTTACGCATCCTTGAACGGACGAGTGATGAGTTCGATGAAGGAGCAACGGATCAAGGCGGAGCCGATCATCAAGGGCCCGGCGATCAAGTCCTTTGATATGGGCACACCCGCCGATGGCATGGCACCACTGATGGATGCCATGGTTTTGGCTTGCATGGCCAGCTACGCCCAGGGAATGGAGCTGTTGCGCATTGCCTCGGCTGAGCACAATTACAACCTGCACATGCCTTCGATCGCGCAGATCTGGAAGGGTGGCTGCATCATTCGTGCTCGGCTCCTGAAGCGCATTCAGGATGCATTCAATGCTGATCCTCAGCTGGCCAATCTGTTGATCGATCCATGGTTTGCAGAGCAGGTGAACCGCAGGCTTCCAGGTCTGGCCAAGGTGGTTGCCGGAGCTGCCGAAGCTGGAATTCCTGTTCCTTGCTTGAGCAGCACACTCGATTACATCAACAGCTACCGCACCGCGCGTTTGCCTCAGAACCTGGTGCAAGCCATGCGCGATTGCTTCGGTTCGCATACCTATGAGCGTGTCGATAAGGACGGAATCTTCCACACTGAGTGGTTGAACTGAGCTCAGAACGATGACCTCCTATCGCATCGAGCGGGCCTCAGATCCTCAGGATCTGGGCCGCCTTGCCGCTGAGCACATCGGTGCTGCCATCGATTTGGCTCTTGATCAGCGCGATCGCGCCCAGATTGCCCTCTCCGGTGGGAGCACACCCGCCCGCGCCTACGAACGTCTGGGTGAAGAGCACCTTCCCTGGGATCGCGTCGACGTGTTGCTGGGTGATGAACGCTGGGTTGCTGCTGATGACGAATCCAGCAATGCGCGGATGTTGCGCAACACACTTCTGAAACCTGGTCACCCAGGATCGCGCGCCTGCTTTCATCCCGTTCCAACCGTTGAGCTACCCACAGCTGAGGCCAGTGCTGAGGCGTTTGCATCGTTGCTCGCCAAGGTCTGTGAAGGAGATCCACCGGTGTTCGATCTGATGCTGCTCGGTCTGGGTGATGACGGTCACACAGCGTCGCTGTTTCCCGGGACGGATGCACCGAAGGTGCGCGATCAGTGGACCACGATCGGTCGAGGCAAGGGGCTCGATCGCATCACACTCACGGCACCGGTGTTGAGTGCAGCGAGGAAAGTGCTGTTTCTTGTCAGTGGCGAAGGCAAGCATCAGGCACTGTCCCGCCTGCTTGACGCTTCGGAATCGGCTGAACGCACTCCTGCCAAACTGGTCACTCCGAGCACGGAGATTCTTGTGCTCGCAGATCAGGCTGCTTCCCGAGGTCTTTGACAACGCCACCGTCCCAGCCCGCTCCACAAATCCGAGTGATTGCATCCGGGTCGGCTTTCAATGCCTGGTCGAGCTTGAACGACACGATCATGGGTGGCAAAAGCCGTGCAGGCTGCCGTGTCACCGATTCAGGGCTCATGCTCGAGGGCGAAGTGGTGAGTGATGGTGGCGGCTTCGTCAGTTGTCGCTCCTCGGTCTACACCCCCCCCTTGGATCTGACTGGCTTCCGTGGCCTGCGGTTGTCCCTCGACGGTCAGGGAAGGAGTTTCAAATTTGCAGTGGCTTGCCGCGATGGCGTTCTCGGCCTCACGGAGCTCATTCCCGGGGGCCTGCGATGGGTTTCCACCGTGCCTACCCAGTCGGATGGAACATCCGAGATAGAGATTCCCTTTGAACGGCTCACACCTGTCGTTAGAGCGAGCCCCATCAAGCTGCCACTCCGCTTTGATCCTTCCTGCATCACACGTCTTCAACTGCTCCACTCCCGGTTTGGAGACGACGGTGAGTCCAACCCCGGCTACCGGTCAGGGTCCATCCAGCTGTTGATTCGCTCGATTGCAGCGTATTGAGATGGCCTCATGTGCCCCGCTCGAAACCTTGATCTCAGCAGCGGCAGATCTTTGTCGCAAGCCATGGCTTCATGCGGTGGTTTCCGCTGAGGATGCAACCCCTGAGGATTACTGCGGGAGAATCGAGTGTCGTGATGCCGATGGGCTTCGCCATGAGACCAATGATCTCGAGCTGGAGCTTTACCGAAGCGGAAACGATCTCAATCTCACCCTTTCATGGGTTGATCATCCCACCCGGCCGATCCTTTGGCACGGGCAGCACCCGGTCTGGATGAACGGGGAGACCGGTGAACGTTGCGCATCGCCAAGCGATGGTGCTCCTCTTGAAGCTTTGGCGCGTCGCCTTCGAGCACTGCTGGCCTGATGATTCGCTCAGCGAACGCCCTGGGGGTTGGCGACCAGATTCAGCTGATCACGGAGAGAGTCGACACCGGAAACCTCCAGCAACAGGGCGTCACCGGGCTCACTGCCACTCGGACAGGTTGCTGCAAGATCAATGGCCAGCTCTTCGATCCGCACCAGCCCAAGTCGTTCCTGCGGACGTAACCAACGGAGAAAATCAACTGACCATCGTTCGCTGGAATGATGCTCAAACCACACCTGTTGCCAGTGCCGCTGATCTTCACGGGTGATGGAGAGTCCCTCGCGGATGGCTGATTCAACGTCTCGGAGAATCGCTTCCAGTGACTCCGTCACCAGAGGCGTCTCACCACCATCTGGCGTTTGCATCGCAGCGAACTGCCGCTGCACCAACAGGTCGCTGTAGCGTCTGATCGGCGAGGTTGCCTGGGTGTAGGCCGGTATGCCTAGGCTGAAATGTGCTGCCGGTTGGGTTCCCATCAGACCTCGGCTGAGACAGCGCTTGATGGCAGCGAATCGCACTGCTCCATCAGCAAGACGCTCAAGTTCTGCGGCCGATGGAAGTTCTGCAGGCAGTTGACTTCGATACGGGAGAGGCAAAGCGTTCTCAATGCCCTTTGATGCTGCAACAGTGCCGCAGAGGATCATGGCTTCCGCGACCATCTCGCGCGACGGACTGGGCTCTGTGATTTCGACGGTTGGATGATCGTTGCGGCAGCGGATGCGACCTTCCGGTAAGTCCATGAGCAATGCACCCCGATCCACGCGCCACTGACGTCTGATCGCCAGTAAGGCATGAAGATCGGAGAGATCAGCCTCCTCCGGCGGAGCGAAATCAATCAGTTCATCAGCATCGTCATAGGTCAGGCGGTAGCGAGGGGATACCCAGCTTCGACATAGACCGCTGGCTGTGATGTTTCCGGCGGAATCGAGATCCACCCACGTACTCCAGGCAGCGTTTCGCCGACCTGCCTGAAGGCTGAACACCTCCGTGGACAGGGTCGTTGGAAACATCGGCAGTATTCCTCTGGCCAGATACAGGCTGCTTCCCCTGCGTCTGGCTTCGAGATCCAGAGGTGACCCTGGTGTGATCAGACGACCAGGATCCGCGATGTGGATCCAGATCCTGAGCTGCTGATCAGCAAGACGTTCAAGACCCAAAGCATCATCAATGTCTCGGGTTTCGGAGTCATCGATGGTGACGCAAGCCTGATCGGTGAGGTCAGTGCGTTCGGAATCACCGGGCTGATCTTCCATGCAGCTTTGAATCAGCCGCTCGGCCTCAGCCATGTGTTCGGCATTGAAACCGTTGCTCCAGACCGAGCTTGCCATCGAGGTGAGCTGATGTGGATCGAGTTGGCCAAGAGTCACCAGCCGTTCGCGTACATCGCCTCGGTTCTGATCCAATCGCAAGCTCGCTAGGGATTGTCGAAGCTCGGTGCTTAGATCGTTTAAAGAGAGCCCTCCAGAGGAGAAGCGGATGAGCTGCTCAATCCACTCCCTGTGCAATGGCTCCAGCTCTCGCCTTTCGGGGTTCTCTTTTGCGCTGAGGAACGTCATCCAGCGTTGGAATCGGCTCTGTTGGAGTTGTTGTCGACGTCGTTCCTGACGTCGCAGGCGAATCTCCTGAAGCGACCGTGGGCTGATCAGTTCCTGCTTGAACCGGAACAGATCCTGTTCCTCATCCTTGAGTGACAACCAGGTGGCTGCACAGTGCAGGGCATCACGGGATCCGTGCACAAGATCAGCAAAATCCTCAAGATCGAGAGTCTCGTTTGATTCGCTTAACAGGACCCAGGCTTGGCCCCAGTCGCGATGCTTGAGACTGATTGATTTGAGGTCGTCTTCTGTGAATCCCCATGGAAAAACCCCCAACCGTCCAGCCACATCGGTGGTGGAGGGATTGGAGGTAATGAGCGAGATCTGACGAGCGGGGAGAACCTGCTCCTTGGCTTTAAAACCGACACTCAAACGTCGCTTGCTGCCTTGCTCAGAGAGCACAACCGCGAGTTGAGGGGATTTCAGGTCGCTGACCCCAACGAGATCACCAGGTTTGATGTTGGCGGTCGCCAGAAATCAGCCCTCTGGATTCACAAAGGGCAGGAGCGCCACGATGCGAGCACGCTTTACTGCGTTGGTGAGGTCACGCTGCTGTTTGGCTGTCAGACCTGTCAGGCGGCGGGGAAGAATCTTTCCGCGTTCCGTGATGAATTTCTTGAGGAGATCCACATCCTTGTAATCGATGGGATCACCGGGCTTGATCGGCGAAAGACGCTTCTTGAAGAAGGAGCTGGACATTGCGATGGTTTAGGAGTCGAAGTAAGAACAGAAATTTCAGATTCAAGAGATCATTTGATCTCTTTGTGAATCGTCATTTTGTTGTCGTGAGGACAAAACTTCTTGATCTCCAACCGCTCGGTGGTGTTCCGACGATTCTTTTCGGTGGTGT
>WTFZ01000078.1 GCA_011523835.1 Synechococcus sp. CO36386bin_29 | reverse complement strand
CCGCTCTATGGGCTGATCAATGATTACGAGGGCGGGCGGCGGTCCTCGCTGCAGCCTCCAGTGGTCTATCGCTTTGATCCAGCGGATGGCTCGTTGCAGGCGATGACATCCCCGGATGATGTGCCTGGCCCGAATGGCCTGGCTTTTTCTCCGGATGAATCTCTGCTGTACGTCGTCGATACCGGAGCCCCGGACGATCCCGTTGCCGATCGACGGATTCATGTGTTCGATGTGGTGGATGGTGGCATGCGACTGGAGGAACGACGGGATTTCCACCGGGTGAACAACGGCAATGCCGATGGCATCCGAGTGGATGAGGCGGGCAACGTCTGGAGCAGCGCAGGTAATGGTGTGCACTGCATCGCTCCTGATGGATCCCTGCTGGGGCGCATTTCCACGCCGCACCTCGTCAGCAATCTCTGTTTCGGTGGTGTTCATGGCAACCGACTGTTCTTGTGCAGTTGGGACACCGTGTATTCCATCCACGTCAACACCAGGGGGCTTCAGCATCCAGCCCTGCCTTGACCCAGTTCCGGAACTCCAATGACCAGCAACCCGCAACTTGAAGCGTTCCTCAGCAAGGTGAAAGGAAAGACCGACCTGCTGAAACAGTTCCACTCCGCCGCATGCCTGAATGACATCGCTGCCATGGGTGAGGCGATGGGCTTTCAGTTCACAGGGGTCGACATCCTTCTGCATCAGGCATCAGCAACCTTGAAGCTCTCCCCGGAAGCCCTGGAAGCCCTGGCTGCAGGTGTGGAACTGGAAGGGCATCTCTGGAAGATGGCCATTCAGTGGACCTGAGCCGATGCAGATGATTCCTTGCCTGGACCTCGCCGATGCCGAGGCGATTGTCTCCTCCGCCATGCAGGAGGCTGAACGCTCTGCGTCGCGGGTGTCGATTGCAGTGGTCGACGGATCTGGACTGCTGATCCGTTTCAGTCGGATGGATGGTGCCTCAGCGGCGAGCGTTGAAGCGGCCGCAGCCAAAGCGCGGACTGCGGCGTTGACAGGAAACGACAGCGCCGCTGCCGAGCAGGCCATCGCATCCGGGCGTCTGGCCTTGCTGTCGCTTCAGGGTGTCCTACACCAGCCCTGCGCCCTGATGGCGGGCGGTCTGGTGCTGCGTTCGCAGGGGATTGTCGTCGGGGCGATCGGCGTCTCCGGGATGACTCCTGATCAGGACGCTTCGATCGCCCGTGCCGGCACGGACGGTTTCGAGCTCAGAGCCCAGGACTACTCATCATGATGCCGCCGTCCGCGAACACGCTGGTGGCGGTCATATAGCTGGCTCCATTGCTGGCAAGAAACGCGACAACTGAGGCGATTTCCTCAGGCTGTGCCATGCGTCCCATGGGGATGGCCGCATTGAGCTTCGCCAGCAGCTCAGGGTTGTTGATCGTGGAATCGTTGATGGGCGTCGCCACGGCTCCAGGACCCACGTTCACAATCGAGACGCCCTTGCTGGCCAGTTCCACCCCAGCGGTACGGGTGAGCATGCGCACGCCACCTTTGGCCACGCAATACGGCGTGTTGTCGGGCATCGGCCAGTCTTCATGAACTGAGGAAATGTTGATGATCCGGCCTCCGCTGCCCTGGGCGATCATCTGCTTGGCTGCGAACTGTGTTGCGAAGAACACGCCGCGCAGGTTCACATTCATGACCTTGTCGTAGTCCGCGGGGGTGGTGTCGAGGATCGAGGTGCGAGTTTCGATTCCTGCGTTATTCACCATCACGTCGACCTTCCCGAACGTTTTGACCGCAGTGTCGATCAGTCGTTGAAGATCCTCCAGCTTGGCCACGTCGGCCTGAACACCGATGGCCTGTCCGCCCAGTTCGCCGATTTCTTCGATGAGCTCTTCAGTGCGTTCAGGGTGGGAGCGGTAGTCGATCACCACCTTGGCGCCGAGACCTCCAACTGCTTCAACGATCGACTTGCCGATTCCCGAATTGCCGCCCGTGACGATGATCACTTTGTCGCGAAGACAGAGGGATGTCATGGCCTTGGGGACCTGGTTGGTCATGGGAATCGAGAAAAGATGATCCTTGATAGCTGGGTTTCATGGGGCCTGCTGTGTTGTGTTGGGTCGTGAAGAAGTCGCTAAGACGCTGCTGAAGCGTTCTGAAAGGCCATGACTGATTGCAACCGCCTCGTCCCTGCGGTGGAGGGGGTCGCGTTTTCCTTGTCAGATCCGAATGCTCTCGGTCCGCTGTTCAGCGCATTGGGTGTTGCTGACCACGGCAGCACGATGCTCGAGGGCGCAACGCTTCAGCGTCGTTTCGGCCTCAATGAAGGACGGGCAACGGTGCATCACCATCGGCTTGGATCTGAACGTCTCGACACCATCACGCTCGAGGGGTGTGCTCCTGCAATGCCTTTGCAACCAGGGCCTGCCAACACCCTGTGGTTTCAGCATGTGGCGATTGTGGTGAGTGACATGAACCGAGCCGCGGAGTGTCTGATGCCGCTGGTCACTCCCATCTCGGCGTCTCCCCAGTGGCTGCCCAACGGAGTGGCGGCCTGGAAGTTCAGGAATGCCGCCGGTCATGCCATGGAATTGTTGTGGTTCCCCCCTGAACTGGGCCATGCCCGTTGGCATCAGCCAGATCCCCCTCTATTTCAAGGCCTTGATCACACAGCGATCGCCATCAGTGACAGTGACCGCAGCCTGGCTTTCTATGGTTGCGAACTGGGGCTGAAGCTGGGTTACGCCACGCTCAACCAAGGGATTGAACAGGAGCGATTGGATGGATTGAAGGATGCCAGGGTTGCCATTCATGGCGTCAGTGGCTCCAGTCCCTGTGGTGTGGAATTCCTTCGCTATCTGCACCCGGAGCCATGCCAGCCCACAGCGGCATCTCTGCATCCTCAGGATGCGCTCTACGCCCAGATCCTCATCCGTGATCCGGATGCTGGTGATGGCCGACTCCTGCATGACCCTGATGGTCATCGTCTTTGGATTGCGTCTTAAAGCAATCCTTAACGCTCAGATTTCAGCCGCTGTTTAGCGTTTGGCAAAAGCTGAGCGTTTTTTGGATCTCATCTCCTTGATTCTTCCCGCTGCGCCCACCGGGCCCGCTGCAGGGGGCTTGCTGTTGCTGCGTGTGTTCACGGGGCTGGTGTTCATTCGCCACGGATGGCCGAAGTTGAGCAACCTCAACACCTGGGCGACAGCTATGAAAACTCCTTCATGGCTCTGCTTCCTTTCGGCTTTTTCGATGTGGGCCGGCGGGATCGCTCTGATTCTCGGCATTCTCACGCCTCTTGCTGCCCTGGCAATCGCTGTGTCGATGCTTTATGCGGTTGTGTTGGAGATCAAAAAGGGATTTCCCTTCATCGCTCCGGATCCTTTTCAGATTCCTGAGGGTGACTACGCAGGACCCATGGGGGTGGGCGACCCTCCGAGTTGGGAGAAAGCTGCCATGTATGTGGTGATGTGTGGCGTGCTGATCACCTCTGGAGGCGGTCCTTTCAGTGTGGATCTCGCCTTTTTGTCCCCCAACGTGCAGGCGCTGCTGGGCTGACTAGCCCAGCCGCTCCTTGAGGTGATCCCCGACGCGGATGGCATTGGCAATCGCGGTGAGTGATGGGTTCACCGCCGAGCTGCTGGGGAAGAAGCTCGTATCCACCACATAAAGATTGTCCACATCATGCGTGCGGCAATTGAGGTCCAGAACGGATGAGGCAGGATCCGTTCCGAAGCGGCAGGTTCCCATCTGGTGACCGACGGCCTGAATGTCCATGGACGAAGCAAAATAAACCTGGCGCTCTGCGAGGTGGTTCTGCAGATAAAGCTTGTCGAGCAGGCCCTCCAGTCTGTTGATCAACTCCTGCGATGCCCGGTTGTTGGTCATGGTGTAGCTCAGCTTGATCTGGCCATGGGCATCGACGGTGACTCTGTTGTAGGGACGGGGCAGATCTTCCGTCTGCAACCAGAAATCAAGGGAATGTTCAGCGATGCGATCCATGCTCCAGGTGGGAGCGAGAGCCGTTAAACGAGGCTTGTAGCCCTTGATCATCGCTCCATTCGTCTTCCCGGTCATCTGCACATTGCCCATCGGATAGTCGAAGGCGTTGTCACCGAAATACCAGTCGTTCACTGCAACAGTCTTCTGGAAGACCGTGGTGTTCGGTTCATGGGCGAGGGCCACGACAGCCTTGCAGTTGTGGAACATGTAATTCCTTCCCACCTGGTCTGAACTGTTGGCCAGACCTCTGGGGTGGGCGTCATTGGCTGACATCAGCAACAGTCGGGCGGAATTCGCCGCACCAGCTGAAATCACCACAATGTCACCGCTGAAGCGGCGTTCTTCGCCGCGGTGATTGACAACGACTTCGGTGATCTCACGTCCGCTGGCATCGGTCTTGAGCTTGCGCACCTCCGCTTCGGTCAGCAGAAAAACGTTGTCGTGATCCAGGGCTGGACGCACACCCATCACTTCGGCGTCGCCTTTGGCCTGCACGAGACAGGGGAAGCCATCACAGCGGTTGCAACGCACACAAGCGCTGAAGGCCGGATCCAGCTCATTCATGGCCACACCGGTCGGTGCATGAAACGGATGCAGACCTGCTGAACGAAGGTCCGTCACCAATTTCTGCATGCGCGGTTCATGGCTGATCGGTCCGTAGGGGTAAGGAGAGGATGCCGGTGGCTCGGTGGGGTCCTCTCCGCGCTCGCCATGGACGTGATACCACTCTTCGGCTTTGCGGTAATAGGGCTCAAAGACGTCGTATTTGAGAGGCCATTCCGGCGACTCGCCGTCGACGTGAATCACCGATTCGAAATCCCGTTCCCGCAGGCGGAAGTGGGCTGCTCCATACATCTTCGACGCACCGCCAACGAAATAATGACTGCCGGGTTGAAATTCCTTCCCGTTCTTGTCGAGCCAGGGATCGGTGGAGACGTAGCGATCCTTCTGAAACACCTCCACGGGGTCCCAGTTCTGCGGTTCTCGTGGAAGCCAGCCACCCCGCTCCAGGATCAGAATCGAATGGCCTGAATCGGCCAGTGCCCGAGCCAGAGAGCCACCACCAGCACCACTGCCGATGATCACCACATTGAAGTGATCACCTTGGGGCTCCAGCGGCGTCTGACGCTGAGCGGAGCAGGTGGCGAAATCCATTGATGGGACAGCAACACAGGCCCAAAGCTAGGGAGGGCTTTCATTGTCGTCAGAACGTGCGATTGGCGAACGACGGGCTGATCGGGATCAGGTCTGCCAACGGTTCAACTGCGTGATCATTTTGGCGACGATGGCACTCCAACCTGTTTGATGGCTGGCGCCGACGCCCGCGCCGCTGCAGCCATGGAAATATTCATTGAACAAAAGGAGATCTCTCCAAAGAGGGTTCTGCTGGAACTGTTCAACAGAGCCATTGAAGGCACGCCTCCCGTCAGCATCGCAACGGAAGATGCCGATCAGGCGTTGTTCCAACTCCAATGAGATCTGCCAGAGATTGAGCTCCCTGCCGGATCCCGTCGGGAATTCCATCTTGAAATCGTCGCCGAAGAAATGACCGAATTTCTGAAGGGACTCGATCAACAGATAGTTGATCGGCATCCAGATGGGACCGCGCCAGTTGGAGTTGCCTCCGAACATGGCGACCGGACTGTCCGCCGGGCTGTAGCTGATTGTCGCGTAGTCGTCACCCTGCTGGTAGGAATACGGGTTGTCTTTGTACACCTTCGAGAGGCTGCGAATGCCGTAGGGAGAGAGGAACTCCTGTTCATCGAACACTCTGGTAAGGATCCGCCGCAGACGATCGGGAGGCACGATCGAAAACAGAACCCTGTCCCTGTTCCAGGTGCCCAGATGCGAAATCGCATCAAAGGGGGCTCCGCGCTCTTCCCCAAGTTCATTGAGGTAGCGGCGAACATCCAGCGCTGGAATCGAATCCACTGTCTGGGCATCGAAGGTCGCGATCGCCAGGAGAGGGATCAGACCACTGAGGGATCGGGTCCGCAAATAATCGGCGCTCCCGTCTGGTCGTTTCAGCACGTCGTAATAGAAGCCATCCTCTTCGTCCCAGTTCACGAATCCTCGCCCTGAGGGACTGTTCAGGGCATAGGTCAGGCGGCTGAAGTCACTGACAAAGCGTTCACATAAGCCTTTGTATTCTTCGCGATCACTGGAGAGCAGAACACAGGCCTCCAACATGTTGAGGCTGAGCATGCCCATCCAGGCTGTGCCATCGGATTGCTCGATCCGACTGCCATCTTTGAGGGGATAGCGGCGATCGAAGATGGCGATGTTGTCGAGCCCGAGGAAGCCGCCTTCAAACAGGCTGTCGCCGTTGCGATCCGTACGGTTGGCCCACCAGCCGTATTCGAGCAGAAGCTCCCGCAGGCTGGCGCGAAGAAAGGAATAGTCCTTTTGCCCATGGGTGCGCTTGGAGATCTGGAAAATGCGCAGGGTGGCCCAGGCTCCGATGGGCGGATTGGCATCGGATAAGGCCCATTCATAGGCAGGGGACTGCCCGTTGTTGGCTGTCACGCTCGCCTGGCGCAGCATGCGGGCCTGACGTTTCGCCTCGCCGGGGTCGAGTTCTGCGAAGGCCACGGCATGAACCATGAGATCCCACTGGCAGAAATAGGGATATTCCCAACAGTCGGGCATCGAGATGATGTTGCGGGCTCGCAGGGTGTTCCAGTAAGCGTTCTCGGAATGCCAGCGGTTTTCCGGTGGTCTCGGAGCATTGCTATCGCCGCGCAACCATCGGGCGACATACCAGTTGTAGAACTTGCGGCACCAGAACAACCCGGCCGCTGCCGCGGCGTGAATCGCCCGGTCTTCCGTCTCTAGGCCAGGTGCAACCCACTGCAGGTGATCCTCCCAGTCCTGGCGACGCTGGCTCAAGACAGCGTCGACCTGACTGGACTCCATCGGGTCTGGAGCCTTCGCTCCGTGATGGTCATGACGGCAGAGGCGCAGATTCACCTGCCAGACCTCGCCGGATTCGAGACGGCGTTGGAGATGCAGTGCCGCTTTGCTGCCCTCGCCGCTTGGGTTGACAGCGTCTGTTTGCCCTTCAATCAGATACCGGTGAAAGGCATCCTTCACATAAGGCTGGCGAAGCGGTTGGTTGTAAAGGCGCTCGGTGTTGGTTTCATTCTCCGTGAACAGCCAGGTGCCTTGCTCGCTGCAGCTGAGGTTGTAAGACGCCAACGCGTTCAATGCGTCGCTGACCACGACGCCGTCTGCGAGACGAATTCGTGGATGGGCATTGTGTTCATCACCCCAGTCCCAGGTGTTGCGGAACCAGAGACTGGGAAGCAGATGCAGATCCGCGGCCTCTGATCCCTGGTTGGTCACTGTGAGGCGGATCAACAGATCCTCTGGTGAGACCTTTGCGTATTCGACGTCGAGATCGAAGAAGCGATTGTCAGAGAAAATTCCGGTGTCGACCAACTCGAATTCAGGTTCATCCCGGCTGCGGCGTTGGTTCTCCTCGCGCAGACGCTCATAGGGAAAGCGGTCCTGCGGATAGCGATACAGGGCCTTGGCGTAGCTGCACGTGGGTGTGCCCGCCAGGTGGTACATCGTGTCTTTCAGGTCTTCACCGTGGTTGCCTTCCGGGTTCCCCAGACCGAACAGGCGTTCCTTGAGCACAGGGTCTTTCCCGTTCCAAAGCACCGGAGCGAAGCAGAGCAGACCGTTTTCATCGCTGAGTCCGAGAAGGCCATCTTCTCCCCAGCGATAGGTGCGCAGATGACTGTGATCGAAAGGAAAAGAATTCCAGGCATTGCCATCCTCGGAATAATCCTCACGGACGGTTCCCCACTGGCGATCACTGAGATAGGTCCCCCAGAGGTCCCAGGGCTTCAAGCCCCCATCTCTTTCCCGGGATCGAACCAGCTCCAGAGGCTCCTCGCCGAGTTGGGCCGTTGAGATGACGGACGCTGGCATGCGGTGGTCTGATCCCCTGCCCCAGAACGTAGAGGGGGATTCAAAGACTGCCCAGGGGAAGGCGTCGGATTGACAGGTCGGCCGGATGGGGGCGGGGGGACTTGAACCCCCACAGGATTTTCATCCCAAACGATTTTAAGTCGCGTGCGTCTACCGATTCCGCCACGCCCCCGAGAACCCACCGGCTCTGATCCGGCATCCTAGATTCCTTGCGGCTGTTGATCATCAGTGACGAGCGAGACGCTTATGAATGTCATCTCACAGGACTCACTGCTTGTGATCGGTGCATACGGGGCTCTCGGAGCCGCCTATCTGGTGGTTGTTCCACTCGTTCTCTATTTCTGGATGAATCGTCGTTGGACGGTGATGGGGAAGCTTGAGCGCCTCGGCATCTATGGCCTCGTGTTTCTGTTCTTTCCCGGGCTGATCTTGTTTGCACCTTTCCTCAATTTCCGTCTGAGCGGCCAGGGAGACGTTTGATTTGACTCGGGCAGGAGTTCTGACACTTGGTCTCGCCCTCCTGGTGATCGGCGGGCTTGGTTACTGGGGCTTCCAAGCCCTTGGTTTCGAAGGTTTTTCAGCTGGTATCGCAGCGGAAGCACTCTTGGTTCTTGTCGTCATCGGCTGGACCAGCAGTTATCTCTTCCGGGTGATCACCGGTCAGATGACTTACATGCAACAACGGCGCACGTACAGGGCTGAGTACGACGCTGTTACGGATCAGCAGTTGCAAGCCCGTTTCGACGCCATGACGCCAGAAGAGCAGGAGGCCTTGCTGGCTTCAGTTTCTAATGACGCTGCTGTTGAATCTGAGGACAGGGTTTCAACCGACTCGTAGGCTCGCTGCCATCACATTGTCAGATTCTGCGATGCAGCCCTCGTCACGACTTGCTGAGGTTTTTGCCCAGACCGCTCGTGAGCAGCGCCTCGCACTGATGCCATTCATCGTGGCGGGCGATCCGAATCTGGAGAGTACTGCTGAGATCCTTCTCAGCCTTCAGTCCAATGGTGCTGATGTTGTTGAACTAGGCATTCCTTACAGCGATCCACTGGCCGACGGGCCGGTGATTCAAGCGGCGGCTTATCGGGCCCTGGAGCAGAACACCACTCCCTCCAATGTGCTCACCATGCTGCGTGGTTTGCGCGATCGACTGACGATGCCTGTGGTGCTGTTCACATATAGCAATCCACTGCTCAACCGTGGTGCCGAGCAATTTTTTGCTGAGGCTGCTGCTGCAGGAGTTGCTGGACTGGTCGTGCCCGACCTTCCGTTGGAAGAAGCCGAACGTTTGTCTCCCCTTGCTGCGCAACACGATCTTGATCTGGTCCTGCTTGTGGCACCCACCACTCCAGAAGATCGTCGGCGCAGGATCGCAACATCAAGCCGAGGATTCACATACCTCGTCAGCGTTACAGGTGTGACGGGTGAGCGTGCATCTCTACAAGATCGTGTGCAAGACCTGGTGCTGTCGCTGAAGGGATTGGAAGCAGGACCTGTCGCTGTTGGATTCGGGATCTCCGGGCCAGACCAGGTTCGTCAGGTGCGTCAGTGGGGGGCCGACGGTGCCATCATTGGCAGCGCTTTGGTTAAAAGAATCGCCGCTGCACAACCTGGTTGCGCAGCGGCGGAAGCCGGTGAATTTTGCCGAGAACTCAGGAACGCTGCCGGCTGACGATCACTCTTCGTCTTCGTCTGTGCCACCAACGGGTACGAGGCGGATCTGCTTGCGTCCGAGCTTGATCTCGAATTCATCACCAGGCTTGAGATCGAGCATGGCTGTGTAGGCCTTACCGATCAACAGATTGCCATTGCCTTGAACAGTTGCGACGTAAGAGAGCTTTCGGCCACCTTTACCGATTCCGCCGACTCCGGTGGTACCAAGATTGACGCCCTTGGCTTCGAGAAGTGCTTCATAGAAGGCCGTGAAGTTGAGACGTTCGCCGCCATCCTTTTTATTGGACACATAACCGCAGGCACGGACGAGATCAGACTTACTGACATCTCCAAGCTCCTTCACTTTGTTCAGCAGGTCAGCACCTGTAAGCATGGTCGTTAAAAACATCTACTCAATGAACATAGCGCTTGATGTGCAGCATGTGCCATCCTTTGCCTCGGTTTAGTACCAACTGGGTAGGCAACCTATGGCTCGATTCGTTCTCTGGGGTCTGTACTGCGAAGATGCACTTGAGAAAAGAGTGCCGTTCCGTGATGAGCATCTTGCTCGTCTTCAACGTCTCAAGGACGAAGGAACCTTGATCACTCTGGGGCCGACCGAGAAGAGCACTCACGTGTTCGGAGTGTTCGAATCCGAGAGTGAATCTGCTGTTCGTGCACTGCTCGAAGCGGATGTCTATTGGCGGGAGGGTATCTGGACTCGCCTTGATATTTATTCCTGGATCCAGGCGTTCTGAGCTTGAAGCCAGACCCAAGAGCCAACAACATCCTCATTGCCCTCGCCGAGGACATGGCCATATCCACTCATCTGGCCAATTCCCTCTCTGGCGATCGTTGCGATCGCCTCTGGCGTATCCAGTCCTCGTTTGGAGAGGTCTTTCAACTTCAGTGAACGTCCGCGCCGGATGATGTTTCCACCGTTGGGGTGACATCCAGCGCAGTGAAGATCAAACAGTTGCTCCCCGTTCGCACTCAGCGCGTCCACGCGTTGAACCGAAACGATGGGAAGGGTGAGGGCGATCAACAGCGCAGCAAAGACCAGCAGTGATCGCATCACCAAAAACCATTCAGAGTGTTCAGTCTGCCTTCAGGGCTGTTGCGCTTGATTGGTTGGAACGTTGGTAGCGGAGTACGAGATCTTCAGGTGAGCGATAGCTCTGTGGAAGTGATCGATGCAGACGCTGGAGATAGTCCCAGCAGATCGTGCGTTGGATAGACGTCATGGAGCGTCCTTCTGACACGAGACGACGCAAGGCCTGGCAGTAGCTCGAAAATCCTGCTTCCAGATCCCCGATGGTGAGAGTGCGGCTCGAGGCGGTCATGGCTGAATCTGTCAGGCTCCCCTGACTTTCGTAGTCTTCCCCGCTTCCCGTCTGTTGCCAGGATCACGAGACCGCCTAAGTCGCGATGGCAGAAGAGGATCTCCAGCAATTTCTGCAGAAGGTCAAAGCGTTGAACGCACTCGTTGCGTCTCTTGAGCAAGACCCGGCACGCCGATCGCAGCTTGCAGCTTGTTCGGATCACAATGCTGTTGTGACGCTTGCAGGTTCATGGGGATTTGAGATCGGGCGTCGCTGGGGAGAGCATTCCGTTGCATCGAGCTCACACTCGATGGACACGTCACATCTTTTGGCCGACGTCGATTGTCGGCCTGGGCTGGAGCAGGAAGATGTTCTCTGCTCAGGATATGGCTGGAGGCTTGTGAGGATTCGCTCCAACGCTTTTAGCAGTCCTCCAGGGTTCTGGTACGAGCAGAAAGACAATGAATGGGTGACCCTGCTCAAGGGAAGTGCCCTGCTCAGGTTGGATGATCCAGACGAGTGGGTTGATCTCAGTGTTGGTGATCAGCTGTTTCTGCCCGCAGGCCGACGTCATCGGATTGAGCGAACTGACCCCTCTCCTGGTACGACCTGGTTGGCTCTGTACTGGGATCCTGATGACGGAGTGCCTCCCTTCCAGGTTGCATCGAGCGCTTGACCAGCCAATAGGACCCAGCCAGCGCGATCGAGCAGATTCCCAGACCGATGAGGAGCTGGGGCTTGTTCTCCGAGCCAGCTGGCAGAACGATCACTTTGCGTGCGACGGCGGTCAGTGCGGTGACGAGGACCAATTCGATTTGCACCACATGGCGTCGCAGATAGCTGGTGATGTTCTGAAGGACCTCGAGAGCGATCAGCACGGTCAGTAGATCGCCGAGGATGCGGATGAGTCCATCACCAAGCCAGTAAGCGTCTTGGTCAGTTGTGATCAGGGCCAGTGTGACTTTCACAGTGAGCTGAACAAGGGCTGCTCCGATCACAACGGCCGTGATCACGGTCAGGAGGATGGCGACCTGTTTTTCTCCCTGATCAACCCACTGGAGAAAACTTCGCCGTTTGCGACGGAATTCCGGCATCGGAGTTCAGTTGCTGCTGAAAGGGTTGTAGTAGGGCTTTGCTGGTGTGTCTCCAGCAGGATTCTCGATCTTGGTGTCACAGGTGATCGAACCGTCGGAACCTTCCTGGCAGTTCGTCGGAACAACTGTGCTCTGGGCTCCAGTTCGGCTGTTGGGGCCTAGCAGCCACACTTCGGATTGAGCCTTAACAGCCTGGGGAAGGAGCATGGAGAGTGAGGCCATCAGGCTGATGCCCGCTAGCTGACGGGTTCGGTAGGGCATCATCGTTCGTCCACTACACACCACTTTGCCTGGGATTCTCTTCAGCTGGAGCGACCATCACGGATTTCCTGCAGGAGAAGGTCGAGCTGACCAAATGGATCGTCGGGATTCGCCTGTGGCTGAAGATCTCCGGCAGCGATGGAGGTTGGCTCAAGATCAGCCCACTCGGCTTCGATCGCGCAAAGTCTGGAAGCCAGTCTTTGCATCCCCCCAAGGCTGTGTTCTCTCTGGAGAATCTCCAGCAGGGCAGGCATGCGCGTGGATGAGGCACGAAGACTGCGTCGCAGGTCAGCCTGTGTGCGTCCCTGATGCTTGAGCCAGTCCTTGAGCAGTGCTCCGAGGTCATCCTCAAGCTCTTGAGACCAGCCAGTCATGGAGTGAACAAGACGAATCACTGCCCCAGTCTGCGCTGTCCTCGCTCAAACGCTCATGTCCACCAGTCCCTGCTGGATGCCGGTCTTCCGCAGCTTGCGCAGGGCCCTTTGCACCACTTGACGGCAATATTCGCGGCTGCAATTCATCTGACGCGCCACCTCGGCCAGGGTTCTCCACTCGTGAGTGCCGTCGAGCCCGAAGCGGAGCATGACGACAGTGCGTTCTTTGGGCGTGAGATTGGATTTATCAAGGAGTTTCCAGGCCGAAGCAGTGCGCTCGGCAATCTCAGCTCGCTCCAATGGGGGGACTTCTTCGCTGGGCAGCACATCCACGAGCTCAGATGGGTCCGATTTCGACTTCACCACGCCCTGCAGACTCACGGTGACGCTGCGCAATTCACAACCGAGAAGATCTTCGACTTCGCTGATTGGCAGATCCATGTCATCTGCGAGCTGCTGGCTGTTGGGTGGAAGTCCGTTTCGTTGCATCAGTCGCGCTTTGGAAGCACGTAATTTGGTGAGTTTCTCATTCACATTGACGGGGATACGAATCGTGCGGCTCTGGGTAGAAAGTGCACGATTGAGACCCTGTCGTATCCACCAGTAGGCATAGGTGGAGAAGCGGTGTCCTCGGGTTGGATCATATTTTTCAACGGCCCGGGTTAAACCGAGTGTTCCTTCCTGGATCAGGTCGAGTAGGTCGAGGCCTTTGCCCTGGTAGCGCTTGGCGAGGTTCACAACCAGCCTGAGATTGGCTGTGATCATTTGGTTTTTGGCCTTTTCCCCCCGTTTGATGATGCGCTTTTCTTCGTCGCTGTACTCGCAGGCAGGACCGCTTCCGCCGGCCATCATGCAGCGTTCTGTAAGGGTTGCCATCGCCTGAACTTTCCTGCCCATCGTTAATTCTTGTTCAGGCGTCAGTAATTGGTGTCTGCCGATTTCGCCCAGAAAAGCACTCAGGGAGCTCACCATTTTGTTGGCTCTGTTTCTTTGAACCTAGGACGAATGTCTTTGTCGTTGTCCGGTGTTATAAAGAGTGCGGAATTTACAATTTAGACGTAATTCTGAATTTCTACCGAATTTCTTTTTTGTTTATGGTTGCAATTGATTCTCCGCACTTTTCATTGGTTTGAGTATATTTACTCTTTGTTAGGGGCTTCATTAGGGTCCACGGAAGACATCGACCCATGGGGTTCTGCCGCTACCCTCGCTGGCGCTGACCTGCGTTGAATCCATGCCTCTGGCCACCGTGCTCACCCCCGAGATCGCCAAGAGCGCGGGAGTGGCCTATCTCCACTATGTGAGTTTCATGGTCTGCTTCGCTGCGCTGGTTGTGGAGCGCAGGCTGTTGCGTCCTGATCCTGATCGGCGTTCGGCAACCGCGATGGTGATCACGGACATCATTTATGGCCTTGCGGCCTTGGCGCTTCTGGTCAGCGGCATCTTCCGGGTTCTCTACTACGGCCAGGGAAGCGAGTTCTATACCCAGAATCCCCTCTTCTGGTGGAAGGTCGGCCTGTATCTGAGTGTCGGTGCCCTTTCCCTATACCCAACGATCACCTACATCCTCTGGGCCATTCCCTTGCGCAAAGGTGAGCTCCCCAAGGTGAGCCAGGCCCTTGCCACACGCCTCGGTTGGATCATCAATGTGGAGTTGGTGGGCTTTGCGTTTGTTCCTCTTCTCGCCACGCTGATGGCCCGTGGGGTCGGTCTGCCTGCTTCGTAGCACCTGGTCGCATGGTGTCCGATCCCTGCCCCCCTGTTCAGGAGGAGCGTTTGCTTGAAGGGGAAGCCCTTCGGCTCGCTCCAGCGGCTGCAGCACCCGGATACGGCAGACGACTGGCACGGTCGGACTACGGGGCGCCAACATTGCCCCAGTGGTGTGTGTGGATTCAACCGGCTGCGGCTTTGCAGGCGGATCGCTGGGAGAGACGTTGGCTCGATGGAGTTGATGCAGCACTGGCCAGTTGGTCGGCTCTTCTACCGGTGATTCGTGTGGATGACCCCAAAAGGGCCCATGTGCTTGTTGAACGGCGGCGCCCCCCGCTCCGTCAGCTTTCAAGCGGGTGGCGTGCCAGCAATGGTCGAAGCCTGCTCCAGGTGCTGCAGGTCAAGCGTGCCGGACGTTCGCTGCTCGAACCCAGGGTCACTGTGATGGTCTCGCCGGAGCTGCGTGCGATGGCCCTGAGGGCAACGGCGCTCCATGAGCTGGGGCATGCTTTCGGACTCTGGGGGCACAGTGACAATCCCACTGACGTCATGGCTCCGGTGCAGGGTGCGTCTCCGGTGCTTGAGCCTTCTGCGAACGATCGCCTCACCTTGGAATGGATCCGTCGCCAGCCCACAGGCTTCGGCCAGCCAGTTCAATCTCGATCTTGACAAGCTTCGCCTGCGTTGCGGGTTGCTTCGCTGTCGTTCTCAGTTCCGTCTCGGGGCCCCCCTGCGGACGGCAAGAACTTCTTGCACCTGACGCCAGCTGACCCCGTGATGGGCTAAGGCGACTTGCATGTGAAACAGAATGTCGGCTGCTTCACCGGCAATCTCCTCCGGGTTGTCGTCTTTGCAAGCCATCACGAATTCGGCGCTTTCCTCTCCGATCTTCTTGAGAATTCGATTGTCACCGCCGTCCAGCAATTTGTTGGTGTAACTGCCCTCCTCCGGGTTCTCCCGGCGGTCTTCGATCACGCGCATCAGTTCCGTGCAGGCATCCGCCGGTGGAGGTAAGGCATGGGGACCTCCTTCACTGCGGTGATCTCCGTCTTCGAAGAAACAGCTGCGTGCACCGGTGTGGCAGGCCACATCACCACGCTGCTCGATGGTGAGCAGGATGACGTCTGCGTCGCAGTCGTAGCGGATCTTGCGCACCGTCTGGGTGTGTCCACTGGTGGCTCCCTTGTGCCAGAGCTCCTGGCGGGAGCGGCTCCAGTAATGCGCCTCGCCGCTGCTGAGGGTCAGCTCCAGCGAGTTGCGGTTCATCCAGGCCACCATCAGCACGGCACCATCCAGCCAGTCCTGCGCAATCGCGGGGATCAGTCCTGCGTCGTTGAAGCGGAGTTGATCGAGGAACGCAGGGGTGAGTGGCTGCATCGGTGGCAGTGGGGTCCAGATGTAGACATAAAGAATCCTCCCGCAGCGTCGTCCGTTCGTCTGCCTGATGCTCCCGCCTCCCGCTGGTTACACCTGCAGCAAGCAGTTCGACGGTTACCCCTGCTGTCATCGCCAGTGGCGCCATCCGGGACATTGCCGCTTTGTGCATGGCTACAGCCGCAGTTTCACGTGCTGGTTTGCAGCCACTGCGTTGGATGCTTGTGGTTTCGTGGTGGATTTCTCCAGCCTCAGGCCTCTGGAGGCTCAACTGCGGGAGCAGTTTGACCACACCTTCCTGGTGAATGCCGATGATCCTCTGCTGGAGCAATGGCGGGATCTGCATGCGCAGGGGGCCCTTGATCTGCGCGTGATGGACAACGTGGGGATGGAGGCTTCAGCTCGGTTGGTTTGGACCTGGGCCAATGCACTCCTGCAGGAGCGTGATCAAGGCCGCAGCTGCTGTTGGCGGGTGGAGGCCCGGGAGAACAGGGCCAACGGAGCCTCTTACGAGGCCCTCCCGCAATGGTTCAGCGAAGGACCAGCTCCTGCTGAGGCTCGTTTGCATTGATCGCTTCGACGTCGACTTGAACGGTGTCTCCATCGCCGTAACGGCCCGCCAGGATCGCTTTGGCGATTGGAGTTTCCAGTTCCCGCTGGACGGCCCGCTTCAGTGGTCGTGCGCCGTAGACGGGGTCGTAGCCCGCGTTGGCCAGCCAGTCCGTGGCTGCTTCGCTGAGATTGAGGCCCAGCTTGCGCTCGTCCAAACGTGCGCGTAGCCGTTCCACTTGCAGGGTCACGATTCGCCGCAGTTCTTCCCTTCGCAGACTGTGGAAGATGATCTGATCATCGAGACGGTTCAGGAACTCAGGGCGGAAGTGAGCCCGAAGGGCCTCGTTCACCCGCCGCTCCATCTCGCTGTGCTGACCGTCATCGCCGCCGAGGTCGAGGATGGACTGACTGCCGATGTTGCTGGTGAGAATCAGCACAGCGTTCGTGAAATCCACGGTTCGCCCCTGGCCATCGGTGACACGGCCGTCATCCAGGATCTGAAGCATCACATTGAACACATCGGGGTGGGCCTTCTCCACCTCGTCAAACAGGATCACGGCGTAGGGCCGGCGTCGCACCGCTTCGGTGAGCTGTCCCCCTGCTTCGTAGCCCACATAGCCGGGAGGTGCTCCGATCAGCCGGCTCACTGTGTGCTTCTCCATGTACTCCGACATGTCGATGCGCACCATGGCGTCTTCGCTGTCGAAGAGCTGCGCGGCTAAGGCTTTCGACAGCTCAGTCTTTCCGACTCCGGTGGGACCCAGAAACAGGAAGCTGGCGATCGGTCGGTTGGGATCACTGAGACCGGCACGGGAGCGCTGGATCGCATCGGCGACGGCTGTCACCGCCTGCTCCTGACCCACGACGCGTTCGTGGAGCTCGGTTTCCAGACTCAGAAGCTTGGTCATCTCCGATTGGACCAGTTTGGCCACGGGAATCCCTGTCCATTTGGCGATCACTTCAGCGATGTCGTCCTCGGTGACTTCCTCCCGAAGCAGAGACTTGTCCTGCCCAGCGTCGTCTTCCGCAGCGAGGGCTGCCTCCTTGTCGGCCAGCTGTTTCTGCAGCGTGGCCAGTGTTCCGTATTCGAGTTCGGCTGCTTTGTTTAGGTCGTAGCTGCGCTTGGCTTGTTCCACCTGCAGCTGTACGCGCTCGATCTCCTCCTTCAGATTCGAAAGGTCGTCGATGGCGCCCTTTTCCTGCTGCCACTGGGCGTTCAGGGTGCTCTGCTGTTCGGAGAGCTCCGCCAACTCCCGCTCGAGACGTTCCAGCCGTTCCTGGCTGGCGGCGTCTGACTCGCGGCCGAGCGACAGCTTCTCCATCTCCAGCTGGAGAATCTTGCGGTCAATCTCGTCGATCTCCTCCGGTTTGGAGGTGATTTCCATCTTCAGGCGTGCCGCGGACTCATCCACGAGATCGATCGCCTTGTCCGGAAGGAAGCGATCGGCGATGTAGCGGCTGCTCAGAACGGCCGCGGCCACCAGGGCGCTGTCGGCGATGCGCACGCCGTGGTGCACTTCGTAGCGCTCCTTCAAGCCACGCAGGATCGACACCGTGTCCTCCACAGTGGGTTGATCCACAAGCACCTGCTGGAAGCGGCGCTCGAGGGCCGGATCCTTTTCGATGTGCTGCCGGTGTTCATCCAGGGTGGTGGCACCGATGCAACGCAGTTCGCCGCGGGCCAGCATCGGTTTGAGCAGATTGCTCGCATCCATGGCTCCTCCGGTGGCCCCGGCACCGACCACGGTGTGGATCTCGTCGATGAACAACACGATCCCGCCCTCGGAGGCGGTCACCTCCTTGAGGACAGCCTTGAGCCGTTCCTCGAACTCTCCTCGGTATTTGGCCCCGGCGATCAGGGCACCCATGTCGAGGGCAATGAGCTGTCGGTTCTGAAGGGCCTGGGGAACGTCACCGTTGACGATGCGCTGTGCCAACCCTTCAACGATCGCTGTTTTGCCGACCCCGGGCTCACCGATCAGGACCGGGTTGTTCTTCGTGCGGCGGCTGAGGATCTGAATGGTGCGGCGAATTTCTTCGTCACGACCGATCACCGGGTCGAGCTTGCCGTCCCTGGCTGCCGCCGTGAGATCCCGACCGTATTTTTCCAGGGACTCGTAGGAGCCCTCCGGGTTTTGATCGGTCACGGTCTGGCTGCCACGCACGGCGTTGATGGCCTCTTTGAGCGAGCCAGGGTCGGCGCCCGCCTGCGAGAGCAGACGCCGCCCGCAGCGGCTGTCCTCGGCCAGGGCCAATAGCAAATGCTCAACGGAGATGTAACTGTCGCCGTAGTTCTGTTTGAGGCTGTCGGCACGATCGAGCAGGTCGCTCAGGCCCTTGCCCAGATACACCGATTCAGGTGGGGATTGCAGAGCTGGCTGCTGCGTGAGGTGACTCTCCACGCTGCTCTGAAGGGCGGCAGGCGTGACTCCAGCTTTTTCGAGGATCCGGCTGGCCAGGCCATCCTGTTCCAGGAGGGCGTGGAGCAGGTGTTCAGTTTCCAGCTGCTGATGCCGGCGTTTCTGGGCCAGCTGCTGAGCCGAAAGGATGGCGGCCCAGGCTTTCTCAGTGAATTGTTCGGCCGTGGGTTGCATGGTTCTTGTCGTTCTGCACCAACCGTATGGGTGATCGTCGAATCAGAGTCCTGGAGAACCGTTCCCTGTCGTTCGGTCTCCACGACAGGCGACGGTTAACCGGAATGAATCGATAGGGTCCACCGAACCGTTCCAGTGACGATGCAACAGCCCAAGGCTGTCGACCCAACGCTTGTGAGGCGCCTTATGGCCAGGGTGCAGGAGGTTTACGGCGAAACCCTGACCGATCCCGAGCGAATGTGTTGGACCGTTGTCCATGAACACCATCACGGGGCGATGCCAACGGAGTACGACATCCGCGAAGTGGACGAAGATCTGTATCTGGCTGTTCTTGAGGCCTGCCGCCAGGGGGTCTGAGTGCTCAGATCCTGCTGTCGTTGAACCAGTTTGCGATCTTGGAGCAGTGAGCATCGGCTTGGAAATCTCCGGCCGAAACCGAAAAGCCTGTGCGTCTTGCGAGTTCGATCGCTGCATCAAGCGTGGCGAGATTTTGCAGTTCTCGTCTCAAGCCTGGGCTGCGTTCAAGCGCTCTCACGAAATCACTGAATCCCTCTCGGCTCATCGGGACCAGCCTTGTTCTGCCTGGCTTTCCACGTAGGCCGCGACATCAACAATGTCCTGGTCGCTGAGCTTTCCTTCATAGGCAGGCATGGCGTTCTTGCCGTTTTCGATCTGATGCTCGATCGCTTCCAGTGGGTCCATGCCGTAGGACTCCAGATGGGCTTGAAGATCGGTCTGACTGAGAGTGCGGGTTGCGCTGAGGACGTTACCTCCACCCATGTGGCAGGCCGCGCAGTTGGCGGAGAACAGCTGGGCGCCGTGCTCGGGATCTGGACTGCTCAGAGCATTGGCAGGCAGTGCACTGATCAGGCTCAAGCCAATGCAGAGAAGCAAGGCCAGGAAAGGGGTGGGGTTCAGCATCCAACCCGAAGGATCTCTGCCAGAACCCTATCCAGACCAGGGCATAAAGAAAGCCCCCGGAGGAAAGCTGACATCCTCCGAGGGCTTCTTGTGTTGCTTTCAAGAGATCGTCAACCGATCGTTGAGAGCGTGATCACTCAACAATCACCTTGCCAACCATGCCGGCACCACGATGGGGCTCGCAGTAGTAGTCGTAGGTGCCGGCTTCGCTGAAGGTCTCTTCCCAGGACTCGCCGGGGGCGAAGGCCAGGTCGCTGTGGCTGAGCTCGTCATGACCGTCGAACACAGCATTGTGAGGAGCCAGCTTGTTGTTCACAAACTTGACGGTGTCGCCAGCTTTGATGTTGACCGTGCTGGGCTCGAAAGCCAGCATTCCGGCATCGGTGCCGAGCTTCACTTCAACGGTGGCGGCGTTGGCAGAAGCGACGCCGATGGAGCAGACCACAAGAAATGCAATGGCTGCTGAGAGAATGGACTTCAAGCTCTTAAGCATGACGTCAAAACACACTTCCTTGATCTTAAGCGTTTTTAGACACCACCTCGATGGGGTAGACCGGAGTCTTGAAGCACAGCTTCAAGATCTGCAGCATGGCTGGTGCCGCCGAAGCGCTCGGGCTGGGTGACCGGGTTGTGGATGAAGTGACGCTGTTTGATCGAGAAGCGGTCCCAGGCGTTCACCTCGATGGGGAGAATCTTGATCAGAGTTTCAATCAACCAGGGCCAAAGTGGAATCCCCGGCGTCCGAGCGACGCCACGCCAACGGCAAAGGGTGGCAACGGCCTCATTCACACTGATGACCGGCTGTCCCATCACGATGCGTCGAACCGGTCCCTGGCCTGGCTCTGCATTGCGCTGATGCGGGGTGACCGCCAAATGACCGCAGATCGCGGCAATGTCTGCTGCATGGATGAAATGGAAACTGGCGTCGGCCCTGAGAAACCGTGCCAGCCAGAGCCACTTGCTGGCTTCCGCTAGACCTTCTGTGAGATAGCTGGTGGGGAAGGGACTGGTGCCATCGACTCGCCCGCCGAACACCAGCGTTGGAAATACCGCCACGATCTTCTCGGCGAGCGGATGCTGTTCGAGATCGCTGAGGCACTGCGCTTTGGTTTGAATGTATTCCGTGCCGTAAGCGAGTGCTTCGGGGAGAGGCTGGAGGTGGCGATCAAGAATGCTCGCCGTTGAGAAATACGTGATCTGCTCAATCAGATTCGGGTTGAGCAGGGCCAGCATGCGCTTGACGGCCACGACATTCACCTGCCGCGCTCGTTCCGGGTCTCCCCAGGCGGTGGCGGTGTGAATCACTCGGGTGACTGTGGCTAGATCGCTGGCGAAGCGGTCGGTTTCACGCAGATCCCCCACCAGCAGCCGCACCCTGGGATTGTTGGCCTGGATTGCAGTGAGCTTGGACGGATCCCGCAACCAGAGGAGGAGATCCGCATCGCTGTTCTGCAGCAGCCATGCAGCCGTGTATTGACCGACGCAGCCACTGGCGCCGGTGATCAGGATGCGGGCAGGCATTGGCTGGTGCTCAGGCGAGGGCGCCGATTCGGTCCATCACGCTCTTCCCTGAGCGGAAGAAGGATGCACCGTTCTCCTCAGGGGTCCCAGGCAGGATTCCGTGACCGAGATTGAGGATGTGCTTGCGACCCTGGGCCTTGCGGACGCAATCGTCGATGCGGGCCTCGATGGCTTCCGGGGTGCCGAAGAGCAGGCCGGGATCGACGTTGCCCTGCACGCCAATGTCCTTGGGAAGGCGAGCCAGGGCCTCTGCCATATCCACGGTCCAGTCCAGGGAGATGATGTCCACCCCAGTGGTGGCCATGCGCTCGAGCACCCCTGCGCTGCCCGAGATGTACAGGATGAAGGGTGTGTCGGGATGGGTCTGCTTGACCAGATCCACCACCTTCTTTTGATAAGGAGCCGCAAAGGTGTCGTAATCCGCGGGGCTGAGCTGGCCGGCCCAGGAATCAAACATCTGCACCACCTGGGCGCCGGAGTCGATTTGATAGCGAAGGTATTGGGCAATCGATTCAGCGAAGTGATCGAGAAGCTTGTGCAGCAGCGCCGGTTCCTGGAAGGCCATGGCCTTGATCACGGCGTAGTTTTTGCTGCTCTTGCCCTCCACCACGTACGCGGCCAGAGTCCAGGGAGCGCCAACAAAGCCCAGCACGGCTGCCTCATTGCCCACGCTCTGACGCAGGCGACCCAGAACTTCACCCACAAAGGGCATCGATTCAGCTGGGTTCAATGGACGCAGGGCCTCTACCTGAGCCATGGTGCGGATCGGGTCACCGATCTGGGGGCCCTTGCTTTCGATGATGTCGAAATCAATCCCCATGCCCGGCAGGGGCGTGAGGATGTCTGAGAACAGGATCACGCCGTCGGGCTTGAAGGCGTTGAAGGGCTGCATTGAGATCTCATAGGAGAGATCAGGGTTCTCTGAGCGCTCTCGGAAACTGGGGTACTTGTCGCGCAGATCTCTGTAGATCTTCATGTAGCGCCCTGCCTGACGCATCATCCAGACGGGAGGACGCTCTACCGCCTCACCGCGGGCTGCGCGCAGCAACAAGGGCAGGGTGTCGCTCATCAAATTCGTTCGTCGTAGGCGGAAACTTACCTGAGTCATGCGTCAAAAAAGCCCCGGAATGCGTGCATCCCGGGGCCTTCGTCATATGCGGAGAACTTTCTCGGGACAGCAGGCCCGGTTAGTCCTGAACCGGATTGAGGGTCCTTTTGGGGTCGTGTTTGAACACCATCAGGCTCAAGGGGGGAAGGCAGAGGTCGAGAGAGTTCTCATAGCCGTGAATTCCCCACTCCTCAGTGGCCTTTCCGCCCATGTTGCCCAGGTTGCTGCCACCGTATTTGCTGGCATCCGTGTTGAAGATCTCCTCGTAGAAGCCTGCCAGGGGAACACCGACGCGGTAGTGAGAATGACTTTGAGGCGTGAAGTTGGCCACAACCACGAGCCAGGTGCCACCCGTGCTTTCCCGGCGCATGAAGCTGATCACTGAATGGCGGTTGTCGTTGCAGTCAATCCACTGGAACCCGTATTGATCAAAGTCATCACGCCAGAGGGCGGGCTCGGCTTTGTACAGCGCATTGAGGTCGTCGACCATGCGCTGGACACCCTGATGGGGTTCGTAATTGAGCAGATCCCATTGCAGGTCTCCCCAGACATTCCATTCAGCTCGCTGGCCGAACTCCATCCCCATGAAGATCGTCTTTTTGCCGGGATGGGTCCACATGTAGGCCAGTAGTGCCCGAGTGTTGGCGTATTTTTGCCAGTCATCGCCTGGCATTTTGTGCAGGAGATTGCTCTTGCCATGCACCACTTCGTCGTGGCTGAGGGCGAGCATGAAGTTTTCTGTGTACGTGTACCAGATCGAAAATGTGATGTTGTTCTGATGGAACTGGCGGAACCAGGGATCAAGCTCGAAATAATCGAGCATGTCGTGCATCCAGCCCATGTTCCATTTCAGGTTGAAGCCAAGGCCACCGATGTCCGTGGGCTGAGTGACCATGGGCCAGGTTGTGGATTCCTCGGCAATGGAGAGGGCTCCTGGGAAGTGTTGGAAGAGCACGTGATTGGCTTGCTGCAGGAATTGCACGGCCTCGGTGTTTTCCCTGCCACCGTGATCGTTGGGAATCCATTCACCATCCGGACGGAGATAGTCGCGATACAGCATTGATGCAACAGCGTCCACGCGGATACCATCGATGTGGAACTGATCGAACCAGAACACCAGGTTGGCAACCAGAAAGTTGCGAACCTCATTGCGGCTGTAGTTGAAGATCAGCGTCCCCCATTCCTTGTGCTCGCCAATTCTTGGGTCGGCATGCTCATAGAGATGGCAACCGTCGAAGAAGGCGAGGCCGTGGGCATCTTTCGGGAAGTGGCCGGGAACCCAGTCGATGATCACACCGATGCCCTCGGCGTGGCAGCGATCCACGAAGGCCCGGAATTCATCGGGTGTTCCGTAGCGACTGGTGGGGGCATACCAGCCCGTCACCTGATAGCCCCAGGAGCCGTCGAAGGGATGCTCGGTGATCGGCATCACCTCGATGTGGGTGAAGCCCCTCTCCTTCACGTAAGGAATCAGGCGATCGGCGAGCTCGGCGTAGGTGAGCAGCCGAGCGCCGGGCTTCATCTCCGCTGCGGGTACGGGGGCGCGGGGGGTGCCGTCAGGTTGAATCCAGGGCTCTTCCGCCGAGGCGTGGATCCAGCTGCCCAGGTGCATTTCGTACACCGAGATCGGTTGATCGAGCGCGTTGCTTCTGTCGCGCTTCTGCATCCATGCACCGTCGGACCATTGGAATCCGTCAAGGTGAGCCACAACGGAACTGTTGTCCGGGCGAACCTCGTGCTGGAAGCCATAGGGGTCAGCCTTCTGGTAGCAGTGACCTTCCTGGGTGCGGATTTCGTATTTATAAAGATGTCCCTCATCGAGTCCGGGAATGAACAGTTCCCAGATACCGCCCAGACGTTGCTGCATGGGGTGATGACGGCCATCCCAGGAATTGAGGTCGCCGATCACACTCACGCTGCGCGCGTTCGGTGCCCAGAGGCAGAACATCACACCCTGAATGCCTTCCCGCTCGCAGGGATGGGCACCCATCCGGCGCCAGATGTGGTGATGGTTGCCTTCGGCGAACAGATGGCGATCCATTTCGCCCATCCACTCCTGGCGGAAGGACCAGGGATCATGCTGTTCATGGGTGATCCCGCCGCGATGAATCCTCAACCGGTAGGAGCTGCCAGGGTCGTGAGCGAGGGAAGCCTCGAAAATCCACGGGTGATGGGGGTTCGTCATCCCCATGACCTGATCACCGAGGAGAAGGGTGACACTCTCCGCCTCAGGCATCCACACGCGGATCACCCAAGACCCGTTCTCCTGTGGCTGGGGGCCGAGGATCGCAAACGGATGGTTATGTCGGCACTCGACCAACCGTTGTGCGTCGTCAACCATCCACTCGAGAACAGTGTTGGTCATGACTTCAGACGCCGGATTGGCCGGGAGCTTAAGCCGAAATTCCCAACAATCGGAGCAATATCCGGACAGAGCAGGAGGTCAGACCAGATCAGCGGAGAAATCCACGTTGATGATCCGGCCCTGACTGTTGAAGATCACAAACAGGTTGTCGGTGACCTTCCCGAACTCGATCGTGATCAGAACAAGCTGCTGCTCACCCCCCTGGCTGGCGACCAACGCGCTCTTGATGCGTTTCACTCCACCGAGAACAGTTTCAAGCTTGGTCCATTTCCTTCGCAGATCGGATGGCGAGATCTCCTTCTGAAAGTCGAGATCGAGGTAATAGCGAGCCGCCACCCAGCGGCTTGCATCCAGATCTTTCACAAAATTGAGTGCCGTCTGCTCGATCGGACGCATCGTTCCGACCCACTTCCAGGCGAGCAGCTTGCCGTCATCGTCGAGGACCAGCATCAGAGGAACCTCCCGTGTTCCACCATTGGTGATCGCAACGGTGTCCACCGTGGTGTCGTCCATGCCGGGGTTCACAGCCACCACGCGGAACGATTCAATCCCAGGTGCGGATTGCAGACGCGTGGCCACAGCCTCCTCGGTGGTTGCTGCTTGAAGCGGGGAGGACAGCAGGGCATAAATCCCAGGGGCATTTCTGGTCTGAATGGCCTGAAGAAGAGCAGTGGCGGCCTCGGTGGCTTTCCGTGGGCTCAGTCCGGTGCGGGGGGCCGCGCTGGCCTGGCTGAGAAGTCGCTCGGCACGTACGGAGGATGCCGAGGTCAGCTCAAACGTGCTGCTGGCAAGGGCTGCAGCCAGAAGACAGGAAATGAGCTTCACGGCAATCAACTGGGTAGTCGGGTCAGTCTGCCGGAGTTCCACCCTGATGGATCATCTGGAGGGGCTCCATTCGAAGCTGCGCTGTCTCGAGATGCAGCGTGATGCTGATCACCCGACATTCAGGGCTCGGTGCCCCGCAGGCGTGGTCCGGTGTGCCTGGGTTGATGGCGATCGCTGGCCATGCGGCCCCAGCGAGGGAGAGCCGCAGGCGGTCACCAGGCTGCACGCTTGCCCGGACCGGCTGCAGTTCAATGCGCCGTTCCTGGCGCTGTCGGGCACTGTCGCCCAAAACCCTGAAACACCCCGTTGAAACCTGCTGGGTTGTTGTCGACCCTTCAGGACGTCTGGAAAGGGTCACCCAGAGGTCGAATCCAGGCTGGTCTGCTGACGCTTCGCAGCGCAGGACTGGACGGCCATTCAGCACCTGTGCCCTCTGAAAGGGAGCACTGGTGAACACAGCCACATCGCTGCGTTGGTCCACGGAACTGCGGTCGCACGGTCCAGCTGATGGACTCAGGTGTCCCCCCACTGCGGGGGCCGGACGCCAGGGGTCATGCACAACCGTGACAGTCCCCCCCCTGCCCTCAGGTGAATTGAGAAGACAGCCATCGTTCTGATCCAGGCAGGCCAGGCCAGTGCTGGCGAGGTGCCAGACGATCGCGCCTGGACTCGCACTGCCCACCGTTGTCCAGGGCACATCAACCCACTGATCACTTCCCAGATCCCAGAGTTTCACCGGGTCGGCATCGTCTTCTGTCTGCGGATGGCTGCGCAGATGGCGTTGAAAGAAGTTCAGCAGCAGCGCACTGCTCTGAGGCCACCACTGGAGGTGGGTGGCCGGACCGATGTGCAGTTCTGGGGATCCGCCGGCGGCCCTGGCCTTTGCGGCCAGATCCAGCACGCCGCGGAGGTGGGGATCCCACCATCCGCCCAGCAGCAGCAGCGGACGACGCAACCAGGATCGTGGGCTCTGATGCTGTGTCCAGCCCTCTGCCTGATCTGCAGGCCGCTTCAACCAGCGCAGAGCCATGCCATCGGGATCGTGGCGGTTGAGCAGATCCAGGCCAACGCGCAGATAGCGACCGGTCTCGAGATTTTCACGGATCTCTTCCCAGGCGTTTTGGTCTCCGCGTCGTCTGGCCTGCAGGGCCGCCAGCTGCAGGCCCCAGCCCAGGCCGAGATGCCACCAGTGGGCACCGCCCTCGCAGCTCCAATGCATCCGTTCATCAAGCCCACACATCGCCGGGGCCATGCAATCCGGAGGAGGACAGTCCTCCGGGGCCAGCAGCTGGGTCAGACCCTGGTAGGAAAAGCCATAAAGGCCGATCCGGCCATTGCAATCGGGGTGGTTTCGAATCCATTGCAATGTTGCGGCCGTGTCTCGGGCTTCCTGGCTGAATCCTTCAAACACCCCATCGGAGTCTCCTTGTCCGCGAACGTCCTGCACCATCACCAGGAAGCCATGGCGGCACCACCAGTCAGGGTGCGGCAGGGTCACGGTGGAGGCGATGGCCCGTCCATAAGGTTGGCGCATCAACAGACTGGGCCATGGCCCGGCGCCATCGGGCCGCCAGAGTCTGGAGGCGAGCCCAACGCCGTCCTCACTGATCAGGGTGTGATCAGCGAACATCAGGGCAGTGCAGACCGATTACGTAGGTCGCCAGGATTTCAGCGTCTGTCGTGCTGAGGTTGCGTTGGCTGGCGAGATTGCCGATGGCCTGACTCGATAGCGCTGACTTCCCTTTGGCGTTGAGGGCTTTGAACTGTCTACACAGGGCTTTGGCCTCTTTTGGATTGCGTTTGACGCTTTCCAAAAGAGTGGACTGCGCTGCGACTGGAATGGCCATTGCCTGCAGGGCAACCAGAGAGGAAGCGATCAGTCCGAAACGTGTCTGGAGGTAGTGCACTGGACCTCCGTCCGTTGTCGACCCTCATTTGAAACGGGTGAGACCACAGGTTGCTCGTTGGCGCGGTCAGTTCGTGTTTTGCCTCTCCTTGGCTCTCAGGATCCAGGTCTTGGCGAGAGCCAGGTCCACCACGGGTGGGCGGCCACTGCGCAGTTGCCGTTCCAAACGGCCAGTTCGGGTGACCAGCTCCGGCGGAGACGAACCTGCCACGGCTGCGACTGTGGCCAGGCCCGCATGCATCAGCAGTGCTGCATCGGCAGGAGCAAGATCGAGGCAGCAACCAAGATCGGCCATGCCCTTGAGACGGCGGAGGTTGCGGGCTGAGGCCCGACCGGAGGCCGCCAGTCGACTGATCTGGAGCTCGCTCAGGTGCTGCACCCCACCCCATGTGGTGATTCCGGAGGCCAGAAGCTGAGCGTGTTCGTCACGCAGCCCCTGAGGTAGGTCTTGGAGTGGGTCGGCGGGGTTCATCCGGGCTCGAAGCTCCGCTCCAGTTCACCGAGGACGATCGGCTTCGAGGCACCTTCGCCAGCCGGTTGCAGCTGGCGAAGGCGAACGGACACCACGGCGCTGCTGCGCCCCCCTGGCCTCACGTTCTGAGCAAGCTGTTCAAGGGTGGGTGCCACGGCCTCAGGGGGGAAATCATCACCCGCCTGCGCCACCACAAGATCGTCCCCGTTGTCGAAGACAACGGGGACACGAACCGCACCATCCACTTTCACGGTGGGGGTGTAGCTCACCGAAAAGGCCCAGCAGCTCGCCGACAGCAGCAGGGTGAAGCTGGTGACCCCGACCAGACGGAATCGCAGACCCCATCGAGCGAGGAAGGCCACGATTGTGAGTGCTGAAAGCACAACTCCTCCCCAGGCCAGCCAGCCGCTCGAGGTTTCAAGCAACTCCGGAAGTGGCATGGGGTGGTGTCTCAACGATGTGCTCCTTATATTGCGTCGGCTTCCAGCCAATTGACGGAGATTGATGCTTGGAAGCGGTCCAGGAGGTCGAACCAACAGCCTGATGATCAGGGGGCTCGGTCTTGCCTTGACCGGAGGTGTTGTGGTCTGGATCGCTGCCGACCGCATCGCTTCAGCCGTGTTCGAGCGGCTGCGTCCCGCCCTTGAAGAGCAGGTGGGCAAGCCCCTGGGACACCCTGTCAGCATCGGCACCTACCAGGGGTTGAGCCTGCGCGGGATCACGGTCGGTCCCATCAAGGTGCAGCGTGGTGCCCTTGATCAGTCCACAGCGTCGGTCCAGCGGCTGACGATCGGTTTGAACCCTCTGGCCAGTATTCAGCGGCTTCGCCCTGTGGTGACCGTGGGCGTCAAGGGCGCCCAGCTGGATCTTCGCCGGAATCCTCAGGGGGCCTACTGGGTGCCTGGTCCGATGCCGAAGGGTGGCAAGCGGCCGCGAATGGATCTCGTTGTCCGTCTGACGGATCAGGCCCGACTCCAGGTTGCACCGGCTGGCTTGGCGCTGCGGGCAGCAGGCTGGACATCGATTCGCCTGGATGAGAACCGCGCCGACGTGGCCCTGCAGGTGGCACTGCCGGATCGTGGTCGCATCACCCTTCAGGGCCGGGGCCGGTGGGTTCGGCCGGAACTGCAGCTCAGCGCCCGACTGGAGCGGATTCGGCTTGAGCGTTATCAAGGGCTGCTGCCGGCCAAACTCCCCGTGCAACTGCGGGGACAGCTGGGCGGAGATCTGCGTCTCGGCTGGAGCCAGGGCCAGGCGAATTGCAGCGGGGGGGTGTCCCTGGTTGGCGTTGAGGTGAGCGGTGAACCTCTGGACCAAACCCTGCGCTCGAAGCAGCTGAAGGTCAGCTGCCGAGGCAACGCTCTGACGATTCCCACCAGTCAGTGGGCCTATGGGGACTATCGAGCCGCTCTTGGTGGTCAGGTGCGTCTGAATCGCGCCTTCGATTTACGCGGTGGCCTTCGGGAGCTCGGGAAGGACAGGGCCGTTGCCTTCCGTTTGCTGGGTGATTGGTATCGGCCAAAACTTCAACTCAAAGGGCGCTGGGCTCTGCCCGAACCCGTGGCTTTGGATGGGCCTCTGCAGTTGGCTGTTGAGCTGGGGGGCGATTGGCGCAACAGCAAGGCCTGGACGGCCCGGATCGATCGTCTTGATCTGCAGGCACCGGGTGTCGAGGTTCAGGCGCGGGGAATGCTTCACCCGCAGCTTGATGTCACCACCCAGCAGCTCAGTCTCGCTGGACCAGCCTGGAAGCGGTTGCCGATGGTCACTGAGTTTCTTGGGGCGAAGGCTCCTGTCCAAGGGGTGTTGAGGCTTCGAGGAGAGACGGCGCAACCCGTGATCAGCCTCGCCCTTGCCCAGACCAGTAATCCTCTTCTTGAAGCTTGGTCTTTGAAGGCTGGCTGGAGCAACGAAACAGGTCTTCTGAAAGTTGATGAGTTACGCAGTCCTGAGCTTCAGGCGGAAGCTCGTCTTCCACTCGCCTTCGGCGCGGGTGGACTGCAGATCGGTGACTTGGAGGCTGACCTGAGGCTGGCTCGCTATCCGCTCAAGCGCATCGGCCCGCTTCTGGGAACCACGATGGATGGATCGATCAGTGCGTCCGGTCGTGTGCGTGGTCCGCTCCAGGCGCTGCGACCTGACCTCAGTATCTCGGTCCGTGAACCCCGTGCCGGAGCGATTCGTCTGGCCGAGAACTGGGATGGTCGATTCCAAGGTCTGACCGGGGGAGGAGGCGTTCTCTCCATGGCCTCCGTTGGCGCGGTGGTGGAGGGAGACCTCCAAGCGACGCTTGGTGCGAACTGGCTTCCGAGAGAGGTGCAGCTGACCCGGCGTGGCGGACGGCTGGAAATGACCGGAACCCCTGCGGCCTATCGCTGGATGGCTGAAGGACTCTCGATTGATGGAGTTGAGCTTGCCTTGCCTCCGAAGCAGCGCTGGGAGGGGCTCTACGGGCGGCTGAGCGGAGAGGGAACCCTGGGTCTGCAGCCTCTGGCGATGGAGGCTGATCTCAGTCTCAGTCGACCAGGGCTGATGGGGCTGCGGTTGCGTCAGATCCTGCTGAGCGGTCGCTATCAGGATCGGCGCTACTCCCTCACCGGTGAGCTCTTCCCACCGGATACGGGGCAGCTCACCCTCGAGGCCACTGGACGACTGAACGGTGCCCTGAATGCCCAGATGGAGGCTCGGGGACTCAGTGCCCGCTGGCTCTCCACCAGCGCGCTCAGCCTGCCTCAACTCAGTGAAGATCTCCCGGCCTCCATGGGGATGGCCACGGACCTGGGCACGCTGTTGGTGAACACCTTTGGGGGAACACTCGACGGTCAGCTGCAGGCCCTTCGCGACGCCCGGGAGGCTCTGCTGAAGGCGACCCGCACGAGTCGTGATCGTGACCCGTTGAACCTGACGGACCTGAGAGGTCAGGTGGATGCGGTGATCGATGTGAGCGGTCCCCGTTTGAGTCGTCTCGATCTTGATCTCAAGGCCAGGGGCCATCTCTGGATCGAAGGCCAGGATCAGGATTACGCCCTTCAGGCCAAACCCTTCATCGCCCGCATTGAAGGTCCGATCCAGGGGGGTGAAGGGAGTTTCTCTCTCGAACACCTCCCGTTCAGCCTGCTGGCCCTCGTGGCCCCCGTTCCTCCAGTGCTTCAAGGTGCTGTGGGGCTCAAAGGGCGCTACAAACTCAGCGGAGGATCACCCACGCTCAGCACTGATCTCCAGCTGGTTGATGCGCAGATCGGTGACCAGCCGATTGCTCTCGAGCGCGGGCAGGTGCTGTTTGAGAACGGTGGTCTGACCCTTGACCTGGCGCTCAAGTCGGACCAAGCATCCGAATCCGTGACCGTCACGGGCCGCATACCGCTCGACTCCGATCAACCCCTTGATGTCAGGGTCGTCAGCCTGGGGGACGGGTTGCGCTTCCTGACCGGTTTCACCGGGGGGCTGGTGTCCTGGACCAAGGGAGATGCAGACCTGCGGCTTCTGCTCAGCGGAGCGTTGTCGGCGCCTGAAGCCAATGGCTACGTGGTGCTGAAAGACGCTTCCTTCAAGGCCCAGGATCAGGTTCTGACCCAGGTCAACGGGTCGATGGTGTTCGATTTCGACCGGTTGGAGGTTCAGTCCCTGACTGGTCGCGTTGGTTCAGGCGGCGAGCTCAAAGCCAGCGGATCTCTGGCTCTGCTCCGCCCTGTTCCAGAGGCCAAGCCGTTGCGACTGCAGCTGGAGAAGGCTCGGATCAAACTCTCCATTGCGGATGTTCAGGTTGGTGCCGATCTCACGATCACCGGGGCTCTGGTGAAGCCCAGTGTCGGGGGCAGTCTGGAAATAAGCGATGGCTCGATCCGACCGACACGCTCCATGTTGGTGCGCTCGAGGAGACGAGGGGGCTCAGGGGTTCTGCCGACAACGTCCATTAAGAGCAGTGATCCGCGGATTGTCTCTGCGAATGCCCTGCTCGAAGAGCAATGGAATTTTCAGGACCCTCTGGTCCTCCTGGGGCCCGACATCGAGGCGGACAGCAGTCGTTCGCTCAAGGCCGCGCTGCCGAATCTTCCCTTCCTCGGTTTCAGTGATCTACGGCTCAGGCTTGGGCCCAAGCTGCGGGTGGAGGTGCAGCCGCTGGCGAACTTCACCACGGCGGGGCTGCTGACCCTGAACGGTGCCCTGGACCCCAGCCTGCAGTTACGAGGCGTTGTGCAGCTGCTCACCGGTCGCGTGTCGATGTTCACAACGACGTTCAACCTTGACCGGCGAGCTCCGAATGTGGCGGTGTTCACCCCCGCTCTTGGTCTGATTCCCTACGTGGATGTGGCCATGACCAGTCGTGTGTCCGACAGCGTGAACCCTGGCCTCGGCGATAACGCGCTCTCCAGCTCGGTGTTTGACACCAATGGGCTCGGAAACCTTGGCGCCGGCAGCCAGTTGCGTCTGATCAAGGTGATCCTTACCGCGGCTGGTCCGGCTGACCGCTTGGCTGACTCCATCACGTTGCGCAGTTCTCCTCCACTGCCTGAGGCGCAATTGCTTGGTCTGATCGGTGGCAATTCCCTGGCCGGTCTGTCCGGTGCCGGTGCCGGCACTGCTCTGGCGGCTGTCCTTGGCCAGTCGCTGCTCTCGCCGGTGCTCGGCACCTTGACTGATGCCTTCAACCAGAGGCTGCAGTTCGCCATCTATCCCACGTATGTGACACAGACGGTTCAGAACAATCAGGAGCGCACGTCCGGACGGGTTCCTCCCCAACTCGCTCTGGTCACTGACGTGGGCGTGGCGATCACCGACCGCTTCGACTTCTCCGTGCTGGCTGCTCCTGACCGCAACGATCTTCCCAGCCAAGGAACGCTCACTTATCAGATCAACCCCAGAACAAGCGTGTCAGCCTCCGTGGATACTCAGGGCACCTGGCAGTCCCAGCTCCAGGTGTTTTTCCGCTTCTGAGCCATGGCTGAATCCTGTGTTCTGGGCGTCGATATCGGCGGAACGGCTCTCAAGCTCGGTCTGTTCGGCGCCGATGGCACCTTGCTGGCTGAACTCCAGCGGCCCACACCGCAACCGGCGACTCCTGGATCTGTGTGCATGGAGCTTGTGGAGGCCATCGACACGCTCGATCCGCAGAGAAGGGCTGAACGGGTGGGCATCGGGCTTCCAGGACCGATGGATGCAGCGGCCCGGGTGGCGAGGGTGTGCATCAATCTGCCCGGGTGGGAAGAGGTTCCCCTGGCTGCGTGGCTTGAGCCACGCCTCAGACGCAGGGTCACCCTGGCGAATGACGGCAACTGCGCCCTGGTGGGAGAGGCCTGGAGGGGCGCTGCCCAGGGTGTTCAAGACGCGGTGCTGCTCACCCTGGGCACGGGCGTCGGCGGGGGGGTGATGCTCGGAGGCACGCTGTTCACGGGCCATAACGGTGCCGCTGCTGAGCCGGGACTCATCTCTCTCGATCCGGAGGGGCCTGACTGCAACAGCGGCAATCGAGGATCTCTGGAACAATTCTCCAGCATCAGCGGCCTCGGGCGTCTCAGCGCTGAAGATCCCGCTGTCCTGGCGGAGGCTGCATCGCAAGGCGATCCCGAGGCTCTGGCGGTCTGGGCTGAGTACGGCCGCCTGCTGGGGATCGGCATCACATCGCTGGTGTATGTGTTCACTCCGCAACTGGTGCTGGTGGGTGGAGGACTGGCTGGAGCCAGTGCCCACTTCCTGCCTGCCGTTCGCCGCGAAGTCGCTCAGCGGGTTCAGGCTGTCTCAAGGGAGGGACTGCGCATCGAAGCCTGCGCCCTGGGAAACGGAGCCGGTCGTCTCGGAGCCGCCCGTCTCGCCATGCAGCGATTGCGATGATGGCCAAAGTGAGCGTTGCCCTCAGGCATGAACGAAGTCCCAGTGCCATCTCCGGAGCTGCTGCAGCGGGCCGGAGCTGTGCGCCTGGCCGCAGTGGATCTGGGGCAGAGCAGCGATGGCGAGCGGATGCAGGCGCTTCAAGCGATCGCCGATGCTCTGGCGGATCGTTCTGAGGCCCTTGTGGCTGCCAACCGTGAAGACCTGGAGCGCTCGGCCGGGGAAGGGCTGGCTCCCGCCTTGATGGCTCGGCTCAAGCTGGATGCCGCAAAGCTTGAGGGGGCGATCGACGGGGTGCGCAAGGTGGCAAGCCTCAAGGACCCTCTCGGTCGCCGTGACCTGCATCGGGAGCTGGATCAAGGTCTTGTGCTGGAAAGGGTTTCCGTACCTCTCGGGGTGTTGGGGGTGATTTTTGAGGCACGTCCGGATGCTGTGATTCAAATTGCATCCCTCGCCATCCGCTCAGGCAATGGTGCCCTGCTCAAGGGGGGGAGTGAGGCCCGATGCACCAATGAAGCGGTGATGGAGGCCATCAAGGCGGGGCTGGCCGCCAGTGCGATCTCCCCTGATGCACTGACCCTTCTGACCACCCGTCAGGAAAGCCTGGCCCTGTTGAAGCTGGATGGTCTGGTTGATCTGATCATTCCCCGAGGCAGCAACGAACTGGTTCGTTTCATTCAGGACAACACCCGCATCCCCGTGCTCGGTCACGCGGATGGAATCTGCCATCTCTATGTGGATGCGGCGGCGGATGTGGAGAAAGCCGTGCGGGTGGCTCTGGATAGCAAAACCCAGTATCCAGCGGCATGCAATGCCATCGAGACCCTCCTGTTGCACCGCTCTGTGGCCGCCGCATTTCTCTCCGCTGCCATCCCGGTCTTCCGTGAGGCAGGTGTGGTGCTCCGCGGCGATGCTGCAAGCGTTGCGTTGGGCGTGTCGGAGTCAGCGACTGACAATGACTGGCGCACCGAATACCTCGATCTGATCCTGGCGGTGAAGGTGGTGGACGATCTGGCTGAAGCCACCGATCACATCCGCCGTTTTGGTTCTCGCCACACCGAATGCATCGTCACGGAGGATCGCTCTGCAGCGGATCGCTTCCTGAGCGCGATCGACAGTGCAGGGGTTTATCACAACTGTTCCACCCGCTTTGCCGATGGCTTCCGCTATGGATTCGGCGCTGAGGTGGGCATCAGTACTCAGACACTCCCGCCCAGAGGCCCCGTGGGTCTGGAGGGTCTGGTGACCTATCGCTACCGATTGCGCGGCGATGGTCACCTCGCTGCGGACTATGCCTCGGGTGCGAACAGCTTCACCCACAGGGATCTGCCGCTCTGATGCCCTCGCAGATTCCTTCTTTCGATGTGATCCGCATCGATGACCTGCGCCTCTGGGCCCATGTGGGGGTGCTGGAGCATGAGCGCAGGGATGGGCAGTGGTTCCGTCTGGATCTTGCCCTGCATCTGGATGTCTCCACCGCTGCGGCTTCTGATTCGCTCGAGGCCACAGCTGACTACAGCCTGGCTGTGAGCGCACTTCAGGGTCTCGCTGCTGAGATCCATTGCCTGACGATCGAGCACTTCAGCGAGCGGGTCTTCGAGGTGCTTGAGAGTCTGTACGGGGTCATGCCGATGCACCTGCGCCTCAGCAAATGTTCCCCACCCATTGCCGGATTCACCGGTACGGTGAGCCTTGAACGTTGGCGTCACCGGCCGCTCTGAGATGACCTCCACGGCCAAGGTGCTGTCATCTGCGCGGCGCCCCATCGTTCTTGTTCACGGACTCTGGGATTCCCCGCGCCTCTTTGATCGTCTGGTTCGCCGTCTGGATGTCGACCAACGCACTCTGCTGGTCCCCCACCTTCCCCATGGTCTCGGCGCAGTGCCGCTTGTCACTCTCGCTGAACAGCTGGACGATCACATTGGTCACCGTTGGGGAGATGACGCCGTGATTGACCTGCTGGGGTTCTCCATGGGGGGCATCATCAGTCGGGTCTGGCTTCAGCACTTGGGAGGAGCCCGGAGAACCCATCGCTTCATCAGTGTGGGTAGTCCACATCAAGGAACATTCACGGCGCAGTGGATCCCTCAATGGTTGTTGGCAGGGCTGGCTGATATGAAACGCGGCAGTGCGTTGCTGCGATCTCTGAATTCTGATCTCTCATCACTGCAGTCTGTCGACTGTGTGAGTTATTTCTGCCCCTGGGATCTCATGGTTGTTCCCGGATGGCAGGCTCATCTCCCTGTCGGGACAGTTCGGAGCCTTCCAGTGCTGACCCACCAGCAGCTGATGTCCCATTCCCGTTCGCTCGACGTGCTTGTGCAGGCTTTCCTGCGTGACGCAAGGTCTGCGGACTGGTGACATGATCTGTCACCGAGAGCACACTGGGATGTCGTCGAACGTTCGCCGCGCATGTGTTTTTCGGCATCGGCAAGTTTCACCGCATCAGCGGTCCTGATTCCCCTCGGTCTGTATTCCAATCATCTGGCTTCTCGTCATGAACGGCCGGATTACAAACCTCTGGCGTTGGTTCCCTTCTTCTTCGGTGTGCAACAGCTGGTGGAAGGTCTGGAATGGACGGCAATTGACGCAGGCAATCGTGAGCCCCTGGGGACTCTTGCTGCGCTTGGATTCCTTTTTTTCGCGTATTGCTTCTGGATGATCTGGATTCCGTGGAGCGCCTGGTCGATCAGTCGTTCAACGGATTCAGCGGGCCTGCAACGACGGCTCCGATGGGTTGCCATCGTGGCCACGATCCTGGGCATCGCCTTTTATCTACCGGTTCTGTTCAATCCGCCGGCTCTCCAACCTGCTGTTCACAGCAGTGGGCGACTTCTGTATGACGTCTCCAATCTCCGGAGCATTCTTCACAACTTCGTCAATACTGAGCCTGTCGGTGAATTGATGTATTGGGGATTCATTGTCTTGCCTCTGCTTGCTGTGAGCGACAAGGCCGTGAAGCTCTTCGGTGTCTTGATCTTCGTCTCAATTTTCCTCACCTGGCTCACCTACAGCGCCACATTCAATTCGGTGTGGTGTTTCTACTGTGCTGTGTTGTCGATCATGGTGATCTGGATCGTTAACCGCCCGCAGTTGCATCGGGCCTGAACGTTTCATGGTTGATCAGTTGGTCACTTCGCTGGACGCCATGGGCCGGCTCTTGCTGGCCATGGATTCCGGTGTTGGGCTCCTCATCGGAGTTGGATTCTCCATGTCGGCATCCCATGGTTTCGCCTTGCTGGCGAACAGGCTGACGCCGCGTCAGATCCTGTTGCACATGGTTGTTGATGCGCTTGTTCTCAGTCTGGCGTTTCTGCTCTGCATCCTCTGCCACAGCCTGATGTTGATGGTGTTTGAAGGGATCCCTTTGCAGCCCATCACCTTCGCCAACCGCATGGGTGTCGCCCTCTGGCCTGGGCTGCTGTACGTGCTTGTGGCGGCTCCTTACGTCAGTGATTTGATCGCGGTGGGCCTGCTGGCATGGATTCACCTCAACGTGCTGGTGTTGCTCAAGGCCGTGTACGGCATTCCCTTTCAGTCAGGACTGCTCGTGGCCTTGCCTGGTTTCGTCGTGGCTCTCGTGCTGGTGGGTTTGTTGTTCGCGCAACGCTGGCGCAGGAGTTACGACACCCTGGCCTGTGACGTGGCGTCTCTATCGCGGTGATGGCTGAGTCCTCCGCCGCGATCCAACAGCAACGCAGCCGACTGCGTTTCGCTCGCCATTGTCTCATCGCCGTTCTGGTGGGTGTGGCTTTGCTCAGCCTGCTCGGGCTTACGGCTGTCCGTCGAGATGCTGCTGCTCTTCTACAGCCTCAATCCCTCCTGGAGCTTTTGGTGTGGTCGGGCTTTGTGCTCGTGGTCGTGGTTGCCCTGGTGGGGGTGTATTCGGTGATGGCGGATTTCGTGTTCTGGGAGGGATGGATGCGTGGCCTTCCGGATCCCTCCCGTCTGTTTCCCGATGAGATCGGCCAGGCTCCGATCCATCGTCACTACCTGGTGTATCTGGATGGCATTCATCAGAGTGAGGAATCCCATCCGCCAAGGGTGATGGAGTTCCTGGATTGTCTCGACAATGCGATCGCTAAAGACACGCTGCTGGTGAAGGGCATCGAGGCCTACACCATCACGAACGTTGGCTTGCGCTCCACCCTCCTCGCCGGATGGTTCTGGCAACGTTTGTTCTCCCTGCAGGAGCATCACCCCAATGGACTGGTGCGCTTGATCTGTGCGTTCTGCGTGCAGGCCAACAACGTGATCAAGGTGGGGATTTCATCGGATCGCCGCTACGGGCCGGTGATGAATTACGAGTTAGCGCTCAAGATCGCCCGTCGTCTCGGATCGCAGGGATTTCATCCCAGTCATGCGGCCCGGGTGGTGTTGGTGGGTTACAGCGGCGGCGGGGAGATGGCGATCGGTACCGCAGAACTTCTGCAGCAGTTGTGCCACGTGCCTGTGCAGGTCATCACGGTTTGCGGGGTGTTCAGTGGCAATGGCTCCATGGATGCCATCAAGGATGTGGCGATGGTCGTGGGAAGCCGGGATCTGGTTGCGGCGTTCGGACGTATCGCCTACCCGGGTCGGCTTCCTTTGCTGTTCCTGTCCAATTGGAATCGATGGCAGCGGCTGCAGCGGCTGCATCGCTACCCGATCGAGGGGATGAGCCATAACGGTGCATCAGGGCCATTTTCAGTGGCGTTCCGTGGTGCAGTCGTCAAGGCTGTCTGTCGTGAACTGGAGCGCCTTTCGCTCAAGGGCTAGTCCTGCACTCCCCATTCAGGGATCTCACCAGGCAGAAAGGACTGTGGGGCGGCTGACAGGCGAGCAGGCGTCGCTTGGCCTCCTCTTTGGAGCTGCGGTTCACGAACAGATCCTGCGGTGTGGTCTCCAGGCTCTGCCGGTACCGTTCCACCGTTTCAGGACTGGCTTCCAAGCCGCTCTCCAGGAGCTGGTTCAGTTGATCGTCCAGGAGTTGACGCCATCGACCACCAAGGGTCAGTGGAAAGAAGTGGGTCTTGTGGCGGAGTGCCACCTCAAGGATGGCTGTGGAATCGATGCAGAAGCCGAGCGCTCCGTAACCCCCGAGAGTCAGTCCGTTGCGCATGGCTGCACTGTTGTGGACAGCACCCATCAGGTCGCAGAGATCGAGAGCTGTTGTCAGGGTTTCACCAGTGAGCACCGGCCCTGGGTAGGCCACGGTCCCGTTGGTGCGGTCGTTCTGCCAAGGGCGATGCAGATCATTGAGGGCTGCCCAACCGTTCAACCCTTCTGTTCCCTGGTAGTACTGCAGCAGGAACGGTTCCCCAAGGTCAGGTTTCAGCTCCAGTTCAAGGGAACAGTGGGGCAGGAGTGCTTGATGCTCCTCACCCCGGGAATCGTGGAGACCAGTGCGGTACGCCACTGCAAGTGGAATCTGGGCCCATCGATCACCGTCACCGTCACCGTTGCGGATGCTGGCTCCCAGCCCGAAACTCGCGATGCTGGCCCGGAATCGGGCGCGGCACTGCCATCCCCGGGCCATCAGGTGGGTGATCAGTGCGGAACCGCGATCAACGCCTTCAAACCGGAAAGGGGCTGCGATGCGCGACGCTGGCGGCAAGCTGTTGCTTCCGAGCACATTGAGCACCTGGGCGAGCACGCGGTTTCTCAGACGGGCGTCCTGCGCTTGCTGAAACAGCAGTCCGTTGTTGCTCCACTCAAGCTCTGCACTGATGGCTTTCCCTGCGCGGGCGAGTGCTCCTGGAGATTCTGACCGGCTGTTCGGGCACGAACAGGCCTGGAGGTCGTCCAGGTCGGAGGGCAAGCTCAGCGAGTCTCCATCGACAAGGACGATGGATCGCTTGCACCAGCGCTCCAGGGCATTGCCCCGCCTTGTGCTGTCCTTATCCCCAGGGGGAATCAGATGCTGGAGATCATCGGCGAGGGCTGCCAGAAGCAGCGGACTCACCAGACCATGCTCCAGCAGGCTCCCCAGGTTGCGCAGGGATCGCGGCAAGGCCGCCTGTTCCAGCCTCCAGCGTCTGGGCAGCATGAAGAGCAGGGGGATGAGCTGCTGATGATTGAGATTGCTCAGGATTGACCTGAGACACTCCTCCCGACTGATTGTCCGGCGCAGGACGCTGGATTCCAGCGCCTGCTCGAATGAAATCAAGGGAGCGATGTCGGTGGCGTCGCCTTGAACTTGCCCCCAGCAGTCACTGAGTTTTAGAAGGTCATCGGCCATGGCTCGGTGGCCCAGTGGGCTCAGCCAGCAGTCGCGGTCAGACCCGAATGGCGGATGAGAGCTTCACTGCTGGCATCCCGTCCTCGGAACTGTCGGTAGATCTCGGCTGGTCGGAGGCTGCCTCCGAGGCTAAGGATCGTGTTTCTGAAGCGCTCACCTGTAGCCGCCACGACATCATCCTGATCCAGCCCGGCTTCCTCGAACGCAGAGAAGGCGTCGGCACTGAGAACTTCCGCCCATTTGTAGGAGTAGTAGCCCGCTGCATATCCCCCCGCGAAAATATGACCGAATGCGCAGAGGAAGCGGTCGGATTCAATCGGAGGCAGCACCGTAGTCGTCTCGGCGATACGGCGACGGAAGGCATCAGGGCTCAGATCGAGGTCAGTGGACCACTGGCTGTGCAGTCGCAGATCCGTGAGGGCGAAGTGGATCTGCCGGAGGGTTCCACTGCCCTGCATGAAGGTTCGGCTGCTGCAGAGCTTGTTGTAGTCCGCTTCCGGCAGCTGTTCACCCGTGGCCCAGTGGCGGGCCATGCCCATCAGAGTTCTCCTGTCGAAGCACCAGTTCTCCATGAACTGACTCGGCAGCTCCACGGCATCCCACTCCACGTTGTTGATGCCAGCCGCCTGGGGGTGTTCGACCGTGGTGAGCATGTGCTGGAGGCCATGCCCGAATTCATGGAAGAGGGTCTCCACCTCTTCAAAGCTCATGAGGCTGGGGGTCTCCCCGGAGGGCGGGGTCTGATTGCAGATCAGGTAAGCGACCGGAAGGGTTAGGTCTCCGTTGGCCTGGCGTCTGCGGTTGAGGCACTCATCCATCCAGGCACCGCCGCGCTTGCTGGCAGGGCGGCTGAATGGATCCAGGTAGAACCCCGCCAGGGCTTCTCCAGTTCGGTCGAGCACGCGGAAGAACCGCACGTCCTCATGCCAGATGGGTGCATCTCCATCGGCCGCTTCGATCCGGATTGCAAACAGCCGTTCGCAAAGGCCGAACAGACCATCGAGAACCTGTGGCAAGGGAAACCACGGCCTCAGGGCTTCCTGGTCGAGATCGAAACGCTCCCTTCGCAGTTGCTCCGCCCAGTAGCTCACATCCCATGGAGCCAGGGTCTCACCGGCACCACGGCTGGCGGCGAGTTTGTTCAGTTCCTTGAGCTCATGCTCAGCGACAGGCAGGGCTGCAACCCTCAGTTCTTCGAGAAGGGTTTCCACCGCCTCAACCCCTTCGGCCATCTTGGAGGCCAGGCTCAGTTCAGCCCAGTTGGCATAGCCCAGCCGCTGGGCCTGCTCTTGGCGTCGGGCCAGAATTTCCTCGATGAGCGGGCCATTGTCGAGATCACCGCTGCTCGCTCGGCTCACGTAGGCCTTGTAGATCGTTTCACGCAGATTGCGGTCCTCGGCATGGGTGAGGATCGGCACGTAGCTCGGCATGTCCAATCCCAGTCGCCAAGGTCCTTCCTCGGCGGTGGGTTCGGCACCGGAGGACGCGCGCTCACCTGCTGTGGCTGCAGCGGCGGCCAGGTTCTCCAGGACCCGTTCGGGCACTCCCCGTAACTGCTCGCGATCGTGCACGACGAGGCTCCATTGCTGGGTGGCATCGAGAACGTGATTGCTGAAGCTGGTGGAAAGGGCGGCCAGACGTTCGCTGGTGGTGTTGAAGGCTTGTTGTTCGTCTCCCTTAAGCCCCACTCCGCGATGCTGCATCGAGAGCAGCTCGGTTTCGAGAATGCGGACCTGGGTTGGATCGAGGGTGCTGTTCTCCTGCTCCAGCAGTGAGCGCAGGGCCTGGTGCAGAACGGCGCTCTGGCCGACTCTGTTGCTGAAACGCACCACTTCCGGTTGCTGACGGGCATGTGCCTCACGCAACTCCGGTGTGTTGCGGACCGCTGTGAGGTGCGTAACCACACCCCAGCTCCAGCGCAGGCGTTCCCCAAGAGCATGAAAGGGAGGCATCAGCTCATCCCAGGACAGTGGGTGACTGTCCATGTCCGCGAGGCGATCGCGTAACTGGTTCTCAAGGGCGCTGAAGCGTTCGCTGAGGTCGCTCAGCAGGGCAGGGATCTGTTGATCCACCTGCTCTGCATCAATGGCCTCAAAACGAGGAAGACCTTCGCAGCGCAGCAGTTCGGATGAGGGCATGGATGATCAGCCTGTGGTGAGTAGAGCGCGCATGGCCACAGCTGTGTGTCTGGCCAGATCCACAGCGAGTGCATCAGTGGATGCTTCGTAGAGGTCCATGGCGATCCTGGGCCAGATACCGATCACCAGCGTGGGAACCAGCAGAGTGAGACCGATCACGAGCTCACGGGGACGCATATCGTCAACGAAAGCGAGAGCGGGAATGCGTGGGCCGAAAAACACCCGGCGGCACATCGACAGCAGATAAATCGGCGTGAGAACCAGACCGATGGCCGCGAGGATGATGGTGGTCACCCTGAACAGGGTGGTGAAGCTCTCCTGACTGGTGATGCCGAGGAACACGGTGATCTCACTGATGAATCCACTCATGCCGGGCAATGCCAGCGATGCCAGGGAGCTCGCGAGGAAGAAAGCGAAGGTGATCGGCAGCACCTTGGCCAATCCGCCCATGTTGGGGATGGACAGGGTTTTCGTGCGCTCGTAGAAGCAGCCGGTCACGAAGAACATGGCCGCGGCAATCAGGCCATGGCTGATCATCTGCAACATGGCACCACTGAGACTGAGGGCGTCCACGGCTCCAATGCCCAGAAGCACGAAACCCATGTGGCTGACCGAGCTGCAGGCGATTCTGCGCTTCACGTTGTCCTGGGCGAAGGCATTGAGAGCGCCGTACACGATGTTGACGATGCCCAGGATGATGAGAGCCGGTGCCATCACGAGGTGGGCATCCGGAAGCATCTGAACGTTGAATCTGAGCAGGGCATAACCACCCATTTTCAGAAGCACGCCTGCCAGGAGCATGGACACCGGTGCATTCGCCTCGCCGTGGGCATCAGGCAGCCAGGTGTGGAGAGGGAACATCGGCAGTTTCACGCCGAAGC
>WTFZ01000130.1 GCA_011523835.1 Synechococcus sp. CO36386bin_29 | reverse complement strand
TGGGAATCTGCTGAAGCCAGGGCCTGGCAAGCAAAATCATGGCCAGCAGGCTGACACCTGAGAACAGGGTGGAGAGCCTGGTCCTCCCCCCGTTGTCGATATTCATCACGGATTGGCCGACAAGAGCACACCCCGCCATGCCACCAAACAAGGACGACACAATATTGGCGATGCCTTGCCCTCGCGCCTCACGGTTTTTATTGGATGTGCTGTCGGTACGGTCGTCAAGAATGTCCTGAGTGAGGAAGGTTTCCATCAGTCCAACCAGAGAGATCGCCATTGCCGTTGGCAGCACAATCCCAAAGGTTTCCAAACTGAAAGGAACGCGCCCATCAGCCAGTGCGCCAAAGGGGATCTGGAACACAGGCAGACCCGAGGGCAAATCCCCGAGGCTCTGCACAGTGGGAATATCCAGGCTGAAGCTCATTGAAATCGCAGTAAGCACAACGATGGCCACCAACTGCGAAGGAATAAGTCGGGTCAACCGGGGAAGTCCATAGATGATCAGAAGTCCCAGAAGAACCAGCCCCCAGACCACAGGCAATTGAGCGCCCTGCGGAAGCACATCGTGAGCATGGGCTGCAGCCTCCGACTCACCGAAATGGAAATTGATCCCCAGTTGGGGGAATTGAGCCTGGAAAATCAACAGTGCGAGGGCATTCACAAAGCCACTGAGAACTCCGAGAGGCACAAATCGCATCTGATACGCCAGACGCATCCAGCCCCACAACACCTGCAACAGGCCTGTGACGATCCCCGCCACTAGTAAATAAGTCAGACCCAGGCCCGGTCCACGAGCTTCACCTGTGGCCACGAGGCCCGTCATCAACAGGGCGGTTGACCCAGTTGCTGAGGTGATCATGGCTGAACGACCACCGACAAAAGCGATCGTGATCGACAGGCAGAAGGCTCCGAAGAGACCCACCTGAGGGTCAACGCCTGCGATCCCGGAGAAGGCAATGGCCTCTGGAATCATGGCGAAGGCCACCACCAGGCCAGAAAGAAGCTCTTTGCTGGGATGACCGATGAGGGACTTCAACCGCAGAGCTGCGGGTCCGGTTGCCATAAAACAATCTGTGCTTGTGGCGACCGTATCTCAAAGCCTGCACAGACGTTGGTCGGGATCAAGCTCGGTCTTCAACTGCTGGAGTGATGGCAACCAGGATCCAAAAGCATCCTTCAACTCCTGTCCATGACTGGGAAGATGATCATGGAGCTGGGCGAGATGAACCCCTGGATTCAGCGCCATCAACACCTCGCTGACATGGTTCATCCAATCCAAGGCACGCTCCCGACCCACCAGGTCCCCCGGTGCCCAAGCCGCGGTGATCCAGGGTTTCCACACTGCATCGCGATGGATGAAGGAGGTCGATGCTGCAGAAACGGCGCCGGTGGCTCCACCCAGTTGCTGGGCGCTGATTCGGCAGGCTGAGTGCGGTCTCCGCATCATCGGCTCCCGAAGACAAGCAACAACCGCTTCAGCCTGATCACCCCAATGCTCTCCAAGTCGGCCGAGCACCTCACAGTGGAAGGGGGCGGGGTGCTGATCACTCGTGAGCCTGCCGAACCCAGGAAGTGACAGCTGATCGACACAGCGTTCAGGTGCATTCCCAGCCACAGACCGAAGCACAGCTGAAGGCCCCCCATCAGCAAGCGCTTCAACGGCGTAGGCCTCGAGGTGATCTCCCCAGGACCATTGGAAGCTGGCTGAATTGGGCCATCGCTCAGACGAACGGATCCAGTTCGGTAAAGCCTCAACGCTGATGCGCTGCTGCAGAACAGCCAGAGGCACGACGGGGTCCGTTTCAAGGTCAAGTTCCGTCACGACACCAAGGAAAGGAGCGGCACCAAGAAGACCACGCCAACAGCTGGCAATCCGTGCATCTGTGGTGATGTCATCGCGATGAAGGTTGAACGGTTCACCATTGCCCCAGACCCCCTGGATCCGCTGGATGTGATCCATCGCCAATCCGTGAACGCGACTGAGCGGACCCATGCCTCCGGTGAGAAGGAAGCCGGATCCTGGCAATCCCGACAGGCCGATCGGCAGAGCGCGTTGGTAAGGGCTCAGGCCTTCGAGCACTTCAGCCATGGTCAGTCCGGTTCCGATCGTGACCAGGGATGAGGTCTCCCGATAGCGGAACTTTCGAAAACGCTGTCTGAGATCAAGCGTCCAGAGGCCGTCGCCGGCACAACGACTGCTGGTCGCACCGGAACTCACCAACAGTGGGAGCGGGTGCAAGGGGTGAGCCAAAACAGCCGACAAAAGCTCAGGTTCAGCAATCAGCCGTCCTTGAGACTTCGCATCCTTTGCCAAGGGATTCATGCTGTTATTCCCACAGAGACGAATAGGTTCGAAGCAGATGCACCCTCAGTGTGACCCTGGCGCTCGATGCTCTTTCTGATCGGAAATACGGTGTTCTGATCTGTGGCCATGGAAGCCGGAACCGCCTGGCGGTGGAGGAATTCGAAGGTCTCGCCCAAGGTCTAAAGACCAGGCTTCCTGACCTTCCAGTGGAGTATGGATTTCTTGAATTTGCGCAGCCAATTCTGCGCGAAGGGCTCGATCGACTCCGAACCCAGGGAGTTGAAAAGGTTTTAGCCATTCCAGCGATGCTCTTCGCCGCAGGGCACGCCAAGAACGACATTCCATCGGTCCTCAACACGTACAGCGCAGAAACAGGGCTGGAGATCGATTACGGCCGGGAACTGGGCGTTGATCGCCTCATGATTGCTGCAGCCGGAGCACGCATCCGCGAAGCACTGGAGGCGGCGGATCCCTGCCCGGCGGAAGAGACCCTGCTGGTCGTCGTCGGAAGGGGATCCTCCGATCCGGACGCCAACTCGAATGTGGCCAAGGTGACGCGAATGCTGGTGGAGGGCTTTGGCTTCGGCTGGGGGGAAACGGTGTACTCAGGCGTGACGTTTCCCTTGGTGGACCCTGGTCTACGGCACGTTGTGAAGCTGGGGTTCAAACGCATTGTCGTCTTCCCTTACTTCCTGTTTTCAGGCGTGCTGGTCAGCCGAATCAGACAGCACACCCAGGGCGTTGCGGAGGATCACCCCGATGTCGAATTTGTTGACGCGTCCTATCTCGGCGATCACAGCTTCGTGCTGGACACCTTTCTGGAAAGGGTGAATGAAGTGCTGGGCGGGGAGACAGCCATGAACTGCTCGCTCTGCAAGTACCGGGCACAGGTGCTTGGGTTCGAGCAGGAGGTGGGGCTGGAGCAAACCAGTCACCACCATCACGTGGAAGGGCTCATGGAAGCCTGCGACCTCTGCGAAAGGGAGTGCACTGGCGCGTGCCAACCCGACGGCATTCCGATTCCGCTCGGAGGCGCTCATCACCACGACCATCACCATGATCACGGCCATGAGCATGGCCACCACCATCCTTATCCCCACGCCGACCATCCGCTGGGTCCCAGCACACTTCGCCGTGCCTCGTCACATGAGGACACATCTGAAGCCAAAAGCTGAAGCAATTCAGTTGGATTTTCAGGCTTATCCGTCTCTTTCTCAACGCGTCACGCAAGACACAGATTCATCAGAGGAACTGATCAGTTGCTGGACCTGTGGAGAAATTGATCCTTTTTCCACAGGTCCGTGGCCTTTTTCCACCGCTGATCAGTCGAGTTTCCAGAAATCACCACGTGACTGTGAGTACATGCTTTTGCAGCGAAAGCGACTTGACAACCGGAACAGAACCTCTAAATCCGCGCAAAGAAATCGAAGTGTGTTCCCACACAAGAGACAGAGCCTTGAGTCTCAATCAAGATCAGGGTTCGGTGGCATCCAGAGGTCCTTTTTGACGAGCAGGGTGCTGCTGTGGCTTCCTTGCTGATGTCGGAGCGTCTCAGGAAGAATTAAATGGATCGAAATCACCTCGAACGTTGCATCGACTCGCAACCACCAGCTAGCGAGGCCGAAGATCCCTTTGTGAGCCTTGAAGCAGAGATTCCTGAGGTTCTCTACGAGGGCATGAAAAACTTCATTGGTTCCAATCCCTCATGGGACCAGTACCAGGTGATGAGTTCAGCGCTGGCCCAGTTCCTCTTTCAGAACGGCTGCTCAGAGAGAGCTGTCACGGAGCGCTACCTCGATGACCTCTTCAGCCGCAGTCGCTCCCAGGGCTGAGAGCGTGCTGGCAGGCACGACGGGTGATGGCCATCATCGTGAGTGTTGGGCTTTGCCACCCGGACGAGGGCCAACAGGCCCCATCCACCACCAGCACATTCCTGCAGCGCCACAGACGGTTGTATCGGTCCACAACGCTCGTCTCTTCACGCATCCCCATGGGAGCTCCGCCCACCTCATGGATGTAATACCCCGGAGGCGGCGCATCGTCCTGGACAGCCATCGCGCCGCGAATGATGGGTTCGACGAGAGGGAGATGCAACAAATCGGGGAGTGAAGCCGGTGTGCCACCGGCGGCACCAATGCAGTCCGCGATTGTGGACTGCATATGCGTCACCATCGCCTTTTCGTTGGCCCCCCAGCGGCAGCTGATCGAGGGCATCGGGACACCGAGCGGATCACAGCGATCGGAAAGCGTCACTCGATTGGTTTCGGAGGCCAGAACTTCTCCATGGCCGATCAGAAAGCCGAGGCGTTGATCTGGCTGACGCTTCAGCCACCAAGGGGGATCAAAGCGATTGATCGCACCCCAGAGTCCATAACCCCGTAGGAACGATCGCCCGTTGCATTGGGCAGGATCATTACCAAAGGGGAGGAAAAAGCTTCCCGCGCCAGACAGGACGCTCATCGGATCATGCACCTGCATGGGCTTCCTGCCGGTCAGCGATGGCACGGAGAAGAAGCGGCAACAGGACACGTGGTCCATCAGACCTTGACCCAGCAAGCCGGACGGATCGAGAAAACCCCGGGGATCGTGCGTTTGCTCAGATTGCAGAAGCAGGCGAAGGCTGGCGATCGTTGAAGCGCACAGCACGATCAAATCGGCTTCGAGCAGACGCTGCACGCCATTGGAACGGTTGACCACAACAACGGCCCTGGCCTTCTCCTGACCGGAATGCAGAACCAAATTCACGGCCATGAAGCCGCTGAGCATTTCCACACGACCCGTGGCCATGGCCTGCCGGAGCGTTGATCCGTTGCTGCTGGACTTGGGCCAGGATGATCGGAAGCCTGGGGACCGTGCGGCAAAACCACGGGAGTGAATCAATGAAACGCCCCGATGTCTGAACAAGGCTCTTCGGAAGTGCTCCTCCTCAGGAAGCAGGGGTAGAGCCGGTTGCAGCGAACCATCAGGCAGATGCTGGAGACCATCTTGATTCCCTCTCACCTGAAGAAAGCGCTCCATAGCGCTGTAGTGAGGATCCAGGTCGTCGTGGCCAATCGGCCAGCTTTGTCCGTAGCCGTCGAAATCTGCAGCCTTGAAGTCGTAATCAGAAAGACGGAGAGTGATGCCTCCCCAGGTCAGACTGCGACCTCCCACCTGTCGCCCTTGAGTCCAGAGAAACGGCTGATCCTCTGGGGTGCTGTAGGGATAGAGAGATTCGTCCGCATACAGCGCAGGATTCTGCTTCCAGTAACCGGGATGCTGAGCCTGTCGTTGATGCCGACCGCTCAGAAGACCCTCAGCTCGCCGATAACTGTTTCCTGGTTCTGATCCGAGTGCTTGCTGAGGGGAGAGATCAGGGCCTGCTTCAACAACAAGAACACGCACTCCGGCTTCGGCAAGGGTCATCGCAGCCACCCCTCCGGTGGCTCCGGAACCGATCACGATGGCCTCGAAGGAATGGTGTGGCATTCGGTGTGAGGCGATCCATCACAGACCGCTTGATCGTCAGAAAAGAGATGGAGTTGGGAGGCTGCGGTGCAAAACAAGATGAGCAAGTGTCATCTTGTTCGAGCTGACAATCGCAACCAATTGGAAGAAAGCAAAAAAAAACCCCACGATTGCGGGGCTGTGTTGAATTTGGTGGCGGGGGGGAGATTTGAACTCCCGACCTTCG
>WTFZ01000003.1 GCA_011523835.1 Synechococcus sp. CO36386bin_29 | reverse complement strand
TGGCGTTGTTGATGCTGGTTCCTGTCGCGGAATCGTGGCCGAAGCTGCTGAGCGTGGTGTACGTGATGGTTGCCCAGGCGATCAGTGGGATTGCCAAAGATCTCAACAAGATGAGCGCGAAGAGCGCGATCAAAACGGTGGTTTCGGAAACGCCGGATGATGCCCAGACGGGTGAAAAGCAGCTGTTCAAGTGGGTGGCCATCCTCACCGGCTCGAAAAATGCCCTGAAGGGGGTTGGGTTTTTCCTTGGTGGAGTGTTGCTCACAGCCTTGAGCTTCAATGCTGCTGTTGCCTGGATGGCTGCAGGTCTGGCCCTGGCTTTTCTCGTCACCCTGGTGTTGCCGGGAGAGATCGGGAAGATGAAAGCCAAGCCGGCGTTTTCCTCTCTGTTGTCCAAGAGCCAGGGCATCAATGTGCTGTCGGCAGCACGGTTCTTCCTGTTCGGTGCCCGCGATGTGTGGTTTGTGGTGGCACTGCCTGTGTTTCTCGAAGCTTCCCTTGGCTGGGGGTTCTGGGAAATCGGCGGCTTTCTCGGCCTCTGGGTGATCGGTTACGGCATCGTGCAGGGCACGGCGCCTGGACTGCGTCGCCTCTGGGGACAGCGTGAAAGTCCTGGGGCATCGGCTGTGCAGTTCTGGAGCGCGGTGCTCACCGCGATCCCTGCACTGATCGCCATCGCTCTGTTGCGCGAGGTCGATGTGACCGTGGCGATCGTGGGTGGTCTGGCCGCCTTCGGAGTCGTGTTTGCCATGAACTCCTCGATTCACTCCTACATGGTGCTGGCTTACACCGATGCGGAGAGTGTGAGCCTCAACGTGGGCTTCTATTACATGGCGAATGCGGCCGGTCGTCTGGTTGGAACGTTGCTTTCCGGAGCGGTGTTTCTGATCGGTGGTACGCCCAGCTCAGGGATGCAGGCCTGCCTCTGGACGTCATCTGTCCTCGTGCTGCTCTCCTGGATCACCAGCCTGCGGCTTCCCGCTGGCCGCAGGTCGGCGGCTTAGCGTCGTTTCATTGAGTCTCACCCCGCTCTCTTGCGGGCTTTGCACCATGCCCCATCCCGCCCGTCTGGCTGCTCTTCAGGCCGTCCAGCAGCGCTGTGCTGTGGAGTGTGCTGCCGCAGAAAACCTCGAAGACATCTGGGCCAGCGACGTGTTCACGCTCGCACGGATGAAGAGTGCTTTACCGAAGGAGTCGTACAAAGCCGTTCGCCGAGTGATCCGTGATGGCGGGCGTCTCGATCTCGATGTGGCGGATGCTGTAGCTCAAGCGATGAAGGACTGGGCTGTGTCTCACGGCGCGCATTACTACGCCCACGTTTTTTATCCCCTCACTAACTCAACGGCTGAGAAACACGACGGGTTCATCAGTCCACAATCTGATGGTCAGGCGATCCACGAGTTTTCCGGGAAGCTTCTGGTGCAGGGGGAGCCTGATGGCAGTTCCTTCCCCAACGGAGGCATTCGTTCCACCTTTGAGGCCCGGGGTTATACGGCCTGGGACATCACCAGTCCGGCTTACCTGATGCGTACGCCGAATGGGGTGACGCTCTGCATTCCCACCGTGTTTGTGAGCTGGACAGGAGAGGCTCTCGATAAGAAAACACCGCTGCTCCGCTCGAATGCCGCCATGAACCGGCAGGCCCAGAGGCTCCTGCGCCTCCTTGGCAACAAGGAGGTGACTCCCGTGAACAGCTCCTGTGGTGCCGAGCAGGAATATTTCCTGGTGGATACTCAGTTCGCAACCCTCAGACCTGACCTTCTCCTCGCGGGTCGCACGCTGTTCGGGGCTCCATCACCCAAGGGTCAGCAATTTGATGATCACTATTTCGGAGCGATTCCGGAAAGAGTGCAGGTGTTCATGCAGGACGTGGAGAGTCAGCTCTACAGACTGGGGATTCCCGCCAAGACCCGACACAACGAAGTTGCACCCGGCCAGTTTGAGATTGCTCCGGTTCATGAAGCCGCCAACGTCGCGACGGATCATCAGCAGCTGATCATGACCACGCTGCGCAGCACCGCCAAGCGTCATGGGTTCACCTGTCTGCTTCATGAAAAGCCTTTCGCTGGAATCAACGGGTCCGGAAAGCATGTGAACTGGTCGGTTGGGAACAGCACCCAGGGCAACCTGCTCGACCCCGGACACACGCCTCACGACAACCTTCAATTCCTGTTGTTCTGTGCCGCTGTGATCCGTGGTGTGCATTGCAATGGCCCCCTTCTGCGAGCTGTTGTGGCAACGGCAGGCAATGACCATCGCCTCGGCGCGAATGAAGCCCCTCCGGCCATCATTTCTGTGTATCTGGGACAGCAGCTGGAGCAGGTTTTCCAGCAGATTCAACGCGGTGAGGTCACAGGCAGCTCCAGTGGCGGTGTGATGCGTCTTGGTGTGGATTCCCTGCCTGAATTCCCCAAAGATGCTGGTGATCGCAACCGCACCTCCCCCTTTGCCTTCACCGGAAACAGGTTTGAATTCCGTGCCGTTGGTTCCGGTCAGTCGGTCTCGGGCCCACTTGTGGCCATGAATACCGTGCTGGCCGATTCTCTCGAATGGATCAGCGATCGCCTCGAGGCTGACATCGATTCCGGCCAGAGTCTTGAACAGTCGGCGGCATCAGTGCTCAAGCAGATCATGGATCTGCATGGTGCCGCCGTGTTCGGCGGTGATGGTTATTCCGACGCCTGGCATCGGGAAGCGACGGAGGATCGTGGCCTGGAAAATCTCCGCAACACCGCTGAAGCCCTGCCGGTGCTGCGTCGGCAGGAGGTGCAGAGCCTGTTCATGCGGCATGGCGTGATTTCACCCGTGGAGATGGAAAGCCGTTACGAGGTGTACGGCGAGCAGTACTCCCTGGCCATCGAGGTGGAGGCCAAAGTGGCATTGTCGATGGTGCGCACGCAGATCAGCCCTGCTGTTCAGAAGCATCTGAGCGCCCTGGCACGCAGTCTCCAGCAACAGCAGTCTCTGGGACTGCAGCCTGAAACCCGCGATCTCCATCAGATTTCCGCGTTGCATGCACGGATGGATGACCAGGCAACGGTTCTGGCAGAGGAATTGCATCAGGTGCACAACGGAGACACCGCCGCATCCATGAGTCACTGTGCAGGTGTGTTGCTCCCTCGTCTGCAGCAGTTGCGAGAGGCCGTCGATGCTTTGGAGGAACGCGTCGATGACGATCACTGGCCTCTGCCGTCCTACAGGGAGATGCTTTTCGTCCGTTGAGGATTGAACCTTGCGGATCCCGATAAGGTGAGATGCCAAGGGACTGTCGCCTTGCCGCAGCACTCCGTTGCCGACTTGCTCGACTGGGTCATCAGTTTTGATGCCCAGAAGGTTCGCTTTGAAGTGGACCTGTTGCGCCGTCGTTATCCGGAGGCTTCAACCTATGAACTCGCTGAACGCGCATTCAATGACTCCCGCTTGCGCGTGATCACGGCAGGAGCGGCGATGGGGCTTGCTGCGAACCCTGTGCTGAGTGTTGCTGGGGCGCTGGCGGATCTGTCCGTCACGACCAGGACGCAGCTCTTCGCAGCCGCCTGTGCTGCCGAGCTTCTGATTCCTGGTTTCCTGGACAGTGAGAACGCTCGTCAAGAGCTTCTGTTTCCTGTGTTCGGGGCCAGCATGATCAGTCAAGTCGGTGCTGAGCTTGGGATGAAGGCTGTGCATACAGCTACCCGCGAGATGGTGATCAAGCTGATCAACCAACGCAGTCTTGCGCTGATCAATACTGTGATGACCAGGGTGTTCGGGCGCAGGGTGAGTCAACGGGCTCTGATCACTAAGACGATTCCTCTGGTGGGCTGCGTGATCGGCGGCACTTGGAATGCCGTCGAGGTTCAGTTGATCCGCAACCGAACGCTTCGTTACCTCACGGCGCAGGCCATGGAATCCGGTGAATTCATCGATGTTGAGGCGGTACCGAGCTGATGCGATTACACCGAACCGAACTCTTTCGAGGGGTGATGTTGCTCAGCAGTGCGGGAATCCTTGGCCCCGCGCTTCTGTCATCCCCGGTCATGGCTGATCCTCACCCTCGACGAAACGTCACAGTTCTGACCGTCAACAATGGACAGGAGATTCTTGTTGATCTCTCAGGGGAGGGACGGGCTGTTCGGCTGGCCTGCGTTCAGGCACCCCTCGCTGAGCAGAAACCCTGGTCGGAGCGTGCCACGGCTCAGCTGCGTCGGTCACTCCAGCCTGGGAGCGTCGTTGCTCTCGAACTGCGAGCCAGGGACGTCTACGGCAGGGTTGTGGCTCGGTTGCTCAAGAATGGTGCTGATGTTGCAGCCCCTCTCCTGCAGCAGGGTGCGGTGTTTGCCTACGACGGTTACTTGGGTCAATGCAATGACCTCGACTACGACCGTTTTGAGAGGAGTGCGAAGGCTGCACAGCGTGGGGTCTGGAGTGTTCAGGGAGGCATCGAACGCCCGTGGAATCTGATTGAGGCGTCGGGGGGGCGTCTGCAGCCTTAATCAATTCAAAACCGTTGTTGTTGACACAGTCGATCCTTCCAGGGTCGGCCTGAATGTGGAGAGCTTCAGCAGTGTGATGAGTTACGAACCCGGGAGTCTGGAATGCCGTCTGTTGATTGACGCCAAGCACCATCTGGAGCTTGCGCTGACATCTCTCAGTGCGCTCCCCCAGAGTGATCACATTCAGCGGCAGCTCAAGGCTGTTCACCAGCAGCTCGAGGGCATGCACGACCTCAAGCGCAAACGTCCGGTGCAATCGCTCGTCTGAACAGCTGATTCCTCAACAGAATGGGCATTCTGATCAGAGGAATGATGTTTGAGAACAAAAACCGTCCTGGTTGGGTGAACTGGCTGTTTCTGGGAATCTTTCTCTGGTCCAGCTGGCAGCTCGCAGGATTCTGGTTTGCGCAGCTCCACGGTGGATCATGACAAGGATCCACAAACAGTGATCACATCGCTGCACCTACTCCCAAGTGACCGTGCAGCGATAGTGCGTTGAATACCCTGCTGTTCCAATTTCCACACAGGACGTATCGGTGACCTCCTTACCAGAGGGCACTTTGGCTAACGCACGATTGGTTGCAATGTCTTCGCTGGGGGCTCCCACTGTCACCGACCCCGCCTGCACCATCATGCCGCTGCTGCTCAGTATCCAAGCGATCAAAACTAGAAGCAGTCTGGACATGAGAGCAATAACGGGGGCATTTCATTCCTAGCCAGTTATTCGGCGAGCATCGATGATCCGGGAGAGTTCCAGCACGTACCCGGCTGTGCACCAGCGACCATGGCTTCGGGCTCGGTTTTCAGGATCTGAGCGGATTTCAGCGGTTTCGGCCATTAACAAGTCAAGATCCCCCTGCGGCAGGTCGTAGAGATCCTGGAGTTCCACCTCTCGACCGAGCAGGTGGCTGCGGAACCATTTTCGAGTCTGCTCTTGTCCAGGGATTTCAGATGGCATGCATTCACTCTCTGCTGTTCGTTCAGTTGTAGGGGTAGGCGTTCGGTACGAAGAACTGTTCGTTGATTGGAGGACGGGTGTAATTGCCCTGCTCTGGCCTGGGTGGTAGTTCGATGGCTGGAGGTGTCATGTCTTCCCAGGGGACTTTGCTCAGCACATGGCGCAGACAATTGAGGCGTGCCCTGCGCTTGTCGTTGGCTTCGACGGTGAACCAGGGGGCTTCCGGGATATTGGTGCGATTGAACATGGCGTCTTTCGCCTGAGAAAACTCCACCCATCGGTTGCGTGCTTCCAGATCCATGGGACTGAGTTTCCAGCGTCGGGTGGGGTCGTCGATCCGCGATTGAAAACGAGCTTCCTGTTCGGTGTCGCTGACGGAGAACCAGTACTTCAGCAGCAGGATTCCGCTGCGCACCAACATCCGCTCGAATTCAGGCACATCATCAAGGAACTGTTCGACTTGTTCAGGGGTCGCGAAGCCCATCACCCGTTCCACTCCGGCACGGTTGTACCAGCTGCGATCGAAGACCACGATTTCTCCTGCGGCGGGGAAATGTTCCACGTAGCGCTGGAAATACCA
>WTFZ01000132.1 GCA_011523835.1 Synechococcus sp. CO36386bin_29 | reverse complement strand
AGACCACGATTTCTCCTGCGGCGGGGAAATGTTCCACGTAGCGCTGGAAATACCACTGAGTTTTCTGGCGATCAGTCGGTGTTCCGAGAGCAACGACACGGCATCCCCGGGGATTCAAGGGCTCTGTGAGACGTTTGATCGTTCCGCCTTTCCCTGCCGCATCCCGACCTTCAAACAGGACGATCATCCGGTAACCGGTGTCCTTGATCCAGTACTGCATTTTCACAAGCTGGGTCTGGAGTTTCACCAGATCGGCCTCATAGAGCTTTTTATTCAGCCGTTCAATCTTGTGATTGTTCCCTTCCAGTAGGTCGTCCAGCAGTTCGGAAGGACTGTTCAGGTCGTGTTCGCTGCCTGCAAGGCTCTCCATGACGGTTTCAGAGAGCTTGTCTCCACTGTCTTTTTTTTTGTCGTGACCTTTGTGCTTACTCTTTTCCTTGTGGCCCATGGTTCAGCAACCCACTACTGCATTGGTGATTGATTCTGGGCGCCATGTTGTCAGTGCTTATTTTTTCCTCAGCTTTGCAACGGTGCAGAGGACTGATCGTTCCAATTCATCGGGATGCTGAGACGAATGGCAAAGCGTCCCGGAGAACCTTGCTCAGCTGTTGGATTCCCCCTCAAACACTCCAGATGTCCACCATGGATCTTCGCCACATGGGAGACAATTGCCAGTCCCAGCCCGCAGTGGCCTTGCTGCCCTCTGGATGAATCGAGGCGATGAAAGGGTTGAAGAGCCTGCTCCCATTCACTGGCAGGCATCCCTTCGCCCTGGTCCCAGATTTCGATCCAGCAGCTTGAGTTGATGTTCTGCAGTCGCAGAATCACAGGAGCTGTTCCATAGGAGAAGGCATTGTCAATGAGATTGGCAATTGCCCTGCTGAGAGCCACCGGCTTCACAGTCAGTGCGAGGGGCGTGAGCTCAAGATGCAGTTGATCGGCGGGATGACTGCTTGCCACTTCTGCCAGCAGCTGCTCGAGCGGAACTTCGACCGAGGCTTCACTGTCGCCACCTCCTGCAAACAAGAGAAACTGCCCTGTGATCCGCTCGAGAGACTGAAGATCTCCGGCGCAACGCTCCCGGTCTTCTGAGGTGAGCTGGGGCATGGAGAGCCGAAACTGCAGGCGCGTGATCGGTGCCCGGAGATCATGGGCAATTCCAGCCAGCATGGTGGCCCGTTCTTGGCGACTTGTGGCCAACCGCTGCACCATGGCGTTGAAGCGCTGGGTTAGGCGTTGCACTTCAGGCGCCCCTCGCGCCGGTACCGCGTCAGGACCACCCCCTTCCCCGACTTTCGCCAAGGCCTTTTCCAGGCCGCGAAGAGGACCTTCCACCTCTATGAGCAGGAACAGACCCCCACAGATGACGCCTGCACCCACCAACGAGAGCCCCAGAAGGGTCGGTTCCGGAGGCCAACGCATCATCGAGGGCACATTCACCCGCAACCAGATGGGTTCCAGGGGAGAAATCAATTCAATCCAAATCCTGCGCTCATCCCTTGCTGCGCGGTCGGGATAGACCATCGGGCAGTGGGACAATCTCTTGCAGAGTTGTTGTTGCAGTGCTTTCGCCTGACGTTTGAATCCTGCTGATGGAGTGACTGGCGACGGTTTGGGCCGCACGGTGACCTCCAGGTCAAGCCCTGTTAGTTCTGCCACAAGGTGCGGTGGGTACCGCTCCAGAGCCAGTTCCGTGAGCCTCACATTGAGGGCCAGGTCGCGACCGAGCTGAATGGTCTGAAGCTGTTCCAACTGACGTCCGAACAGGACCTGAAAGATCAACAAACAGAAGGCTGAACTCCCCAGGGCCAGGCTTCCCCATCCCAGCAGTGAGCCGATGCGCTTCTGCCAGGTCGGAGAGGGCATGGAAAGGAGTCAGCGAGAACGGGGCTGACCGTCGGGGACGAAAACGTAGCCATACCCCCAGACGGTCTGCAGGTAACGGGGACGTGTGGGGTCAGGCTCTACCAGTTTGCGTACCCGGGAGACCTGCACATCCATACTGCGGCTATCCGTGTCACACCCTGGCCCTCGAGCCAGTTCAATCAGTCGTTCCCTGGATAAGGGACGGTGTGGGTGCTGGACGAATGCTGCCAGCAGACTGAATTCACCGCTGGTGATCACCACGGGTGTCCCGTCGCGGGTGAGCGTTCTGGCAGCCAGATTGAGCACGTTGTCCCCGAACACCACATCGCCACCTTCCGCCAGAGGTGTACCTGCTGGCAGGGAGCTTCGACGCCGAAGGACGGCTTCGATACGCGCGGAGAGTTCTCTCGGCAGGAAGGGTTTGGCGAGATAGTCATCAGCACCCTGTTCAAGACCGATGATCCGATCAACGCCCTCCCCTCGGGCCGTCAGCATTACCACGGGCAGATCATCCCCGGAATCGCGGAGACGACGAAGGGCTGTGAGGCCGTCGTCACCAGGCATCATCAGATCAAGGACGATCAGATCAGGCCTTTGGAACTCGAGGCGTGCCTCGAGCTGTTTGACGTCGCTGAGGCTGCGCACGTCGTAACCCTGGTCGATCAGGTAGGTGCCCACCATCTGGCGCAGCTCAGGATCGTCGTCGACCACCCAGATCATCGAGGAGCGTCCCACCGTGTCCTTCCCTGCAATTGGTGCACTGATCGTATGGATGCATCAAGGCCCTGTCGCCCAGAGACTGACCTTGTCACAGCTGATTCAAGTCTTGTCACCGCTGAGGCATCCTTAGGGCCCTGATTGTCCATAACCTGACCAGATGGAGTTCTCAACGCCATCTCTGTGGGTCAGAGCGTTTGGGCTCCTGACCACTGCGTTCACCGCCGTTCCTGCTTGGTCTGAACCCAGTCCTGTTCATGCCTACGGCCAACGGATGGAAGCTCTATTCGTCCGTATGGATGTGAATGGAGACGGTCGTCTGGAGTCCGGGGAGGTGAAAGGCGTGACCTATTTAGAGCGACGACTGGAGCGGAGAGATTCCCGCGGCTTCCTGCTGTTGGACGATCTCAGACCCGCAACACCTCACCCAAGTGGCAGGCGTTTGCAACAACGCTTCCGTCAGGCCGACCGCAATGGCGATGGTCAATTGGATCGGGATGAATGTCGTTCTTTGCCCTGGTTGAACCGAAATTTCTTTGTGTTCGATCTTGATGCTGATGGTGGACTGACGCTCCAGGAGCTCTGGACTGTTCAACGTTCACTCGCGCCTCGACCGCCAGCACCTTGAATTCCTGTATGCGTTTTAACGTCTTCTTTTGGAACGTTGTTGAAGTGGTCGAACGCTCTTGCTGGAGGTCAAACTTTTCAGCCTGATGCAACCACGGACCAATCGCACGGCGCCTGCGAGGGAAGCGACCAAGGCAACCAAAACCAGAAGGGCGATCAGTAACACCGCCGCAAAACCCAGGCAGGCTTCCACGAGCTGAGTGACACCGCGGATCAAATCCGCGACGGCTTCACTCACCAGAACCATGGCATCGATTTTGCGCGGAATCCAGCTCAGGAAGGCAAAGGCCCCTGCGCCAAGACCCAGGAGTAAGAACGCTTCAAAAAATTGCCTGAGAATCGATACTGGTCTGGGAGATCGCCCCTTGCTGAACACATTTTTAGAGGATTTCCCCTTCAGCACGGGACGAAACAACGGTTGATTCATGTCATTGTCTCGTGTCCAGCTCCTCGCATCCACCTTTCGAACTCCGTCAGCACAAGTTCATTCGGGCAGTCAATCAGTGTCAGGTCGCCAACGGTGCAGTCTCCGTAACCACTGTGATGGAGGGTGATGTGGTATCCAGACCCACTGAGACCACAAACTTCAGGGTCGCTCCTGACGACGACATCAAGAGACGCACCAATTTTTGCAACTTTACGGCGGAGATCCGACCAGCTTGATGACATTCAACCTTTGTCTTTATTAGGCCATTCTGCGGTGCTCTGTGCTGCGGTCAACGCTCACCAGTTGCTTGTGAAGGATTGCTGATCACAGTCTCCTGCGCATCTGATTGATTGTCCTCCTGAGAGGGAGCTTCTGGAGTGGGAATGGGCACGAACAGACCTGCCAGGCCGAGAACCATGAAGGTCCCTGCACCGAGAATGGGAGCAGCCAAGCGTTGACGCAGGGGGGTTCGTTCCGCCAGTTCACGCTTCGGCAATGGCAGATGAACAATGGGGGGCCAGTTGATGCATACCCTTGCATCGCTGCGCAGAGCATCGAGACAGCGAACCAGATCGGCAAGATCCGCGTCATCCAGCTCAAGGGTCAGAGGGGGCACTCCACTGCGACTGCTGATCAGTTCCAGTTGGTGGCCCTGCTCGGTCGGAAGAATTCGAACAGGGCCGTTATCGTTGCCCTGGACCTTGCCCACGCCCGAGAGCTGAAGACGGGCGTAAGGAATGACTGCAGCCATGAGGGCTTCGAGATGGTCCCGTTGTCCTTCCATCTCCGGTCCACCAATCATGGTGAGTCGCCAGCTGGAGAGAATTCCGATGGCATTGGTGCCATGGTTGGCTGAAAAATCAGGGAGACCGTCAATCTCCAGGCGTGCAGCGGTCTGGTCGTATCGGAAGGACTGTTTCAGCATCACGATCAAGGATTTGGATCAAGCAGACTTGCGCGCAGTCGATCGACTCCGCCTGGACCCGCGGCCAGCGCCAGTGTGAGGACAAGCTGGCGTTGAAGGTTCCTGGCTTGTTCGCCATCGAGAAGGCGCTGAATCGCTCCTCTACGAAGGTTCATGCGCTCTTCGATCAGGTTCCTGAGGCGCTGATCAAGAAGCCCCCAGCGCTCCCGCGAGAGGTTGTCAGGTTCTCTGCTCGACAGCAGTTGACGCAGCATTGGGTAAAGACGATCCGCCATCGCGCAGAGAATGCGAATCAGGGCTTCCGTTTCAACCGCTGAAAGGGATCCACGGCGGGTTGAGCGTCGCAGAGGGTTATGGCATCGCCGTTTCCAGAGTTCGACGCGATTGGGGAAAACCGTTTCGAATCCCAGCTGTTGGGTTGCCCAGAGCATGGCTTCACCACCATTGAGATCGAGAGATTCCACGGTGAGCAGGAGAAGGTCGAGCCGCTCCAGGGCACGCCTGCCAAGCACGGCTTCGGGTTGAGACGGCTGAAGAACCGCCGGAACAGTGACATCACTCATGGCTGCGATGATGCCAGGGTTCAGGCCTACGCGTCACTAAAGAGTGGATCTTCGTCAGTACATTCGTGATATTCCAGATTTTCCCAAGCCCGGAATTCTGTTCCGCGACATCACTCCCCTGCTCCGTGAACCCACGGGCTGGGCTGAAGTGATTCGACGCCTGGCGGCTGTCTGTGATCGCTTGGAACCAGATCTGATCGTGGGCATCGAATCCAGAGGATTCATCGTGGGTACTGCGCTGGCAACCCATTTGCATAAGGGGTTCGTTCCTGTACGCAAACCAGGTAAATTGCCTGGTGAGGTGATCGGGATCGATTACACCCTCGAATACGGCAGTGATCGACTGGAGATTCATTCCGATGCTCTGGCTGATCATCCCAAGGTGATGCTTGTTGACGATCTGCTGGCTACAGGCGGTACGGCTTCGGCATCAGCTGAACTGGTCACCAAGGCTGGTGGACAGCTGGTTGGATGTGGATTCGTGATCGAGTTAGCGGAGCTTGCTGGTCGCAGCAAGCTTCCTGAGGGTGTTCCGATCGAATCTCTGATCATTTACGACTGATCGCCTAAATCTGCTGGTGTTGCCAGTCCAGGACGTCCTGGTACTGGCTGAGATTCAGGAGGCCGAAGCTCCAAAGCACCACAGGCAGCGGCGCCTGCTCCAACGCCGCTTGACGCAATCCAAGGTTGATCGCGTTCTCACTGAGGCCCATTTTCTGCTGCAGAAAACTGAGCAGAGCCCGAGATGGTTGAGGTTGCGGAGCGCTGCTGATCACCATGGCCGGCAATCCTTTTAACGGAGTCTGGCAAGCATGCGAACAAACTGCCAGGCCCGTCTGTCATGGCGGAAAGACTGACGCGACGAACCCATCGAGTGTGCGCAAGCAGCTTGA
>WTFZ01000047.1 GCA_011523835.1 Synechococcus sp. CO36386bin_29 | reverse complement strand
CAGAACGGCCGATGGGTGCACGACCCTCACCACCACCGTGGGGGTGATCGCAGGGATTCATCACACTGCCTCGGACCTGGGGACGACGCCCCAGCCAGCGGCGACGACCAGCTTTGCCGAGGCTGGTGTTGCGAATCTCGGAGTTACCGACTTCACCCAGCGTGGCGTAACACTCACGGCGGACCAGGCGAACCTCAGTGGAGGGCAGCTTGAGAGCGACATAGTCGCCTTCCTTCGCCATCACCTGAGCACTGGCACCAGCCGTGCGCACCATCTGGCCGCCGCGTCCGGCGTAGAGCTCAACGCAGTGAACGCTGGAACCGAGAGGAACCGAGGAGAGCGGCATGGCATTGCCGTCCTCGATCGGGGCATCAGGCCCTGAAATTACGGTCTGTCCGACCGTGACACCCGCAGGGGCAAGGATGTAACGCTTCTCACCATCGGTGTAGAAGAGCAGCGCCAGCCGCGCATTGCGGTGCGGGTCGTAATGGATGGCCGCCACCTTGGCGGGCACTCCATGCTTGTTGCGCCGGAAATCAACGACGCGGTATTGCCGCTTGTGTCCACCACCGCGATGGCGGCAGGTGATCACGCCGCGGTTGTTGCGTCCCTTGCGGCGGTGTTTGGACACCACAAGCGAGCGTTCCGGCTTGCGGCCGGTGACTTCACTGAAGTCAGTGACCACCCGGGTGCGGGTTCCGGGGGTGTAGGGGCGGAAAGTACGGATTGCCATGACGTTTCAGACCCCTCAGGACTCAGGGAAGAGTTGGATGGAGTTGCCTTCGGCGAGGCGCACCACAGCCTTTTTCACCTGGGCACGCTTGCCGGCGAAACGACCGACCCGACGGCTTCGGCGAGGAGGATTCATGGTGCTGATGCCGGTGACCTTGACATCAAACAGTTGCTCGACGGCAGCTTTGATGTCTGGCTTGGCAGCTCTGTGATCCACCTCGAAGGTGTACTGGTTGAGTTCCAGCGCACGGGTGGCTTTTTCTGTGATCAGCGGCCGGCGGATCACATCCGCCAGGCGTCCGGTGAAGCGCTCAGTCATCGCCGTAAACCTCCTGGATGGTTGCGAGAGCCTCTTCTCCCAGCACCAGCGCGTTGGCATGGAGCAGGTCGAAGACATTGAGTTGGTTGGCTGCGATCAGCTTCACCTTCTCGAGGTTGCGGACGGAACGACGCAGAACGTCCGAAGGATTCGCCACCACGATCAGAACCTTGGAATCGGCTTTGATGCCCAGGCGACCGAGGGCATCGGTGATTTCCCGAGTCTTCGGTGCTTCCAGCGTTGCTCCGAAATCCTTGACGACTGTGACGTCGTCAATCCGAGCCATGAGGGCGGTACGCAGGGCCAGGCGACGCTCCTTGCGGTTCATCGCGAGGTTGTAGGTGCGGGGCTTCGGTCCGAACACGATGCCGCCACCTGGACGGAGAGGTGTCCGGATTGAACCTTGGCGAGCCCGGCCGGTTCCTTTCTGTTTGTAGGGCTTACGACCGCCACCGCGAACCTCGGAGCGGGTGAGCGTGCTGGCGGTGCCCTGACGGCTGTGGGCCTGCTGGCGCAGAACCGCACGGTGCATCAGATCGAGGGCCGTGGTTTCCTTGGCCACCTTCAGGTCGAGGGAGGCCTGTCCGGCTTCCTTACCCTGCCAGTCTCGGACTACACAATTAGCCATCACTTACCTCCTTTGGCGGGCTTGGCACCCACGCGGTTGGCGGGGCGGATGTTGAGCAGCGCACCGGGCTTGCCGGGAACGGAGCCTTTCACCACCAACAGATTGCGATCACTGTCCACCTTGAGGATGGTGAGACCGCGGGTGGTGATCTTCTTGCCGCCGTAACGCCCGGCCATGCGCTTGCCGGGATAAATGCGACCTGGCGTTGTGCCAGCGCCGGTGGAGCCCGGTTCACGGTGATTTTTGGAACCGTGTGTCATCGGACCACGGCTGAAGCCATGACGCTTCTGGTAACCGGCGAAGCCGCGTCCCATCGTGTCGCCACTGACGTCAACCTTCTGGCCGGCTTCAAAGTCACCAACGGTGACTGCGCCACCGAGTTCCAGACCGTCGACGTCGTCAACGCGGTACTCGCTGAGGTGACGAAGTACACCGTTACCAGATTTGGCGAGGTGACCCTTCGCTGGTTTGTTGACCAGCTTTTCGCGGGTCTCCCCGAAGCCGATCTGGACGGCGACGTAGCCGTCAGTTTCTGTTGTCTTGAGTTGGGTGATCCGGCAAGGACCCGCCTCGATCAGAGTGACCGGGACGGCTTTGCCTTGCTCGTCGAAGAACTGGGACATACCCAGCTTCTTCCCAAGGATGCCGATGGACATGGGAGGTAATGACGCCAGCGTGGACAACCCCGTTCAAGCGACGAAAGACGCAGGAACGGTGGCCTGGTGGGGGCTGATCGAAGTGACGCAGTCATGGCCGAAACAACCTGCGGCGAGAATGCCTTGGCGATTCGGAATGGGGCTAGCGAGCGAATCAGCTGGCTGGGACTTGCCCGATCGAATGGATCGATAGTTTCCCGGCAGCACAACAATTGAAATTGTTTGCTGCTCTGGCCTGGGATCCGGCGCACTCGCCGGATCTGCTCTTGGAACTGGAGGCCCGGCTAGCGGACGGGCACAGATCTTCCGAGCAAACAAAAACACTACACCAGCGTCAGTCTCTTCTTCACGTATCCCTGATCAGCTGCCAGACTCCATCCCATCTGAAATGAACTCATGCCACTGCTGCTTTCAGGTCGGGGTTTCCGCCGTGAGCTGGAGTCCGCGGGATGCATGGCTGTTCATGCACCTCTCGAAGGGGGTGCCGAAACACGACTGCTCCGCCGTCTGCGTGCATCCGGCTACCGCACGCAACTGAGTTCGGCACGTGGGCTTGGTGACCCGGAAGTTTTTCTGTTTCAGAAACACGGCGTGCGTCCGCCTCATCTGGGTCACCAGAGCGTTGGTCGTGGTGCTGCGGTCGGAGAGGTTCAGGAAGTGATGCCCCAGCTCGGGGAAGCTCTTCTTGGCGATAAGCCTGTTGTTCTTTGGTTGCTGGAAGGTCAGGTTCTGTCCCGATCTGAACTGCTTTCGCTGTGCGATCTCTGTCGAAGGGAGCCTCGTCTCAAGGTTGTGGTTGAAATGGGTGGAGCAAGAAGCCTGCGCTGGCAGCCGATGACTCAGCTTCTCGGAGCCTGACCGTTCCTCAGCCACGGGATGCTGGTCTGACCGGCGATGAAGCGCTCCATCTTGGGCGCTGGGTCAAGTTGATTTGTGGTGCAAGCAATCAGGATCTGGCCTCGATCACCGACCTATGTGCAGTCTTTGCAGCAGCAGGTGTGCACTGTGTTGACGTCGCTGCCGATGCGGCTGTGGTCCGCGCGGCCCGTCACGGTCTGCTCTGGGCCCGACAGCGCACCGGTGCCGATCCCTGGTTGATGGTCAGTGTCAGTGATGGATCCGATGTTCATTTCCGCAAGGCTGTTTTTGATCCGGACCTGTGTCCCTCCGACTGCCCTAGGCCTTGTGAACGGGTCTGTCCTGCTGATGCCATCACCGCGGATCGAGGTGTGGAGGCCAGTGTCTGTTACGGATGCGGTCGCTGTCTTCCCGCCTGTCCTCAGCAGCTCATCCGCGCCCAGGAGCATCAGGTCGGACTCGAGGGGCTGAGCCAACTGTTTCAGGAGTTGCAACCGGATGCTGTGGAGATCCACACGTCTCCGGGTCGAGGGGCGGCGTTTGAACGCACTCTGTTGTCGGTGGCGGCGTCGCATGTTCCCCTTCGCCGTTTGGCTGTCAGTTGCGGGCTGGAAGGGCACGGAGTCACCCCAGCTGTTCTGGCCAGGGAGCTCTGGGATCGTCATGGTGCTCTGCGTCGCCTGGGGATGCGACCCCTCTGGCAGTTGGATGGCCGCCCGATGAGCGGAGATGTGGGGGCTGGAACGGCCCGGGCTGCCGTTCGGCTCTGGCAGCAGCTCCGCGCGATCGCTCCCCCAGGGCCGCTGCAACTCGCCGGAGGCACCAACGATGTCACGATCGATCTTCTGCAAACCCTGGAGCCATCGACGCTGGCACGGCCCTCAGGGGTGGCGTTTGGCGGAATGGCACGGGCGCTTCTTCAGCCCCTGCTTCAACAGGCCGAGTCACGGCAGACCTCTTTGCGGGACTGGCCAAGGGGTTGGGATGAGGCTGTCTCTCTGGCTCGTTCTCTCATCGAACCCTGGTTGCAGAAGGGCTGAGCCAGCCTCGCTGCAGGCCATCCCCCTGCTAGAAGGCGATCGGAGCCTGACGGTTGGCAGGTGAAGACGGACATGAGCACCGAGCGCATCACTGATGACCTGAAGCGGCTTCTGTCGCTACTACCTGCATCGGTGCGTCAGGCCCTGGAACAGAACGATCACAGCGATCAGTTGCTCGAAGTGGTGCTGGATCTCGGAAGGCTTCCTGAGGCCCGTTATCCAGGCCGCTCTCTTGCCCTGGGAGACCGCTGCCTCGAGCGCAACGACCTTCAGGAGGTCGTGGATCGACTCGGGCAGTTCGGTGCTGACAATCGCGCCGGTATCGAACGTACGCTGCACCGCATCAGCGCCATTCGCAATCGACGGGGGGATGTGGTGGGACTCACCTGCCGGGTGGGTCGTGCCGTTTTCGGCACGGTGGCCATGGTGCGGGATCTCCTCGACAGCGAGCAGTCCCTGCTGCTGATGGGGCGGCCGGGTGTCGGGAAGACCACAGCGCTGCGCGAGATCGCCAGGGTGCTTGCGGATGACCTAGGGAAACGGGTGGTGGTGATCGACACCAGCAACGAAATCGCCGGCGATGGGGACATCCCTCACCCTGCGATCGGCCGGGCGCGGCGCATGCAGGTTGCGCGCCCTGAGCTGCAGCATCAGGTCATGATCGAGGCCGTTGAGAACCATATGCCCGAGGTCATCGTGATCGATGAAATCGGCACCGAACTTGAGGCTCAGGCCGCGCGCACCATCGCCGAGAGGGGGGTGATTCTGGTGGCCACGGCCCATGGAAACGCACTGTCCAATCTCATCAAGAATCCAACCCTTTGTGATCTGGTGGGCGGGATTGAATCGGTCACCCTCGGGGATGAGGAAGCTCGCCGACGCCGCAGTCAGAAGACAGTGCTGGAGCGGGCCGCTGAGCCGACGTTCCCAATTGCGATTGAAATGCACAGCCGACATCGCTGGGCTGTCCATGACGATGTGGCCCGAACCGTCGATTTGCTCTTGAGGGGGCAGAGCCCGAGGCCTCAGGAACGCGAATTGAAAGACGATGGCTCCGTGCGACTTGTGGACGCTGACGTGCCCAAGCCTCCGCGGGGCCCGCAACGGCGCCCTGCTCTTGCCGTCGTTCCCCTGCCCAATCCTGAAGCGACACCAGCGCGGGAGTCTCAGCCCATAGAAGTGGAAACGGGCGAGGGGGCTGATTCGGGACCCTTTCGGGTTTTCTGCTGCGGTTTCAGCCGTCAGCGCCTTGAGGAAGCTGTGCGCTGCCATCAATGGCCTGTTCAGGCTGTCGATGACCTTTCGAGCGCGGATGTTCTGCTCAGCGTGCGACAGGGGCTTGGTCGCCACCCTGATCTTCGTCGCCGGGCACGGGAGGCTGAAGTTCCGATCCTGGTGATCAAGTCCGACACCCTGCCCCAGGTGGAACGGGCTCTTGAGCGTCTGTTGAGTCGCCGATCACGTCCTGAGGACCGTCCTCAGCCAATGGCGGCAGCGTCGGAACAAGGTCGTGCTGATGCGCTAGCAGCTCTGGAGGAGTGTCGACTGGCTGTCGAGCAGGTGGTGATGCCGGAGGGGCGGCCCGTGGAGCTGTTGCCTCGCAGTGAGGTTGTGCTGCAGATGCAGGCGGACTTGGTGGCGCGCTATCGCCTGCGTAGTGATGTTTATGGGCCGTCTGACCAGCGTCGACTCAGGGTTTTTCCCCCATAAATTCAGGACGATTCCGTTTTGACGGATTGACGAAGGTCACTCCGCTGTGGGTAACTATCTGAACGCCAGTGCTGATCTCCACGGGAGATCGTCCTCTGGATTCATTGGGCCGTCGCCAAGTGGTAAGGCAGCGGGTTTTGGTCCCGCCATTCCTAGGTT
>WTFZ01000093.1 GCA_011523835.1 Synechococcus sp. CO36386bin_29 | reverse complement strand
GCCGTGTCATTGGGGGCAACGGGGAAGTAGCCCTCTTTGAGCTGAATCTTGTAGCCCAGGTTTCCGCCTTCTTCGATCCGTCCGGTGTTCCAGGCGGCCTCAATCGTGTCAACGCTGTAGAAGCTTCCTCCTTCGCTGGAGTTGTAACGAACGTCATCGAACAGGAAGAATTCAGGCTCAGGTCCGAAAAACGCTGTGTCTGCCAGTCCGCTGCTCGACAGGTAGGCCAACGCCTTCTGAGCCAGGGCACGGGGACAGCGCTCGTAGGCCTCACCGGTGCGAGGGTCCTGAATCGAACAGATCAGGCTCAAGGTTTTATGGCTGTAAAACGGATCAATCCAGGCTGTTGACGGGTCGGGAACCATCGCCATATCTGAGGCGTCAATGCTCTTCCATCCGCGGATCGAAGATCCGTCGAAGGCCAGTCCTTCGTTGAAGGATTCCTCCTCGAGAAGATCCGAACAAATGGTGAGGTGCTGCCACTTGCCGTGAAGGTCAGTGAACTTCAGGTCGATCAGCTCAATTCCTTCATCCTTGATCTGACGGAGCACATCCTGGGCAGTGGTAGCCATTGGCGTCAGTAATTCTGTGGATAGCAAATCGAACGTAGGGATCGATGTTCACTCCTTTTGTATCAAAGGGTACATTTTTTCTCTCCACCGGCCTCTGTTGAGCGTGCGTCCCCATTGGTAACCGTTTCTGTCAAATTCTTCGGATCGCACGCGCTCAGAGCGTTTTCGCGTCGATCATGGTGTTAGCTTCCGGCCAACATGGCCAGGGTTCTGCATGCGCGATGCCATCACCGGATTGATTGGTCGGTACGACCAGCTCGGCCGTTATTTCGATCGCTCCGCCATCGATCGGATTGAGTCCTATCTCGATGAATCCAGCATCAGATTGAAGGCTGTCGAGTTGATCAATCGGGAAGCAGCTGAGCTTGTGCGTGAGGCCAGCCAGCGACTGTTTCAAGGCGATCCTGAACTGTTGCTTCCTGGAGGCAACGCTTACACCACCCGCCGGCTTGCTGCGTGTCTTCGCGATATGGATTACTTCCTGCGCTATGCCAGCTACGCCTTGATCGCTGGTGACAGCACGATTCTCAACGAGCGTGTCCTTAATGGACTGGATGACACTTACAAGAGTCTTGGAGTGCCCACCGGTCCGACCGTGAGGAGCATGGTTCTCCTTGCCGATGTTCTTTGTGAACGCCTTGTTTCCGAGGGTATTTCCGCGGATGCTCTCGGATTGGCACGGGCACCTTTTGAGCACATGGCTGCAGGGCTCGCCGCAAGCGATGTTCGCCAACGTTGAGACCTGAAGGCGATTTCCAATCGTTTCAAGGGGCATCGGAACGCTCCTTTTTCAATCGAAACGGACCTGTCGCTTCGTAGGCTTCATCCATCCCATGAAGGTTCCCGGCCGGCCGATGACGCACTCTCTTCCCCAGGTTGAATCGCGCCATCGCCGGTCCGTTGGCCCCATCAGCACCCCTGACCGTCTCTTGTTGGGTCCGGGCCCCTCAAACGCACATCCAACTGTTCTGTCAGCTCTGGCGAGAACTCCCATCGGACATCTTGATCCTCTTTATGTGGATCTGATGGGTGAAGTTCAGGAATTGCTTCGCTACGCCTGGCAGACAGACAATCGCCTCACTCTGCCCATGAGCGGCACCGGAAGCGCGGCCATGGAAGCAACCTTGGCGAACACGGTTGAACCCGGAGATCGGGTCCTGGTTGCGGTCAAGGGTTATTTCGGCAACCGTCTCGCTGACATGGCAGGCCGTTACAGAGCTGATGTCCGTGTCATCGAAAAGCCCTGGGGAGAGGCTTTCACACTCGATGAGCTGTCCGACGCTCTGCAGCAACACAAGCCAGCAATTCTGGCCATGGTCCATGCAGAAACCTCCACCGGGGTGCGTCAACCCATGGAGGGTGTCGGTGATCTATGCCGTCAGCACGATTGCCTTCTTCTTCTCGACACCGTCACATCGCTCGGCGGAGTTCCCCTCTACCTCGATGAATGGAAAGTCGATATGGCTTACAGCTGCAGTCAGAAAGGACTGAGCTGCCCTCCCGGTTTGGGACCGTTCACCATGGGGCCGAGAGCGGAAGCCAAGCTTGCAGCGAGGAAAGACAAGGTCCCCAATTGGTATCTGGATGTTTCCCTTTTGAATCAGTACTGGGGTAGTGACAGGGTTTATCACCACACAGCGCCAGTGAACATGAACTTCGGCATGCGCGAAGCTCTGCGCCTGCTCGCGGAGGAGGGTCTGGATAACGCCTGGTTACGTCACCGCCGCAATGCAGAAGCGCTTTGGCAGGGACTGGAATCCCTCGGGCTTGAACTGCATGTCCCCGAGGATTTGCGACTTCCCACTCTCACGACCGTGAGGATTCCTGATGATGTGGATGGCAAGGCTTTCTCCTCTCATCTGCTCAACAACCACGGCATCGAGGTTGGCGGCGGTCTCGGTGTTCTGGCAGGAAAAATCTGGAGAATCGGCCTGATGGGTTACAACTCCACTCCAGAGAATGTGAATCGACTGCTCAACCTGTTTGAGACCGAGCTTCCCCGCTTCCGAGCAGGCGCCTGCGTCGCTGCCTGAACCAACCCGTCAGAAGTGCCGAGGCCTCCTCTTCCATCACGCCTCCCACCACGCGCATGTGGTGGTGAGCGCTGTGATGATCAGCAAGATTGATCGTGCTCCCCAACCCACCACGTTTGCTGTCTCTGGCAGCAAAAATCACCTGACCAACCCTTGCCTGAACCAGAGCTCCGGCACACATCGGGCATGGCTCCAGGCTTACAAGCAGGGTGCAGTGGTTCATCCGCCAATCGCCGAGGACCCAGGCGCCCTGCCGCAAGGCAATCAACTCTGCATGACCTAGGGGGTCTCCGGCGGTTTCTCTGCGATTGGAGCCGTGGCCAATGCAGCGTCCAACCTCATCGAGAAGAACCGCTGCAACTGGAATTTCACCGGTGGATCCCACCCGCTCAGCCCGGTTGAGCAGCCGTTGCATCCACGCTCGCATCGCCTGCTGTGACAGCTGAACCGGCTCTGCCCGCACGGTCATGGATCCCTTCGTGCCGACCAATGTGCCACCAAAGGTGACAATGGATTCTGATTGCGACGCATTCTTGCAAGGTCCTGCTCGGTCATCATCAGAAGCACTGGACCCACTGGCGGCCTTTGCTTCACCCGATGGCCTGGACCCTCAGCTTCAGGCGTTTCTGGAAGAAGCATGCGCCCAGCTTTGCCGCTGGTTTGGCTCTGCCAACCAACGCTCTCCCCTACCTTCACTGCGCCTGCTCCCTGATGCCTTCCCCGAAGTGGGAGGGCTTGGAGCGGAGCGTCTTTTGGATGATCTTCAGCAGGTCATGGATGGGGCTTACCATCCGACTCATCCTGGTGCATTGGCCCATCTGGATCCACCGCCAAACACGGCATCGATTGCTGCGGAACTGATCTGCGCAGGACTGAACAACAATCTTCTGGCTGAGGAACTGTCACCGAGCTTGTCCCAGCTTGAGCGTCAACTCTGTGGATGGTTTGCGTCCTGTTTTGATTTCCCAGAGGGGTCAGGGGGCGTCCCTGCCAGCGGTGGAACCCTGAGCAATCTCACAGCGCTTGTCACGGCCCGTCACGCGCTGAAGCTGAATGCAACCTCTGACGCCGTCGTGCTCACGAGCGATGACGCCCATGTTTCCCTGTTCAAGGCCTGCAGGGTGATGGGTCTTCACTCCGATGCTCTGCGCCGGATTCCCGTGGATGCCACTGGATGTCTGCGGCTCGATGCCTTGGAGGACGAACTCAACCGTCTCGCGACTGAGAACCGCCCTTGTCTGGCCATCGTCGCCACGGCGGGTACGACGGTGCGTGGTGCGATCGACCCTTTGCGTGAGATTGCGACGATCGCTCGCGACCATGGCACCTGGATGCACGTGGATGGCGCCATCGGTGCCGTTTTTGCGCTTTCTGGGCAGACCCGTGCACTGATGGATGGATTGGGCGAAGCCGATTCCATCACTGTCAATCCTCAGAAGCTTCTTGGCATCGCGAAAACCTCCTCGTTGTTACTGGTTCGCGATGCCTCCACCCTTCACGCCGCCTTCGGAACCGGACTTCCCTACATGGAGCCTGCGTCCGCTGGTCCTCACGGTGGCGAAATGGGTGTGCAGGGGAGCAGACCGGCGGAAATCCTCAAGTTGTGGCTCGGATTGCGGCAGCTTGGAATGACAGGGATCAATTCACTTCTGAACGCGGCTGTGGAGCGCAGAGAGAGGTTTCAGCAGAGCCTTGATGCGCAAGCGCTGGACCTTCTCTCGGGTCCGCTCCATCTGTTGACCTGTGTGCCGAAAGATGCGGACTCCGATCGGAGTGAACGCTGGTCCGCACGACTTCGACAGCGGCTGCTTGACGAACAGATCATGGTGTCAAGACCCCACTACCGGGGCCGTCATCACATCAAAGTGGTGTTTGGTAATCCCCACACCTCCGATGCACTGATCCACCATCTGGGGATGCGCATCAACGAATCGATCGCCGGCGGGTTGCACTGATGTCAGGGACTGAGTCGCAGCAGAAACGAGGACGATGGATCGCTGTAGTCACCGGAGCGGTGTCGATCCTGATTGGGGTTCTCTATCTCGGTCTGATCACGGTTTTGGATAGCCGCGGTCCGATGCGTCCGCCGCCGCCCGAGGCCCTGGCCGGGGCGGAAGTCGCTTCTTGGCTTCCTGCTGCAAAGGATCCACGACCCGTCGAAACGCTGTTTCAAGAAACTCCCGCAGTGACTGATCCCGGCGGTTGAGGTCGTAATGCCTCTGAACAACATCTTGGACGCCCCCATCACCCCAGTCCTGATCCTGCTGAAAGAAGGTGATGAAGCTGGCACCGGCAATTCTGGTGAGCCATCCAGCGGCGACCCCCTGCACAGCCCGTCCAAGCAGGAGTGTTGGAAGGTTCACGCTCAGTGCCGTTCCAATGATGGCCACCCCACCTTTCACCACACCGAGGCCCGCCAACGTTCTCCCCACGGAGATCGCCAGGTCCTGCGCACTTGCGCGTGTGAGTTCAATGCCGTAAACACGCGCCACCTCCATCACCATCTGGGCATTGACCGCTGCTGTTCCGAGCAGATCCACCCCCGGCAGAGGAGTCGCTGCCACCACTCCTGCGCTGATCCACGTGTAGCGATCAACCGTGCGTCGGGCTTCGTCTTCCCTTTGCTGATCCAGAAGATTGCGACCCATCTCACCCAGCGACCGGCACTGAAGAAGGATGTTGTCGGCAAGTAACTCCTCTCCATCTTGATGCAAAACGATGGCCAGGCGTCTGAGCAGCTGCCCGACCTCTGCGGGTGGCTGCAACGGTGTCTGGCCTGGTCTTGGCAGCGACTGAGGTGCCGCACTGGTTGCGACGACATCCTCAGGGGGAAGCCATCCCTGACAGCGTTGACGCAACAGCTGCATCAGCCGTCGTTCCTCTTCCTCCCCGCGCAGATCACACTTGTTGAGTACGAGCAGAAGCCGTTTCCCAAGACCCGAAAGGCTCTGGACGACGGCCAGTTCCTGTCTGCGCAGATCACCATCCACGACAACGAGCATCAGATCAGCGCGCGATGCCCGTCGTTTGGCTTGTTGTTCGCGGTGACGCCCGTCCTGTCCGCCTTCAAGAATGCCGGGTGTATCCACGAGCAGCACACCCCGATCCAGGCCTTTGAGTTTCAAGCGATAGGTCCGACAGTCACTGGTTGAGCCCATCGAGGCCCCCACCTCGCCAACGATGTCCTGCAACAGGGCGCGGATCAGTGATGTCTTTCCGCTTGATCCGGTACCAAACACCACCACGTCAAGATCGCCGCGGTCGAGTTGCTCCGCCACTCGCTCCCGTTCCTCCTGCAACGACCGGCGGGCGACATCGTCATGCAGTCGGTTCAGAAGTTGATCCACACTGTCGAGGCTCTGGCGGGCAGCGTCCCGGCGATTGCCAGGTGGAGAAGGACTCCGGGATGCCGTGTCGTCTCTGCGGCGTCCATGCTTCCAGCGTTTCAACAATGGAACACCGAGCTGGATCAGTGCAGCCACCAGAAGCACAGTCCCTATGAGAAGCACGGGGCCAACGAGCCATGGTGGTAACCAGTAGCTGAGATCCCAAAGCAGATTGCGGATGGCCTGAAGCACCAGGCCAATCACCATCAGCGCGACCAGAGCCGCAGTTCCTGCCAA
>WTFZ01000203.1:4293-6258 GCA_011523835.1 Synechococcus sp. CO36386bin_29 | reverse complement strand
CTGAACCTGCCGATGGCGCTGGTCACCAGCAGTGAGCGGGCCTCCATGCTGCTCAAGATCAGTCGCCATTCCTGGGTGAATCTGGTGCAACTGCAGGTTTGTGGCGACGACAACGCCCTGAAGGCCGGAAAACCAGCGCCCGATCCCTACCAGCTGGGCGCCTTGAGGCTGAATGTGAAACCACAGGATTGCTGGGCCATCGAGGATTCCGATGCAGGCTGTCAATCAGCGGCAGCCGCCGGCTGCGTGGTGTGGCGTTTAGTCCAAGCTGGAACAACATCGGACCCTTGCGATGTTGAAGGAGTCATCTGCATCCAGACGCTGTCAGAAGCGGAAAACCGCTTGCGCCAATTCAGTCAGTAGAGGCGACTGAGAACAAAGCTCGGTAATTCCAACAAGGCCGTCCGAGACTGGGATTCGGGTAGCCAGCTCAGGGCCTCACGGGATTCCTGAGCAAAGCGTTCAGCGAGCTGACGGGTTCGGGCGATGGCATCCGATTGACGCACAATCTGAAGGGCTTCATCGAGATCACCCTCAGTACTGAATTCGCGTTCAATCAACACACCAAGGGAAGGATTCTGCTCGAGTGCGAAGAGCGCTGGAGCAGTGAGGTATCCGCTCGAAAGATCACTGGCAGCGGGTTTACCCAACTGCTGATCACTACCGGTGAAATCGAGAATGTCGTCCACCACTTGAAAAGCCAGACCCAGTTGCCGGCCGTAGTGATACAGGGATTCCAGTTGGGGCTCGGTGCACCCACTGAGAACACCCGCTGCCCGCGCACTGTTTGCAATGAGAGAGGCTGTTTTGCAGTAACTCTTTTCGAGATAGGTCTCGAACGTTTGTCCGGTGTCGTAACGGAACAATCCCTGTTTCACCTCTCCATCAGCGAGATCCATGATCACGCGGCTGAGGAGCTTCACCACATCGAGATTGTCCAGATTGGCCAGATGCCAGCTGGCCTGAGCAAACAGAAAATCGCCGGCCAGGACTGCAACCCGATGGTTGAAACGGCTGTGAACGGTTTCCACACCGCGCCGAGTTCCAGCTTCATCGACCACGTCGTCGTGGACGAGAGAAGCTGTGTGGATCATTTCGGTGATCTCAGCCAAACGCCGGTGCCTGGGAGAGAGCTCACCGTCAGGTGCCAAGGCTCGCGAAACAAGCAGAACAATTCCCGGACGCAGACGCTTGCCACCGGCACTGAATAAATGCTCGGCAGCTGCCTGAAGAATCGGATGCCCCGCTCCAATCAGACTGCGCAGATCACTGAGGAGGATTTCAAGATCCGCCTCAACCGGCTGCAGCAACTCGGTGACGGTGGTCATGGTTCCCCTCGGTGGCGAGATCCTAGAAGGCGTTGACCTCCGACTGCAGGGCAACGTGTTCGACGCTGGGGCGTTGCCCAAGCCAGGGGGTCGCACGATCGGCGAATCCTTCAGGATCCGAGGTCACACAGATCCTGGTCGCTCCCAGTGCAAGCGGCTGATCGAGTCCACCTGGCAGAGGCTGCCCAAGGAGAGCATCAAGCTGGCTGGCAACACCGAGCGCCGGATCAATCAACCGAATCCCGTCAGGTAACAGATTGGACAGGAGAGGAACGAGAAGGGGGTAGTGGGTGCAACCGAGCACGATCGATTGCACGGACGCCTCCAGGAGAGGCTGGAGATAAGCGAAGGCTGCGCAGCGCAGCGCGTCGCAGCGCAGGTCACCGCCCTCGATGAGAGGCACGAAATCAGGGCAAGCCTGTTGCACCACCAGCGTTCCAGGACGAAGCGCTTCGATGCTGTTTCGATAAGCGCCGGATGCAACGGTCGCTGGAGTGGCCAGCACACCCACCCTTGACTCCCGCACCATGGCGGCAGCGGCGCCGATCAGCCCAACCACTGGAACCCCGGCCTGACCCTCGGCCACATCACGGGCCAGGGCATTGGTGGTGTTGCAGGCCATCACCACAGTGGTCAC
>WTFZ01000203.1:0-4193 GCA_011523835.1 Synechococcus sp. CO36386bin_29 | reverse complement strand
TTGAGCACCTGCTGCTGGATGTGTGCCGCAAGACGCGCTGATCGTGGATCGGAGAAGTAGAAGGTTTCGATGCCATTCACATCCGGCCGCGACATGCTGATGGCGTTGGCGTGAATGCTGACAAACGCCGTTGCACCGATCCGGTTGGCCAGAGACACCCTTGGAGGCAGATCCACATCCACTTCAGCGGTGCGGGTCAGGGTCACTTGGACACCTTTGGCTTCGAGAAGACGGGCGACCTGAAGAGAGATATCGAGAACGACCTCAGCTTCACGGATTCCATTGATGCCGACTGCACCGGGATCAGGCCCACCATGCCCTGGGTCCACCACAACCCGGTAGCGCCCTCTCGGAACCTCAGGCAGACCCGCAGCATTGACAGGAGTTTGCGTGGGCCGGATGCGAACGCCACCCCAGCGGCCGCTGCTCGCACCATTGAGATCTCCTTCTCCAATCGCCCGCAGCCCCTGGGTGGGAAGTCCCTCGAAGCTGAGTTTCCATCGATCGGGAGCCGTGCCCACCAGGCGCAGGTTTCCAGGGTCGAGCGTCACGCCCTGCTGAAACTCGATCACCAACCTGGTGGCACCAGGCGTCGGCTTCCCGAGGCGGACTTCACGCACCGGACCCGAACCACGCAGTCGCCTGGGTCGGCTGAGTTCACCAGGAAAATCAATCCAGACCCGTGGGCCCTGACGGCGATCACCGTCCTCGAAAAACGCATCGAGACGCGCTCCGGTCGCCGTGCGCAGCTGCAGCACTCCATTTCTGTCGATGGACCATGCCGCCAAAGCACTGGCCGCCCTGGCGGGCAAAGCCATCAGCCATCCAGTGGACTGCAGAGCAGCAGCAACAAGCAGTGCGGTGAGGCGACGGGGCAGCCGGGGCATGACCAAGTTCAGAACACCGTGGTTCGGCGATGCTGCAGGCAGGGCATCTGACTGCGAATGCGCGCGAGATGATCCAGATCCACCGGAGCAACCGCAGCCCCCTGGGACACTCCGGCATCCGCCAGAACAGTCCCCCAGGGATCGATCACCATGGAATGTCCATGGCTGAAGCGACGCCCGCCATCGCTGCCGGTCTGAGCTGGAGCGAGCACATAGGCCGTGTTCTCGATCGCACGGGACTGCAGGAGCACCTGCCAGTGATCTTTTCCGGTAAAGGCCGTGAAAGCAGCTGGAATCATCAGCAACTCGGCGCCGGCGCCGACGAGATGGCGATACAGCTCAGGGAAGCGCACGTCGTAGCAAATGGACACCCCCACCCGACACAGTCCAGGCACATCGACCACGGGAGGGAGGGTGGACCCTGGCGCGAAACTGCTGGATTCCCGGTAGGAAGTGCCATCAGGCAGATCCACATCGAAGAGGTGGATCTTGTCGTAACTCGCCAGGATCTGGCCATCCCGTCCCACCAGCTGAGCTCTTTGCCAGGTGTGGGCCCCATCGCCCACCGGAACGGGAAACCCCCCGCCGAGAATCACCACTTGATAGCGACGCGCCATGGTGATCAGAAACTGTGACGCCTGATCAGCAAGTGTCGACGCGATCGCGAGACGCTGCTCGGGTTCGCCGATGAAGGCGAAATTCTCGGGGAGTCCGATCAGTTCGGCGCCGCGACGGGCCGCCAGATCGATCTGTTCCTCAGCGGCACTGAAATTGGTCTCCGGATCTGACGTGCTGGTGAGTTGCACGGCAGCCGCCAGAAAATCACGCACAGCCATCGAATGCAGTCGATGCAAATGCTATGGCTGCTCAGACACTGATGGACCGCAACACCCCTGGCTCGGTCTGGGTTGGCACCACGCTCAGTTGATCCAGACCGGCACAGCAGCTGAAGTCAGCATCGTGATTTCCCAGGCGCGTCAAACGCTGGCCATGGGAGGCAGTGCGCAAACAGGCCTCAGGGTCGTGCTTCCACTGCGCCCACAGGGCCAGGGCCGCCTGCATTTCATCGTTGGCGATGCCGGCTCCGGAGGTCACCAGTGCATCGGCCAGCGCTCCTGCAGCCAGCGAATCCTCGAGCGAATAGGTGCCTTCCCATCCACTGCCCACCATCCACACGCGCTCAGGCTGATCGCGCAGGAGTTGCTTCGCCACCGCCTGGCGGTTGGGGAGAGCCACGGTCATCACCATGGAAACCTCACGCACCCGCTGCAGAGCCCGCGTGCCATTGGTGGTGCTCATGAACAGACGTTTCCCCTTCACCACGTCAGGAATCACCGCAACAGGGGAATTACCGAGATCAAAGCCTTCGAGCATCCGGCCACCACGCTCTCCGAGAAGCAGACGGGTGTTTTCGGGCCACTGCTGAGACTGCAGGCGCAGCTCATCCAGATCGGCGAAGGCCTGAACGGCCTCGGCCCCGTTGTGAAGAGCCCAGGCAATGGTTGTGGTGGCCCGCAGCACATCGATTACGACGGCGGCGTCGGGCCCATCCGGGGTACCAATGGCATCGGGGACATCGGCAGCCACATGGAAATAGGAAACCTGCATGGCCACGCTCACGATCAGCGTGCGTCACAGTACCGAGACCAGCCACCGCTGAGGTGTCGTCGTCATGTCCCTGTTCCGCCCCGGTCCCGGCACCAGGGATCTGCGCTCCTTTATTCAACTTCTGGAGGAACGTGGACAACTGAGGCGGATTCAAGCCCCCGTCGACCCCGATCTTGAACTTGCCGCCATCGCCGATCGGGTTCTGGCCAGCGGAGGACCTGCACTGCTGTTTGAAAACGTGATCGGCTCCTCCATGCCGGTGGCCGTGAATCTGCTCGGCACCGTGGAACGGGTGGTGTGGAGCATGGGCCTCGAGCAGCCGGAGCAACTGGAGGAGCTGGGAGAACGTCTGGCCCTGCTGCAACAGCCCCGCCCTCCCAAGGGACTGGGCGAAACCAAGAAATTCGCGCGGGTGTTCTGGGATCTGGTGAAAGCACGACCCGATCGTGACCTGTTGCCTCCCTGCCGCCAACAGATCTTCAAGGGCGATGAGGTGGATCTCAGCCGAATCCCCTTGATCAGGCCCTGGCCAGGTGATGCCGGCGGCGTGATCACCCTCGGACTGGTGATCACCAAGGACCCGGAAACCGGGGTTCCCAATGTAGGCGTGTATCGCCTGCAGAGGCAGTCGGTGAACACCATGACGGTGCACTGGCTGAGCGTGCGGGGTGGGGCACGCCACCTGCGCAAAGCCGCGGCCATGGGCAAAAAACTCGACGTGGCTGTGGCCATCGGCGTGCATCCTCTGCTGGTGATGGCAGCGGCCACACCGATCCCCGTGCAACTCAGTGAGTGGCTGTTCGCAGGCATCTATGCCGGCGAAGGTGTGCGGCTTTCACCCTGCAAGACCCTCGATCTGCAGGTTCCAAGCCACAGCGAGGTGGTGCTGGAGGGAACGATCACCCCCGGAGAGGTGATGCCCGATGGCCCCTTCGGCGATCACATGGGGTTCTACGGCGGCGTCGAAGACTCACCCCTGGTGCGTTTCCACTGCATGACCCAGCGCCGCGATCCGATCTTCCTCACAACGTTTAGTGGCCGACCACCGAAGGAGGAAGCGATGCTGGCCATCGCTCTCAACAGGATCTATACGCCGATCCTGAGGCAGCAAATTCCTGAAATCAAGGATTTCTTCCTGCCCATGGAAGCGCTCAGCTACAAGCTGGCGGTGATCTCGATCGACAAGGCCTATCCAGGACAGGCAAAGCGTGCGGCCATGGCCTTCTGGAGTGCACTGCCCCAGTTCACCTACACCAAATTTGTTGTGGTGATCGACAGCCATCTGAACGTGCGCGATCCCAGGCAGGTGGTGTGGGCCATCGCCGCTCAGGTGGATCCCCAACGCGATCTGTTCGTTCTCGAGAACACGCCGTTTGACACCCTTGATTTCGCCAGCGAGCAACTGGGTTTAGGTGGACGGATGGCCATCGATGCCACCACCAAGATCGGCCCTGAGAAAAACCATGAGTGGGGGGAGCCCCTGAGCCGCCCCGACGATCTTGAGCAACGGGTGACAGACCGACTTATAGAACTGGGGCTGGATGATCTGACGACCCGCGAGCCGGACCCAAGCCTGTTCGGATACGCGCTCGACGCTCTTCTGCAGAACCGCCCCATAAACTCGCCAGCATCCAAAGCTTCCTGAACCACGTGACGGGATCCACCGCCGCTGCCCGTGAATTGAAAGCCGGCGGAAGC
>WTFZ01000086.1:3693-6309 GCA_011523835.1 Synechococcus sp. CO36386bin_29 | reverse complement strand
CGGCGCCAGCCTCGAACTGCTGGAAGGCAAGGTGCTGCCCGGTGTGGCCGCCCTCAACGACGCTGCCTGAGTCGCTGCGAACCTTCATGCTCAAGCCGCTCCTTCGGGGGCGGCTTTTTTGATGGAGCACGCCGTGAGACGCGGTGCGCTCAGGTCAAGTTGCGGATCCAGCAGCGCAGCCAGGCTGACCTGCGCCCGGGCACGGTTACTGCGCTGCAGGCCCTCCAGCCGCAGCGAGAAACTCGCTTGCCGTTCCTGTCTTTTGCAGGCGCGATAGGCCTCCGCCGTGAAGGCGGAACGAATGCAGCGCTCCGACACCTGCAGGATGAACACCCGGCGGCTGTGGGTTTGCAGCTCCCAGCGACGACGCACCTGGGCGAGCTCTCGTTGCTGCGCTGGTTGAAGGTGCTCCCAGCCCGGCGGATGCTGCTTGAGCTCGGCCTGTGCGTGGCCGACCTGAAGACTCAGCGCAACCAGCAGGGAGCAGGGAAGCAACAGCAGCCTGCGGCTGCTTCGGTGTGATGAACCACGCATCGGTTCAGAGGTGGGCATGGACCGCAGAAATCTGGGTTGGCCGGTTCGCCAGGATCTGACTGAGATGGGCGTGAACCATGACCGGATCTGATCTCCAAGCACCCAGTCGACTCGCCTTCGTTGGCCTCGGCGCCCTTGGCCTTCCGATGGCCGCCAACCTGCACCGTGCCGGCTTTCCACTGCAGGTGCACACCCGCAGCCGCACGGCGGAAATGGATCCCTTCCTGCATCAGACAGGAAGCGCAACCACTCAGGCCTGTCCGTCTCCCGCTGACGCTGTTCAGGGCTGCCAGGCTCTCGTGCTCTGTGTCAGCGATGACGCCGCCGTGGAGGATGTGCTCTGGGGCGACAACGGTGCTGGACGGGCTCTAATGGAAGGGAGCCTGGTGATCGACTGCTCCACCATCAGCCCAGCAACCTCACAGCGCATGGCCGAACGCCTTGCGGAACGCGGTGTTGGCTATCTCGACACCCCCGTCACCGGGGGAACGGAAGGAGCCAAAGCCGGCACGCTCACCGTGCTCTGTGGCGGCAGCGACGCCGATCTGAACCGTGCGATGCCGGTACTAGAAACGATCGGTGGCTCCATTCACCACTTCGGCCCTGTTGGCAGCGGCCAGCAGGTGAAAGCGGTGAACCAGGTTCTGGTGGCCGGCAGCTACGCCGCTGTGGCCGAAGCCATCGCCCTCGGGCAGCACCTGCAGCTGCCGATGCAGCAGGTGGTGGATGCTCTCCAGCACGGTGCCGCCGGATCCTGGGCCTTGGAGCACCGATCCGGGGCCATGCTCAGCGATCACTACCCGCTCGGGTTCAAGCTGTCACTCCATCACAAGGATCTGTCCATCGCCCTGGAAGCCGCAAAAAACGCCGGTCTTGAACTGCCGATCACCCGGGCTGTCCACGCCCAGGAACAGAACCTGATGGATGCAGGCCTGGGCGACGCTGATGTTTCAGCCCTGCGACGCCATCTCCCCGACGCTTGATGGAGGGGCCGATTCAGGGCCTGAGCTTGCTGCGGTCATTGACCACCTGCACGCGCTTGCTGACGGTGACAATGCCATCGGGATGCACCAGCAGGGCAGCCCAGACCTGAGATCCGGGTTGAAAGGGAGCCTGCACCGACTTGAACAGCCCTCCACCGCCCAGCGGTTCCAACTGGATGTCGGGGCTTTTCTGCTCCAGAACTTGCTGCGGAGTCACGGAGATCAGTCCTCCAGCCAGCAGTGACTTGCCGAGGGGCTCATCCACCACCACATCCACGTCGTAACGGCTGCCAGTAAGCACGGTATCTGGGATGAGCAGCGAAATCGGCAGAGGCTTGCTGGCGCTGGTAAGCACGGATTGATCGTTGAGGACCTCCTGATCGGCAATCAGCCCGTTCTCCAGAGACAGGGCCAGCTGCTGCTGAGCTTGGAAGGAATAGCTCAGACCGTCCTGCTGGCGTGTGCCGCTCACCCCAAGCGAGAAGGTCTGGCGGCCGTCGCTCAGGGGCTGGCCAGCACTGACCGCCCATCGGGTTTCGGGAAACCTGTCCGTGAAGCGGCGGAAACGATCAGCCAGGGCCTCGGCCTTCTCTGGGACCATCAAGGCTTCGAGTTGCTGGCTGTTGTCATCGGCATTAAGCGCCTGCTGCAGCCGGATGCTGAGATCAGCTCCCTGCTGAGCCCGCAGGGGAACTGCCGTGAACAGAGCGGTCCCGCACAACCATGACGCCATTGCGACACGCAGGAACGGGGCCATGGAAACGTCTCAGGGGTCCCATTAAGTTAGCGGGGTTTTAACCATCCGCCCCCTTATGCCCCGGCTTCTGATTGCTGCCAGTGGCACCGGCGGACATCTCTTTCCTGCTCTGGCTGTGGCGGATGCCCTTCCCGCTGGTTGGAGCGCGCACTGGCTCGGGGTCCCGGACCGACTTGAAACCACATTGGTTCCCGAGCGCTACCCGCTCACCACGGTGAAGGCCGGTGGATTGCAGGGCCGAGGTCTGAAGAAGGTGATGCAACTGGTCCGACTGCTGGCGGCCAGTCGCGACGTGCGACGACTGATCCGACGCAACGGCATCGACGTGGTGTTCACAACGGG
>WTFZ01000086.1:0-3593 GCA_011523835.1 Synechococcus sp. CO36386bin_29 | reverse complement strand
CTGAACCGCATGGTGCGCCCCCTGCTGCCCCTGCTGCTGAGCGAGGGCTGCCGGGTGGTGCATCTCACCGGCAGCAACGATCCCGATGTCAACAGCATCGAACATCCCCTCTTCGCGGAACGCCCCTTCAGCGACGACATTCCAGCGCTGCTGCAGCATGCCGATCTGGCCATCAGCAGAGCCGGCGCCGGCAGCCTGAGTGAACTGGCCGTGAGTGGCACACCCACCGTGCTGGTCCCGTTTCCCCAGGCCGCCGATCGCCATCAGGATGCCAACGCCGCCTGTGCCGCAGCTCTTGGAGCTGCAGTGATCGTGCATCAGCACGCTCCCAACGAACCGGTGCTGCGCCGGACCCTCTGGCGGTTGCTCGGCCCGAGACTGCGAGGCTGTGATCCAACCGCTGATCCCTTGGTGACGATGAACAAGGCGATGCACACCCTGGCCGAACCGGATGCGGATCAGCAGCTGGCTTCGCTCCTGCAAGATCTGTTGCGATGACTCACGTCAGGGGCTGATCCCGCAAGGCACCGCGGAGCGCCTGCAGGATGCGGCGATTGCCGCGGCGATCCTGAAGTCCAATCCGCAGCCAGCGCTCCCCCAGGCCCGCGAAGGAACGGCAATCGCGCAGCAGCACCCGCCGGCGGGCCACCTGTTCGCGCAGATGCAGCAAGGAGTCGTCGCCTTCGAGCAGCAGGTAGTTGGCCGAGGATGGATGGGCCCTCAGACCGGCCAGCGCATTGATCTGAGCGCGCAACCATGGCTCTTCCCGGCGGATCCAGCGCTGCACACACTCCTGCCAGCGTTTCAACCCAAGCTGATCGGCCATGACGGCCGATCCGGCAGCCAGAGCCAAACCATTCACCGGCCAGGGGTCACGCCACTGGCTCCACTGCTGCAGCCGCGCTGGTGAAGCGATGGCATATCCCAGTCGCAATCCCGCTACTGCAAAGAGTTTGGTGAGGCTGCGGATCACCACCAGGTTGGGGTGATCCGCAACGAGTGGAATCAACGACTGCTGCTCACCATTCGGTACCAATGGCAGAAAGGCTTCATCGCAGATCACCAGCGAGTGACGTTCAAGCAGAGGCTCCAGGGAGGCGCGACTCCAGAGCTGGCCAGTGGGATTGTGGGGATTGGTGATCCAGATCACCCGAACCTCGGGATACCGCTCCACAGGCACCGGCCAGAGCCCGACCCCCGCGCTGAACGTACCCAGGTCCAGGGGCAGACCCTGAGCAGCCCCTCCCCAACAGGCCAGAGCCCGGCGGTAATCGGCAAATCCTGGTTCCAGGAAGCCGCTGAGGCCACAGCCAGCGGCATCCCTGGCCGTCCAGGTGAACAGCTCTGCCGCACCATTGCCTGGGAGCACCGTTTCCTTATCAATTGCATGCCAGGACGCAATGGCTGCACGGAGCTCCTGTTGGCTGCGGTCTGGATAGTCGCGCAAGGCAGATCCCTGAATGCCCCGCTTCAGCGCCCTGCGCAGAACAGCCGGGGGCCGAAACGGGACCAGGGAGGCGCTGGCATCCAACAGTTGACCGGGGCGCAGCCCCATCCGAGCAGCTTCCTGATTGAGATTGCCGCCATGGGTCGGAGGTCTGTGGCCCAAAGCGACTACCCGCGACACCACTCCATCCTGCCCAGCATGACTCGACGCTGAGCCCTGACGCCGATACAACCCGATTGGTCGATGCGCCCGATTGATGCCCAAAGTCAGCTGCCGTCTGCAATGGTCCGCTTTCGGCCTCGCCCTGGGCTCATCACTGGCAATCAGTTCCGCAGCACATGCCAATGAGCCCTTGCTGAGGGTTCTGCAAGAGCGCAGCTGTGAGAGCTGCCGTCTCGCTGATGCCGATCTGGTGCACGCCGACCTGAGGGACGCCAACTTGCGCAATGCCCAATTGATGCGCGCCAACCTGGGGCAAGCCCGTTTGGATGGAGCCAATCTCAGCGGAGCGGATCTCAGTTTCACCAGCCTGCGCGGCGCCTCCCTGCGCGGCGCCGACCTCACCGGCAGCCGGCTCTACGGCACCGACTTACGGGATGCCGATCTGGCCGGAGCCAAATTGAGCCGGAACGCGCTGGAGGAGGCCCACTGGCAAGGAGCAAAGGGAATTGCCAGCGGATCCCGCAGCCATCCTGCGCTTCACAACGCCGGGGTGGAAGCGTTTCAAGCTGGTCGCTGGTCTGAAGCGGAACAACTATTCAGCGATGCGATCCGCAGCAATCCAGAGGAACCCTTGAGCTGGGTGGCCCGGGGCATCAGCCGTAGCGAACAAGCCAAAGATGAGCTTGCGGCTGCCGATTTCCGCTATGCAGCTTCGCTTTATCAAGCGAAAGGATCTCAGAACTGGGCAAACCAGCTGAGGTCCGCTGCCGATTCAGTGAGCAAGCGTCGCTTTGAGAGCGATACACCGAACGAAGGGAAGGGGATGGGCGGACAGTTCCTCCAGGGCGCGATGGCCAGCTTGCGCATGCTGGCGCCGATTGCAGCCAAAGCCCTTGTCCCACTGGGACTGGGGTTTTAGAAGCGCCTGTTCAGGAGCCATTCATGATCTGCCGTGCTGCGGGAAGACTCGGCCGGTATCCATATCCATAACTGCCTCCTTGCGTGTCATCAATGATGCGTGGAGTGACAAGAATCACCAGTTCGCGCTTGGCGCGACTACCTCCGGAACTCCTGAAGAATTGTCCGATAAACGGAATATCCCCCAACACAGGCCACTTGGTCACTGCCTGGACATCTGCATCTTGAATAACACCAGTGAGAACTAGTGTTTGACCATCGCGCACTCTTACCTTACCGGTATCGAGCTCCCGACTATTGATAATACTAATGTTTCCACAATTTTCAACGAGCTGGATCTGAGTCTCAGCAGAAACCTCTGGAGACAAGGAAAAAGTAACAAAACCATTATCATCAATTTTATCAACCCTGGCGCCAAAAGTAAGCCCGGCATTTTTGAACTCTGGCTGGCAAAAGATATTGCCATTATCATCCTGCCTAACCTGATAAGAAGTCACCAATCTTGTACCAACAGAGACAAGAGCTTCATTGGAGCGCGATCGACCAACCCTTCCATCAGACGAAATCGATGCTGCATCTGTCCCACGACTCCCCTCATCCCCCTCTTGAATAATCAATGTTGGACTCGCTAAAACCTTGGTCGACGATGATTGAATCTGGGCTCTTAGAAAATCAAAAAATTGATTGGCTGGATACTGAAAGCGTGTAGGAGACTCAAACGTGAGCCCTTCCTGATCAACCTCAGTCACACCAGGCTGGAGCGGATTTTGGTTGGTGCCGAACCCAGGCCGGAAGGGGCCACCGGGCACAGTTGGTGAGCCCGGGAAAGGGAAAGGAGCTTGAGGCTGATCCAAAAAAGCGTTCTCTTCCCGCAATGCTCCAGTTCCCGACAAGGGCGTCGTATCTTCCTGCGCAATAAATTGTCCAGGAAGGCCACCTTGCGGACTGCCAGGCGGCTTATACGCCCCAAAATTAGCCAGCAATTCGCCTTGGTCGCTGACAATGAAAGCATTGCCAGAGCGGAAGGCAAAACTATTACTGATCTGAGAATCATTGTCCAAAGCAA
>WTFZ01000022.1 GCA_011523835.1 Synechococcus sp. CO36386bin_29 | reverse complement strand
CCGCCTGACGCTTGGCGATCTGACCCACCAGCTGATCCTGGTTCTTGGTGTAGGCCACAACCGAGGGCGTGGTCCGGAAGCCCTCAGCGTTCGCAATCACCGTGGGCTTGCCGCCCTCCATCACCGACACGCAGCTGTTGGTGGTTCCGAGATCGATACCGACAACTTTTCCCATTCGGTAGCTCCTGACTCCGCGAAGAAACTGATTAGATCCTTTGCATCTTCGTCAGAGGTCACGCTGTCAGGCGAGGTGTGGTTCCCGAACAGGCAGGCTGGTGCCCAGTCATCACTCGGGACCATGATCAGCGGAACCACCGGTCTGATCGGCCTGCTGGGGCAACCAGTGCGTCACTCGCTCTCACCGGTGATGCACAACGCCGCCCTCGACGCCATGGGCCTCGACTGGCGCTATCTCGCTCTTCCCTGTGCCGAGTCGGATCTGAAGAGCGTCCTGGCCGGTCTGAGAGCCGTGAACTGCCGCGGCCTGAATGTGACCATCCCGCACAAGCAGGCGGTGGCGGCCCACTGCTCTGAACTCAGTCCACTGGCCGCTCGGCTCCAGGCCGTGAACACGCTGATTCCTGGAGACAACGGCGACTGGCACGGTCACAACACAGATGCCGAAGGTTTTCTGGCGCCTCTGCAGGACACTCCCGAGGCATGGCAGGGGGGAACCGCACTCGTGCTGGGCTGCGGCGGCAGTGCCCGTGCGGTTGTGGCAGGTCTCCAGCAACTTCCCCTGGATGCCATCCACGTGGCCGGACGACGGGAGGCGGCCCTGGAGACCTTTCTGAAGGATCTTCGCGATCCCAGCGGAGAGCACGCGGTGCCCCTGTTCGGCCTCCCCCTGAAGACCACAGCGATTGCGCCCGCCCTGTCCAAGGTTTGCCTCGTGGTGAACACCACTCCACTGGGGATGGAGGGCCACCAGAACGGACCGTCCATGCCGCTGGATCAGGAGCTCTGGAAGGATCTCAGGGCTGGCACAACCCTCTACGACCTCATCTACACACCCAGGCCGACGCCCTGGTTGACGTTGGGTGCCGAGCATGGATGCCACACGATCGATGGTCTGGAGATGCTTGTGCAGCAGGGTGCCGCTTCCCTGCGCCGCTGGAGCGGCCGCACGGAGGTGCCAGTCGATGTGATGCGCCAGGCAGCACTGAAGAGCCTCCGTTCAGCTGGGCACTGATCACCAACACCACCAAAGTCCCGACCTACCCTCAGGCTGCTTCTCCCAACTTCATGTCCATCCCTCCCTGGCAACGGTTCCTGGGTCTGCTGGCCTATCTGCTGCCCTGGAGCGATGCAATTCCCTTCGGAAGCCATCTGATGGGGCAGTTTCCCTGGCTGCAGTGGCTGACGCTGCCAGCTCTGCCGATCGCTCTACTGGAACAGGGAATCCCCTTCGGCAACCTGCTGATCTTCTTTCTGTTGTTCCTGGCCGTGGTCCGCAACCCGGCTGTGCCTTATTTCATCCGCTTCAACACACTCCAGGCCTTGCTGGTGGACATCATCGTGGTGCTGCTTGGGTACGCCTTCCTGATTCTCGTGCAGCCTCTGGGGAGCGGTTTGATGCTGAGGACCCTGTCCAGCACGGTGGTCATTGCGGTTCTGGCGGTTGTGATCTTCGCCCTGGTGGAGTGCATCCGCGGCCGGGAGCCCGATCTTCCGGGCCTCAGCCAGGCTGTGCGAATGCAGCTCTTCTGAAGCTGTCAACCCCAAGGAGATAGGCTGTTGGATCCGTCGCTCACCCGGGTGAGCCATCAGTCCCTGTCGGAGCTGTCTTCATGACCCAGCAGCCTTACTACGAGACCATGTACATCCTCCGTCCGGACATCCCGGAAGAGGAGGTCGAATCCCATCTCACCAAGTACCGCGACATCCTGGTTGAGACCGGGGCTGATGTGCTCGACAACCAGATGCGCGGCAAACGTCGCCTGGCTTATCCGATCAATAAGCACAAGGAAGGCATCTATGTGCAGCTCAGCCACAACGGTGACGGACAGCAGGTTGCGGTCCTTGAAAAGGCGATGCGTCTCAGTGAAGATGTGATTCGCTACCTCACGGTGAAGCAGGAAGGACCTCTGCCCGCCCCGCGCGTTGTGCCCGGCACAGAACCTGCTCCCCAGCCTGAACCTGCCGAAGCCTCCGCTTGATCAGGGATTGTTGATGTTGTGACCGGACGATATCGTCCGGTCATGTCTTCGAATGCCTCCAACGCCGACGATCCGGTGGTCAGCGCCCTGAAACAGCGCGTTGCGGATCTTGAGCAGACTGTCAAGGACTATGAAACGCTGCTCGAGGAGCTGCCTGATCTGTTCGAACGCAAGTTCCAGCAGCGATTGGAACCGCTCCTCGAGCGATATCGACTGCTCGCCAAAGCGCAACATCTGCTTGACGCCCCCGATGTTGACCTGATGGCTCAACCCACGGTGAGCGAGGAGCGATCGCCGTTCTTGCGCTGGCGTTCGAATGCACGCCGAATCCGACGGCATCCGAACATTGATACTGCGGCCTAGTCAGCGTCGACGCGCCGCTGACCAGAGACGAACGGGCAGGCCCCAGATGTAGATGAATCCCTCGGCGGCCCGGTGATCAAATTGATCTTCGCTGCCGTAGGAGGCCATCTCAGGAACGTACAGGCTGCTGTCGCTGGACGCTCTGCCAATGACGATGGCATTGCCCTTATGCAGACGCAGACGCACCACACCGTTGACGTGGGTCTGGGTGCGGTCCATGAAGCCATCCAGAGCTTCCTTGAGAGGGCCGAACCACAACCCTTGATAGACAAGGTCGGCCCATTGCATCTCCAGTTGCCGCTTGGTGCGCAGCACATCTGCCGCAAGGGTGAGACTTTCCAGCTCCTGATGCGCCTGGATCAGTAGCAGCAATCCGGGGGTTTCGTAAATCTCCCGGCTTTTGATTCCCACCACCCGGTTCTCGATCATGTCGAGTCGGCCGATGCCATGGGATCCGGCCAGTCGGTTGGCCTCACGGATCAAGGCAACAGGATCCAGACGCTGACCGTTGATGCTCACTGGATTGCCGGCTTCGAAGGCGATCTCGATCTCCTCCGGATCCGATGGCGCCGCGTCAATGGACACCGTCATGGCGAACACCTCTTCCGGCGGTGCTTGCATCGGATCCTCCAAGGGACCGGCTTCAACGCTGCGACCGAGAAGATTGAGATCGATGGAGTAGGGAGATTTCTTGCTCACCGGCGCCGGGAGGCCGCAGCGTTCCCCGTAGGCAATCGTTTCCTCCCGGCTCATCCCCCATTCCCTGGCCGGTGTGAGCACCTTCAGATCAGGGGCGAGCGCCGCGATCGCCACGTCGAACCGCACCTGGTCATTGCCCTTGCCTGTACAGCCATGGGCCACGGCATCGGCGCCGACCTCCCGGGCCACCTCCACCAGCCGGCGCGCAATCAACGGGCGTGCCAGAGCCGTGGACAGGGGATAGCGACCTTCATAAAGCGCATTGGCACGGATGGCTGGAAACGCAAACTCCTCGATGAACGGCTGGATGAGATCGCCCACCAGAGATTGACTGGCGCCGGCCTCAAGAGCCTTGCGACGAATCGGCTCAAGTTCATCGCCCTGTCCAAGGTCAGCGGCGAAGGTGATCACGTCTTCGACACCCCACTCCTGCTTGAGATACGGAATGCAGACACTCGTATCCACGCCACCGGAATAAGCGAGCACAACCTTCTTGGCGCGTCCCATCAAGCGGACTCCTGATCTGTATCGGACTGCCCTGATTCTCCACTCCCGCGGGACGACAACAGCATCCAGAGGCTGATCAACACGGCGGGGGCCAGTAGCAAAACCAGCACCGGGCCTGATCGGACCTCCAGAGGGGCGGGGTGACGCGCACCCCAGAAGCGCAGACCGGCACTCAGGAGCAGTGCTGCTCCCCAGAGCAATCCAAGCCAACCCGCTTTGTTCAAGGAGCTGTCACGGACTGTCTCTTATAATGACGGATTGGCTCCAGAGATCTTGTCCTCAGCCCTTACGGACATGAGCGCCCTTGACGGCGTCAATCCAGCTCTCACGCGCTATGGCCGCAAGGATCCCGCTCCGGTGCTTCCCCTGAGGGAAGAGCCTGATCTGCTGAGCTGGCTCGAAACCAGTGGACGACTGGTGGAAGATGAGGAATCCAGCTCACCGGACGTGAGCACTGTTGAAGAGGAGGAGCTCTCAGCACTCATGGGTGAGAAAGAGGACTACAACGCTGCCGACGAGCAGAACGAAGAAAACTGGGAAGACTGATTTAACGTCCAGCCGATTTGCGGTTGGGCTTTGAACGACGCTTCGGACCAGACACCCCGTCTGAGTGGTCGATGGTCAGCCGCTGTCCTGATTGGCGCGGTCGGCTTGGCTGCCTTTGGTTCAGACCGCTTGATTCCCAACAGCCTGTTGAGTCTCCCGCTCTTGGCTGCGACCTTGCTCTCAACGCTGATCACCTGGTGGGGAGTCCCCAGATTGCGGGCTCTGAAGATGGGTCAGGTGATCCGAGCAGAAGGTCCGCAGGGCCATCTCAGCAAAACAGGAACACCCACAATGGGGGGGCTGCTTGTGGTGCCTGTTGGCGTAATCATCGGAGCGCTGGTCAGCAGCGAAGGGCGCAGCGCTCAGCAACTTCTCGCGATCGCACTCGTCACACTGTCCTACATGGTCATTGGTGGTGTGGATGACTGGAGCAGCCTGACCAAACGCACCAACACCGGTCTCACCCCTCGCGGAAAGCTGCTGCTTCAGGCCGCTGCAGCAATGCTGTTTCTGGGATGGGCCGGTTGGCAGGGCTGGATTTCGAGCACGGTGAGCCTTCCGTTCAATCAGGAACTTCCTCTGCATTGGCTGATCTGGCCGCTGGCTCTGTTCGTGTTTCTTGCCGAGAGCAATGCCACCAACCTCACCGATGGCTTAGACGGTCTGGCCTCAGGCTGCGGAGCCCTGGTGTTCACCGGTCTGGCCCTGCAACTGATGCTTCGCGGCAATGCCGGCGATCCGGCGCTGGCTGGATTCTGCATGGCCATGGCTGGGTGCTGGCTGGGGTTTCTGATCCACAACCGAAATCCCGCCAAGGTGTTCATGGGTGATACGGGCTCCCTGGCCATGGGAGCGGCCTTGAGTGCCGTGGCCCTTCTCTCCGACAGCCTGTGGCCATTGCTGCTGATGGGTGGGGTCTTTCTCGCCGAGTCCGTTTCAGTGATCGTGCAGGTATGGGTGTTCAAAGCCACCAAGGGAGCCGATGGTCAAGGGCGCCGCGTCTTTCGGATGGCACCGCTACATCACCATTTCGAACTGGGAGGAACACCTGAGCAGGTGGTGGTGCCCCTGTTCTGGCTTGTCACAGCAGGCCTGATCATGCTGGGACTAGGGCTTCACCCCAACTGATCCCGCGAACCATGAGTTACTTCACCTGGAAGGATGCCGGTCTGACCTCCGACTGCGCCAGTCTCGAGGCGATGGCCTCCCGTTTCGAGGAAGCCGCCCGACTGATGCGTCGGATGGCTGAGCAAGGCTTCGTTCTGGAACGAAACAACGGAGCGCAACGGATCAACCACCCCGATGCAGCCGTGTTCAACGCATGGGGATTCGTCGATGAGGAACCGCCTGTCCGTCAGCTCACGCTGATGCAGGACCTGGAGACCTGAGCAACTGGCGCATGCTTCGCACCCTGCGCAACTCCGTCACCGTGCTGAAGAGCAACGACGCCACCACCTGGTCTTTGTTACTGCTTCCGGCCATCGCTGCGGCGGTAATCAAACCGCCATCGCCGACAAGCACTCTGGATCTGCTCCTGCGCTTTCTGGCCTTCGGAGTGGCGTTGGTTCCCCTGGCCAGGCTGATCTCTGTCCTCGTGGATCAACTGAGCGAACACCTCGGTGATCGCTACAGCGGCGTGGTGAGTGTGGGGTTGGGAAATCTGGTGGAACTGGTGGTGAGCATTACTGCTCTCACCAGCGGTCTTGACCGTCTTGTGGTGGTTTCCATTGCAGGATCGGTAATCACAAACTGCCTCCTGGTCCTGGGTATCAGCACCTTCGTAGCGGGATACCAGAAGCAGCATGTTCAGATCAACGCGCGAAGCACCAGCCTTCAGGCTCGTCAACTGATGTTGAGCCTTCTGTTTCTGGCAGTGCCGACCATCTTCAGCCTCGGGAAAGAACTGAATCCAACGGAAAGCACCAACCGACTGGACAACTTCGCGGTGTATTCCCTTGTGGTGGCCGTGATGATCCTTCTTTATTACGTGCTGTCCTTCGTATTTCAGCTGGGGACCCATCGATCGTTCTTCAGCCGCTCAAAGCGTCAGCAGTGTTCAGCGAACGATGCCGGGACAAGAGATTCACAAGAGGGCATCGGAGCGATTCTGATTGCCATGGTGGTGGTGAGCTGTGCCGT
>WTFZ01000193.1 GCA_011523835.1 Synechococcus sp. CO36386bin_29 | reverse complement strand
ATCAATGATCTGATCAGCGGACTGGATTACGCCTACCCCGCTGTGGACAAGATCGGCGGAATCGCCATCCCCCACAACGCGGCCCATGGCTCCCTGCTCTGCAGCGAGGGGGTTGCAGCCGGGGCCGTCGGCCTCAGCATCGGTGGTGATTGGTCTCTCGACCCTGTGGTGGCACAGGGGTGCCGACCGATCGGCCCGGTGTTCGCGATCGAACAGGCCCAGCGCAACGTGCTGCTGGAACTCAGCGATGGAGATCGACGCGACAGCCCCGTGGCCTGCCTGCAGCGGGTTCTCGCTGGATTGAGCGCCGAGGATCGTGAACTGGTGCAGCATTCGCTGTTTCTTGGTGTCGAGCGGCAGGAACTCTCGGCAGGGGCTGCACTGGCCAAGCTGCAACGCCTCACTTCCGACAGCGATCAGCCCGATTCACAACCCAAGAATGATCAGGAGCGCACCTTTCTGGTTCGCAATCTGATTGGCGTTGACCCCCGCAACGGAGCCGTCGCTGTCGCCGAGCGCGTGCGCGCTGGACAGAACGTGCAGTTTCAGCTGCGGGAAGCTCAGGCCTCCCGCCAGGAAGCTCGCCAACTCCTGACAACGAGCCGGTCGACATCAGCGGAAAACGATCCGCTCTGTGGCCTGCTGTTCGCCTGCCTGGGCCGAGGAAGTGGCCTGTTCGGAACTGCTGATGGGGACGTGACCATCGCTCGCGATGTCATGCCGGATCTCCCTGTTTCCGGAAGTTTCTGCAACGGCGAGATCGGCCCTCTCGGCGGCGCAACCCACCTGCACGGTTACACCGCCTGCTGGGGGCTTCTCCGCCATACACCGCTCGAGCCCTCGCCGTCCTGATGCGTCAGCACGTCAATCCCCTCAGCCGGTTCTTTCAGCTGCCGCTAGAGCTGCCTGCTCCAGAGCTGCTGTTCGATGACCCCTGCCGTCCCATTCATCTGGACATCGGCTGTGCCCGAGGCCTGTGCCTGCAGGAGCTGGCAACCCTGAGGCCGGATCGCAATCACCTGGGTGTGGAGATCAGACGGCCTCTGGTGCGATCCGCCCAGCGCGATCGGGACCGGCTGGAACGCCTCAACCTGCACTATCTGTTCTGCAACGCCAATGTGAGCCTGGAAGGGTGGATGGCCGCGCTGCCACAGGATCGCCTGCAGCTGGTGAGCATTCAGTTTCCGGATCCGTGGTTCAAGCGGCGCCACCGCAAACGGCGCGTGCTGCAGCCTTCCCTGTTGCTGGCCATTGCAGCAACCCTGCAACCGGGTCGGGAGCTGTTTCTACAGAGTGACGTGCTGGCCGTGATCGAACCGATGGTGGCGTTGGTTGAGCTGAGCGGTTGTTTCGATCGCCCCGCCGAGGACGTCCGACCGTGGCGAGCCGACAACCCTCTGCCGGTACCGACCGAACGGGAACGCTACGTGCAGGAGCTGGGGCTTCCGGCCTACCGGGTTCTCTACCAACGCAATCAGCAGCCCCTGCCGGATCCTGAAGATCTGGAGATTGCCTGGCAACGGATCGATAATCCCGCAAACGACGCAATCCCCCCGGATGGCTGAGGCTTCAGAACCCTCTCCCTGGCTGCTGCGCTGGCAGGGATGTCTCCCCAGCTCGGCAGCGCAGCAGAAGCGCCTCGCCAATCTGGCCGGCATCCTTTTGATCCTCCTGCTCGTAAGCCTGCCTTTGGTCACGCGCTCGGGGCTTGGGCTGATCGTGCTGGCGTGTGGTTCTCTCTGGCTGCTGTGGTCATTCACCAAACCTCCCGAGCGGCTGGGTGGGATCAGCGCCTGGCTGCTGCTGTTCCTGGGTGTCGCTGTACTGGCCACAGGCTTCTCACCAGTCCCCGCCGCAGCCCTCAAAGGTCTGGTGAAACTGCTCAGCTATCTGGGGGTTTACGCCCTGATGCGCCAGCTTCTTGCCGTGCGCTCTGAATGGTGGGATCGGCTGTTGGCGGCTTTGCTTGGGGGATCGCTCCTGACCGATGTGATGGCCCTTCGCCAGCTCTATGCCCCCACCGAAGAACTGGCCCGCTGGGCTGATCCGAATTCAGTGGCCGAAGGAACGATCCGGATCTACGGGCCCCTCGGCAACCCCAATCTGCTGGCGGGCTACCTGGTGCCGATCCTGCCTTTGGCTCTGGTGGCCTGCATCCGCTGGCACGGATGGGGACGCCGAATGTTTGCCGCGACCGCCTTCATCCTCGGGAGTGCGTCGGTGCTCTTCAGCTACAGCCGCGGGGGATGGCTCGCACTCGTAGCAGCTCTAGGCCTACTGATGCTGCTGCTGGTGCTTCGCGCCATTCGCCACTGGCCCCCGCTCTGGAAACGATTGGTCCCCCTGGCCCTGCTGGCAGCTTGTGGAGTGCTGCTGGCACTGGCCGTCACCCAGGTGGACCCGATCCGCACCCGAGTGATGAGCCTGCTTGCCGGACGCGATGACAGCTCCAACAACTTCAGGATCAATGTGTGGTTAGCGGCGATGGACATGATCCAAGACCGCCCCTGGCTGGGAATCGGCCCTGGGAACGCTGCCTTCAACAGCGTCTATCCCCTGTATCAGCAGCCAAAGTTCAATGCCCTGAGCGCCTACTCCGTGCCGCTGGAACTTCTGGTGGAAACAGGCATTCCAGGGCTGATCGCCTGCATCGGTCTCGCCCTTGCCAGCGTGCGTCGAGGCCTGAAAGCGCTGGCCTCCGATGCGGATCTGGCCCTGCCCTGCATCGGCTGCCTGGCCGCGATCACCGGGCTTCTGGTGCATGGCGCTGCTGACACGATCTTCTTCCGCCCTGAAGTGCAGATCACTGGTTGGTTCTGTTTGGCCACCCTCAGCCAATGCCGGCCGAGAGCATGACTGACAGTCCGACAAGCACCTCCCAGGTCCTGGCCGGATTCGATGCAGGCCAGACCCATTGCCGCTGCCGGCTCAGTCGCTGGACCCCGGAAGGCTGGCATTGTCTGGGAGAAGGCACGGGCACGGGCGTCAGCCATCTGGATGCCCCTGGAGGAGAGGAACGCTTCCGGGAGGCCATCCGCTCAAGCCTGCACGCCGCATGGCCCGATCACCACGACGAGCCCCTCGCCGCTGCGGCGGTTGGCGCCAGTGGCGTGGAAGCCGGCACGGATTTGCAGGCCCGTGCCGCATCCCTGCTCCGCGAGGTGGTCCATCTCCCCAAAGATCGCTGCGTCGCCACCGGCGATGAACGCACTGCCCTGCGCGGTGCGTTCGCCGAGCAAGCGGGAATCGTGCTGATCAGTGGCACGGGGATGATCGTGGTGGGGCGCAACACTCTTGGCGAAGAACAACGCTGCGGCGGCTGGGGCTGGCGCCTGGATGGTGCCGGCTCAGCCTTCGACATCGGGCACCAAGGTGTGCAGGTGAGCCTGCGCATGGCCGATGGGCGACTGGCGGATGGCCCATTGCGCCAATCGCTATGGGGACGGCTCGGCTGCCGGTCGGCGAACGACCTCAAAACCCTTGTGGTGCAGCCAGATCATCAACCTGCTGATCTGGCACGCCTGGCACCGCTGGTAGACGAGGCCGCCGCCCAGGGAGATCGCGAAGCCCAGCGAATCCTTGAGCGATCGGCATTCGCTCTGGCCGAAGCCGCCAGCGCCGTGGCCAGGAAGCTTCACCTGCAGCACCCCAACCTTTGCGCCCACGGAGGCGCGCTCTTGTATCTGAGGCAGTTCAACCGTGCCGTTCAAGAGGAGATGCAGCAACACCTGCCAGCTGCTCGCTGGACCCCACCCCTGGGAGATGCCTGTGATGGCGCCCTGGCCATCGCTCGCGATCTCTGTCAGTTCAAGCGGCGTTGAGGTGCTGGTCCGCCGCTTCAGACAGTCGCTGGGTCCAATGATCAACAGCCTTGGGATCGGCTGCCTCAACCATCACCCGCAGAAGCGGCTCCGTTCCACTGGCCCGCACCAGCACGCGACCATCGGCCGCCATGCTGAGCTCAGCCTCTTGCACTAAAGCCGCAAGAGGTTGGCAGTCGGCCCAAGCCTTGCGACGCGCCCGATCCGGCACTCGAACATTCACCAATTTCTGCGGATAAGCCTCAAAGCTGGAGTCCAGCCAATCGGCCAGGGTGATTCCTCTGCCATGGCAGAGGGTGGCTAACTGCAGAGCCGTCAGCACACCGTCACCCGACAACCCGTGGGCGGACGAAAGGATGTGACCGGATTGCTCACCGCCGAGGGCCGCACCACTGCTCACCATGGCGGCATGCACATGCTGATCACCGACAGGTGTGCGATCCAGCTGCCCACCTCGCGCCTGCCAGGCCCGTTCGAAGCCCAGGTTGGACATCACCGTGGCCACCAGCCTCTGGTCAGGGAGTACGCCGCCGTCTTGGAGCGCTGAACCCCAGAGAAACAGCACATGATCGCCATCAACGATGCGGCCTCGGCCATCAACCGCCAGCATCCGATCGGCATCGCCATCAAACGCGAAGCCCATGGCCGCACCATGCTCCAGCACAGCCCGACGCAAAGGCTCCAGCTGAGTGGAGCCGCAATCCACATTGATGCGCTCTCCATCGGCTTCGCCGTGAAGGACCGTGACATCGGCACCAAGCTCGGCAAACACTGCAGCCCCGCAGGCTGTTGCCGAGCCCCAGCAGAGATCCAGAACAATCGGCACACCATCCAGCCGCTGATGCTTCACGCTCTTGAGAAGGTCCTGCTTGTAGAGATCGAGCAGATCGGAGCGCTGGTGTGAGACCCCGAAGGAGTTCCCATGCGATGACGACGGGACCTCACCGCGGAGTCCGGCTTCGATTCGTGCCTGAAGCGCTGACCCGAGCTTGCTGCCATCAGAACCAAACACCTTGATGCCGTTGTCCTCCGGTGGGTTGTGGCTCGCGGACACCATCAAGCCACCGGCTGCCCCAAACCGGCGAATCAGGCCGGGGACCGCCGGTGTGGGGCAGAGCCCAAGGGTCCAGACCTCGCGCCCCGCTGCGGTCAGACCGGCCGCAAGTGCCGACACGAGCATGGATCCGCTCGTGCGCGAATCCATCCCGATCAGCACAGGCCCATCCGAGGGGAGGATCTGACCACACCAGAAGCCCACCTGCAGAGCCAGCGTGGAGGTGATTGCCGTACCGACATGACCTCGCAGGCCATCGGTGCCAAAACTCACCTGGGAAGGATCAGGAGAGTTGAGGGGATGGAACGCAGGCGATGCCATGGAGCCTCATTGATAAAACGAACCTTAAAAGGCCCAACGACAGCGGATCTCCAGAGCAAGGACAGGCCTAAAGCTGCACGCCAATCCTTCAACGCCAGCGCTGGGGTCTCAGCAGGATGCCCGCCAGTTCCAACACGGCCCAGGATCCCGCAAACAGCACGATCCACCCAGGGAGCCATTGCAACGGCCAGAGCCAGCGCATCCCCCACACCACTAGGGCCACACCACAGGCGATGAAGCAACGTCGTTGCTGCCGCCGCCCGGGCCGGGGCGTGCGCGGATCCGCACCCATCCATTACCTGCCACTGGGAACAGAATGCCAGCAGTTCAATGAGCCTGTGTGAGTGCTGGACCGACCCGCGGACTGTTGATCCTCGGAGGCACCTCGATCCTCACGCTGCTGGCGATCTTGGGGGGCCAGAGGCTTCTGCACCAGCGTCACGTCGCGGTGACCCCTCGGATGACCAGCACGCAGGTTTGGAGGCGCTATCGCTGGTCGATTGACCCGCTGGATCGCAGGGAAGCGGCCCTGCTCCTGTCCAGTCGAAGTCGGGACTCACCCGAACGCCAGCGACGGTTGCTCGCCGGGCAGGGATGGGGGCCGGCGCCCCTGGCGGCCGTGGCTCTCAAGCAGCAAGCCCTTGCATCGCAGCGTGTCGGCCGGCCCACTGAGGCAGAACAGCGCTGGCAAAGCCTGCTCGAGCGCTTCCCCACCAGCGCGGCCAGCGCCGATGCCCGTTACTACCTCAAAGGCAACGACGCGCAGCTGAAACAGCAGTTGCTGTCCAAGCAGCCTGCCCATCCCGCCTCCCTCGCCGCGGCGGCAGAACTCCCCGATGACACAAGCCAGGACTCCCTGCAGGCCAGCGCCTTGCACCTGGCACGCTGGGGCCCCCGCTGGCCTGGAGCGGCCCGCCTCATTCGCCGCACCTGCGGGACGGTCAGCGGCGCGGGACTCTCGCAAGAGCAACGTCTCAGCCTGGCCTCAGCCCTAGCAGAACTCGGCGATGGCCAGGCCTCGGAGCTCTGCCTTCAGGGCACCCCGCTGCAACCGCCCCAGGCACTGATCATCGGCCGCAGCCTGCTACGCGGAACCCCAGCCCAGAAACGGCGCGGGGAAGCGATGCTTCTGCAATTAGCCAACGACCATCCTCAATCCGAAGAAGCCCTGACGGCAGCGGCTCTACTGAGTGAGCCGCTGAGGCCGAAGCAGGCGCTGCTGAATGCGCTGCCGCTGACGTTGCAGGAGCGTTCAGCGGATGTGGCCGCGGCCCGCGTCCGCCTGAACGGCAACCAGAATGGACTGGATGTCTTAGAGCGATGGCCGGATCACCCGGCGATCTGGCAGCTGCAATGGGATCTGGCCCGTGACGCTCTACTGGATGGCCAGTGGGGACGGGCCTTGAGCGTTCTGAACACCATCCCTGGTCAACAGCTGCCTGATCCCCTGGCCGCCAGGCAGCAGTTCTGGATCGGTTTCAGCCTGGCCAAACTCGA